>JBKHBT010000105.1:0-11809 GCA_046542255.1 Candidatus Zixiibacteriota bacterium | reverse complement strand
ATACCCTATAATCCTTATGCTCCGAAACCTTACAGCAGATGGACAATGGCAGGAATGTTGGATTTGGAAAAGGAATTAAAAGTTGCTGAAGAATTCTGGGATTTCTTAGGTGGCAATGGCACTTACAATGATTTATTAGATTGTTTTGAAGAAGTAGGTATAGAAATGCGTGAAGAGATTGATGAATATTTCTCAAATTTCCGTTAATTGAATTTTTGATGTTCGAAACCCTTGCCCAAATCCACACCACAAATTAAATTACAATTACAAATATTAAGGCAAAGCAAAAAGGTCGATATGAAAAAAGCAATAATCCTGATAATTTTAGCAATGATCTCATATGGCGATTGGATATTTGGTCCGGAGGGGTTTGATGATGCTTCAGCGATTGTCACAAGTTCATACGGGTATGATGATTATTGGTTCGCACCGGACTACAATGACCCAATGTATGTTTATTCTCCAGGTTTTGAAAGCGATTCCTGTATTGGCTCCGGTGAGATGTCCTGGGCCGATTGGTGGAGCAATTTCATTAGAACACCGATAACCGACTGCTCCGATGCCGATTCTGTAATTCTTAGTTTCCGCATGTGGAATACTGGTGACCCTTCTGATTATGATTTTGCGCGATTCTACATCTGGGTAGAGCCAGATGGCTATATGGGAACTGTCGAAAAATCAATGGGATTCGGCCATGACAGGGAATGGGAGCTTATGAATATCGATTTCACTGAATTTGCCGCTGGTGAATCAGAGGTATATTTCTATCTCGAAGCCAATTTCGGCACCGGCTCATTCGAAAGAGAATGCCGATTCGATGATATCGGAATCAGAACAGCATCTTTCCTTGATATACAAGAAAAAGCGGCTCCCAAAGATGAGTTGAAGTTAATTGTCTCACCTAATCCATTCAAAAACGCTACAAATGTAAAAAGAGCGGAATATGCCAGCGAGATAAATATCTATGACATTAAAGGAAATTTAATAGAAAGCCTGCCTGAAAACAGAGAAATATGGATTCCCAAGAAATCCTTGAATACGGGGACATATCTGATAGAAGCCAGGGCAAAAGATGGCAAATCAGTCAATGCTATTGCAATATATATGAAGTAGGTGAACAAATGCTAAACATTCGCTCAACAGAACTACCTCCCAAAATCCTCGAAATCGCAAAAGAAGACGATAATATTCGTATCGTGATACTTAATGGCTCTCGCGCCAATCCTGCTGGGCTTATCGATCAGCTAAGCGATTGGGATATAGCCTACTATGTTCGAGATATCGATCCTTACTGGAATAATCCAAAGTGGGCAAAGCAATTTGGCGAAATAATGATTATGCAAATGCCGGACATTAATGATGACAAAATCAAATCGCCGACAGCGAGCTTCGCCTATCTTATGCAATTTATGGATGATTCGCGAATCGATCTTACTATCGAGCCAATCGCAAATCTCAAAAAAGACAAACTCGATAGCCTGAGCGTACTATTGCTCGATAAAGATGACCTACTTGGCGAATTGCCTCCTCCAACAGAAGAAGATTACTATCCGAAGCCACCTACAAGACATCAATTCGATAGATGCTGTAATGAATTCTGGTGGGTGCTGCCTTATGTTGCCAAAGCTCTTAGGCGCAGTGAGATTATTTGTGCACATTATTATTTCGATAATATTATCCGCAAAGAGGTTTTCAAAATGCTCACCTGGTATTTTGGAATCAAGACAGATTTCAAAAAGAATCCCGGCAAATGTGGGCAATATATTGGTAAATATATTCCCAAGAAAATTTGGTGGCAGGTTATCGAGCTTTATGCAGATAGCTCTTTCAAGCAATTATGGCAGATTACGCATATTGCCAGCCGGCTTTTCAATGAAATTGGCCGTGAAGTCGCTGGCCATTTCGATTATGAATATCCCGAGCAAGAAGCAGAAGATGTGAATGGTTTTATTGCAAATATCAATTTCACGTATTAGCTTATTTTATCGAAATTATGTCAACAATCAAATAATGTTAATCTTAATAGGATGTGGAAACCATAGGCCCTAAAGATGGATAGATAGCTCTATTCATGGCCTTATCATAAGATGTTTGGATAAGTATCACAGGTTTTGCAGTAGATGGATCTGCCCTCCAAAGATCGATTGCTAACCATTTCCCATAGCTCATATGGCTTTCAAATTTCTTATAGTTTTAGGAAAAAACAAAGGAAACTTTGGAACTATTGCCGGAATATTTTACTTTGTAGGCAGAAAATTTTCTTATCATTTTATATAAACAATTGACCTATTAAACAACTGATTATCATAAAGATTATTATCATTTTTATCATACACCCTTATTAAATAAATTCCCGACTCAACAGACTCATCTGGCTGCCAGTTAATGATATTTGAACCATTTAATTCATTTATCTCCTTGGCATTTGTGGGAAATAAAAGCTTCCCGCGAATATCATAAATACCTTCAAATATAACACCATCCGGTATGTTAATTGAAACTTTGCTATTAAATGGATTCGGATATGCGCTGATATCGATATTTTGAGGTTTAGTCGGTTTTTCATCGGCAAGGGCTGCTTCAGATTCATAAATTGGCAATATCAGCATCGAAGGATGGCTTGAATTATGATAAACACAGGTAGTAGAAATCAAGCTATCGCCTTCTTCATACATCGGCCCGCCATTATTTAGGTTCCTGTCATAGAGAGGATAAATCGAGCCAGAAATCACGATTCTTATCCTATGGCCGGGTTGAAATGACTGGGCTAGGTCGCGAAGCTCGATTTCGACAGGATAGATTTCGCCCGGAGTTATGAGATTTTCTTCAGCATAGCTTTCTAAAAGTCTCATTCTTCTTGCAGCATCAGCCAGAATCATCGAACGTCCATCCGGGTAAACATCGGTAATTCTTACCGCTATATCTGTATCCAGACGGTTGGTCGATACATAGAAAATGCATTTTGGCCTTCCGGCGATTGTGATTTCTTCATCTAATGGCGGAGTGCTGAAAATTATGCAATCATCACGGCTTTCCACGGAGTCGCGAATGTCATAAGGGCCGATTTTTAAATCTGGTTCAGTAGGATCGAAACGGTCGGCTCCATAGGCTGGCGATGGATCGCGAGGGTCATATTCGAACTGAGTATAAGAATCTTCATCGAGAGGAGAATCAAGGGACAATTCTCCATCGCTTTGAAGATAAAATGTATCATTCGCGGATGAGACAGAAAACCAGTCATCAGTATGAATCAATTCGTCTTTTTGCATAATAAAATATTCACCAACCGGGAAATCCTCATATCCATTATCAGCTCCGCGAAGATATTTAGCGAAGAATTGCATTTCCCGAATCTGCGGGACTCCGTCAGCGGTAGGGAACTCCAGTTCGCCCTGCTCTAATTTGCCAATACCGGAATGAGTCCATGGTCCGACCATTAATTTATGCAAATGACGAACCGAATCGATGCTGGTTGCTCTTATTTCATGAAATTCTTCGATAATATCATCTGGCGAATGATCGAACCAACCCGTAACAACAAGAATCGGTACATCGATTTTGTCTGCATGGTCTGTGTTTTCTTCACCAAGAGTCCAAAAAAAATCGCAGCATAAAACATGGTCGTAAAGAAGCTCCATGGAGATAAACCCGAGATATTCATGAGCTTCAGCATGTTCTTTGAATAAAATCCCACCTGGAAAATAATTTGAATATTTAAACTTGAAATTTTTAATCCATGGCGCAGAACATACCAGATGCGGCGGATGCTCCCATATCGTCTTGAATTGCTGCATTCCGAGAGCCGAGCCGCCAGAAGTGCCAATTTTGCCATTCGACCAGGACTGCTCCGCAATCCATTCGACACAATCATAGCCATCCAGCCCACGATTATAGCCTGGCTCAGATGCTTCTGTAGAGCCATAAAAACCACGCCAATCGACAATTACATAATGGTAGTGAACAAGATCGAAAGGTGCCAGAGAATCCGAGGCGTCCAAAAATGGATCGACTGCGTGGTACATGTCTTTATTGTATGGCGTTTGGATAAGGATAATTGGTTTGGCAATAGAAGAATCCGCTGTCCAAAGGTCAGCGGCAAGCCATTTGCTATCGCGCATAGGGATTTGGTATTCATTGTAATATTCAGCAAAACAAAATGAAGTCACAAAAAGCAAAATCAAGGCAATAAATTTTCTCATTATCTCTCCAAATAGAAAGGCTAAATTCTTTTAAATAAATCCGTCAATTTTTGTTCCATTTTTTTCTTTACCTCTTCGGATGTTTCTTCAGTAGCCATTCTAAAGCATTTATGATATAATGTTTCCAGGATTTCGAATTTGTCGTCGCCCTTTATTTTCATCAGGTTTATCAGAACCGTCAGCATAGAGTCGGCAACATCTTGCATCTGCTTCCCATCGATATCTTCCAGCATTTTGGGCATTATTTCCTGCATCATCCGGATTTTCTCATCGATTGTAAGCTCAACCATCATATAAGGAACCATTTCATCCATCAATTCGATTCTTTCATCGACATCCATCTTCCGCATAGCTTTGCCTAATTTCGGTATCATCATATCTATCATAGCTTTCATCATAGTGATCTCCAATGAAATGGCTTTTGTAAATTTTCAACAAAAGCAGCAAAATTTAAAATAGACTACATTCCCATGCCAGGAAATCCCATACCGCCACCGCCGCCACTGAAGAAGCCGCTCTTTTTCATTTGTTTTATCATCTTCTTCATCTTTTTGAAATCCTTTAAGAGGCGATTAACATCCTGGACTCGTGTTCCTGAGCCATTTGCAATTCTCTTTCGGCGGCTGCCTTTTATGATATGCGGTTTTTCTCTTTCCTGTGGAGTCATAGAATTTATTATTGCTTCGATATATTTGATTCTGTCGGTATCGAATGCGCCTTTTGGGATTTTGGCCCCGCCCATTCCGGGAATCATTTTCATGATTTCATCCATCGGGCCCATTTTTTTGAGGCTGTGGAGTTGGTCTAGGAAGTCTGCGAGAGTAAATTCTGCGCGGCGGAGTTTTTTCTCCATTTTGGCAGCTTTTTCATCATCGATGGCTTCCTGAGCTTTTTCCACGAGAGTAACAACATCGCCCATGCCGAGAATTCGATTAGCCTGCCTGTCGGGATGGAATTTTTGTAGCTGATCGACTTTTTCACCAACACCGATGAAATAAAGAGGTTTGCCTGTAACCTCTCGCAATGAAAGCGCAGCGCCGCCACGAGCATCTCCATCCATTTTGGATAAGATATATCCATCGATTCCTATCCGCCTGTCGAATTCGGCAGCGATATTTACTGCTTCTTGCCCGGTCATTGCATCGGCAACCATAAGCGAGCGGTCGGGCTGTTCCATCATCTTGATTTCCATCAGCTCCATCATCATGGCGTCATCGATTTGCAGTCTTCCGGCCGTATCTATGATTAGAAGGTCCCAGCCATTTTGCCTTGCCTGAAGCTTTGCACGTGTAACAACCTGCTGCGGTTTTTCCCCCTTATTGAAAATGATATAAGGCACATCTGCAGTTTCTGCCATGATCTTGAGCTGGTCGCCGGCAGCAGGTCGATAGATATCGCATCCAACCACACAGGGTTTCCAGCCTTGTTTAGAATAATAATGAGCAAGTTTGACTGTATGAGTTGTTTTTCCAGAACCCTGAAGCCCCATCATCATGATAAGCGTAGGGTGTTGATGTGGAAGCTCAAGATTTGCCGCTTCACCACCGAGCAATTTGACAAGTTCATCGTGGACAATTTTGATTACTTGCTGGCCCGGGCTAATCGACTTAAGTACTTTTTCGCCAACGGCTTCTTTTTCTACATTCTTTATAAAGGTCTTAACGACCTTGAAATTGACATCTGCCTCGAGAAGGGCGCGGCGAACTTGCTTTAATGCATCTTTTACATTTTTCTCATTGAGTTTTCCGCGCTTTTTCAAACCGCTGAAAACATCATTTAATCTTTCTGATAATTTCTCAAACATAATTTTCCAATCGTTATTTTTATTTAAATTAATAATACATGCCACAAAGTCAAGCCATTTATGATTTTGCAGTTGATTTATTCAAACAAGTGGAGAAGCAAATTTATTATAATCGATGCCAAATTACTTGACTTATTCAGAGAATTTATTTTATTATAGCCCGTTACAAGCCACCTTAGCTCAGTTGGTAGAGCAGCTCACTCGTAATGAGCAGGTCATCAGTTCAAATCTGATAGGTGGCTTTTTTGTTTTCTGGTGAAAACGAAAAATATAAAAAATTGTTGACCTTTACTGCCAAGTTGGTATCTTATAAATAGGTGATAATTTTGGATGTTTGGCTTATATCAAGCGTTTATAGCTATATTGAGATTTTTTGAAAATGTATATCAGACAATGCGCTGTTCCGCATTGTCATACTTCTCGGCAAAAACATCAGTAAAGCCGTTGTATTATACATATTATGTGTTATGTATATTTATTAATATGTGGCTTTGCAAGGAAGGTTTAGAGTGCTTAGAGCAGAGAAATTACATAAAGTTTACCAAACACCGACACAGACACTTAAAGTTCTCAAAGGTATCGATATAGATGTCGAAAGCGGTGATTATATCGTGATAATGGGTGAATCCGGCGCAGGAAAATCCACATTATTGCATCTTTTGGGATTTTTAGACAAGCCCAGTTCCGGCTCTGTCGAATTTGCCGGATATAATTCTTTGAAAATAGACGAAACAAAAGAAACAGAGATTCGGCTTAATAAAATTGGCTATCTTTTTCAGCGGCATCATCTATTGGATGATTTTTCGACTCTGGAAAATGTCGCATTGCCGATGATTGCACGAGGCCATTCTCATGATTCATCCCGAGCAGCAGCTCTCGAGATTCTTGATAGTATCGGTATGTCGAATCGAGCAGAGTCATATCCTTCACAGTTATCGGGGGGGGAATCCCAGAGAGTGGCTCTTGCGAGAGCTCTAATAAATGACCCGGATATCCTAATCGCAGATGAACCTACCGGAAACCTCGATATCGGAAATACAGAAAGATTGATGGAATACATCGATACTATAAGAAAAAGATACGACCTTGCAATTATCATGGCTACACATGACTTGAGAGTTGCAAAAAAAGCTGATAAGATTTATCAAATAGAAGGTGGAGTGCTTAAAAATGCCTAATAAATGTTCAAGATGTGGCAGTGAGAAGAATGTAATCAATATCGTGAAAGTGATAGATGGCAAAACCCAGAAAGTGATGCTTTGCGATAGCTGCATGAATAAAACCCTGGCCGAAGAACAGATGGGCGCTATGCGCATTAGCCCGGAAGAAATATTGCAGGCTGGGCGTGAAGAATATAAGGCGATTCATTGTTCGAATTGTGGCATGAGCTGGGCCGATGTTATGGAGCTGGGATATTTAGGGTGTGAGAAGTGTTATGAATATATGGCAGAAAAACTCGAAGATGTTTTACCGCTTATTCAAGGTACTAACAGGAATCGCCAGAAATTACTTGAAAATCGAAATGATGATGAGATTCGGCTTTCCAGGCTCAAGCTCAGGCTAAAAGAAGCAGTCGTTCGCGAAGATTTCGAAGTCGCTGCGAGACTGCGAGACAAGATAGCATTTTACGAATGAAACAGGAGATGTGTTGACAAAAAATAAAGATATAATTCAACCCTGGCCAGAATGGGTTTCATGCGATGATGTAATACTATGGAATACTACCAGGCTTTCACGTAATATTTCAGGATACAGATTCCCAATTGCATCGAATGCAGAGCAAAATCAGAAGATATATAAAATGCTCTCTGATACAGTTAGAGAAGTTTTTTTCGGCGGTGATTTCATTGAATTAGCCGAAACTGATTTCGAATATAGAAAATTGCTTCGAGACCGGTTTTTAATAGATACCTATATGGTATCTAATCCATTCTCATCCGGCGTTATAGTTAGCCAGCTGCAAGATTATGGTATAGATATCAATTCAACAAGCCATCTTGTTTTCTTTTCAATCGAGGGTGGCAATATTAGCCGCGATAAAATAGATGCAGAAATTTTGCAGGCGGAAGAGATAGGCCAAGATTTTCCATATGCCTTTTTAGATGATTTCGGCTACCTAACGCCGCTTCTCGAAGAATGTGGAACAGGCCTCAAGATAAGTCTATACCTGCGTCTGCCAGGTTTTCTACTTCTTGGAAAATTTTCGGAATTGCGCGATTTTGCCGAAGAAAATGATCTCGATATATTACCACATTCTTTTGGGGAGGATAATCTATTTGGCACAGGTATTTTTTGCCTTAACAATATGCATACATTCGGTATGAATATAGAAAGCCTGATCGAGCAAATGGAGAAAGCTAAAAATGAAATAGTCGAGATGGAAAGAGAATATCGAGCCATTGTTTTCGAAGAATCCAGGGATTCTTTGGAAGAGAAGATTATGCAGACTGTCGGGATGCTGAAATATTCCAAAAGAATTAGCAATAATTATTTTGGGAAGATGCTTTTTTCCATTATGCTGGGTATAGAACTTGGTATCCTGCCTATCTCTATGGACGAAGTCATTCAGGCTGCTTTTTCTCTTAGCTCGAATTACATCGATGTTAATTATCCTAATAAAGATAGTGATTTGATAAAGCAAATTCGAGCCAAAACCCTTCAAAATCTCTTGCAAAATATCTAATTTATAATAAATTACAACTTGTTTGTTGACAATTAATAGAAAACCGGAGTCAAGATGAATTCGATATATTTGAAAGCAAAAATACACGGCGCAAAAATCACAGGTAAGAAACTCCACTATGATGGTAGCATCGAGGTCGATATGGATATTCTCGATAAAGCCGGAATTGGAGCATATCAGCAGGTCCAGGTACTAAATTTCAATACCGGAGCAAGATTTATTACATATACATTGCCCGGGAAAAGAGGTAGCAAGACATTTGCTCTCGCCGGCCCTGCTGCAAGGAAAGGGGAAATAGGCGATAGAATCATTGTCATTGCCTATGCCCAAATGACCGAAGAAGAAGCACGCAACCACAAGCCGACCATCGTTATGATGGACGATGATAATAATATTAAAGAGTCCAAATGAAAAATCTCGCAGCAATAATACTCGCAGCCGGAAAAGGTAGCAGAATGGGCGGAAAATTCCCCAAAGTACTGGCCCAGCTCAAAGATAAAGCCCTAATCGATTATGTAATCGAAACTGTCGATAAACTTAATCCCGAGAAGAAAATCGCTGTTGTTGGTTTCATGAAAGAAAGGGTTATCGAACATATCGGGAATGACGAAATGGATTTTGCCGAACAGAAAAAACTACTCGGAACAGCAGATGCGGTTAGATGCGCTTTACCAGAATTAGATAATTTCGATGGCGATGTGATGGTTTTATGCGGCGATGTGCCTCTTATTCCTCTGGAAACTCTGGAAAAGATTTTGTCATATCACAGGCTCAATAAGATGCAGGCAACTGTTTTGACTGTAAAGCTCGAAGATCCAGCAAAATATGGCAGGATCGTGCGTGATGATAATAATATGCTCGAGAAAATAGTCGAAGCTGCCGATGCTTCAGAAGAAAATTTGCAAATCGACGAGATCAATTCTGGCATGTATGTCTTTACGATGAAAGCGCTTCGCGATAATATCGACACAATAGATGCAGAGAATGCACAGGGCGAATTTTACCTCACCGATATTATCGAACTTCTTAAAAAAAATGGCGAAAGGGTTGGCGCATATCTTTATGAAGGCAAACCAGAGCTGCTTTTCGGTGTCAATAGGCCAGATGACCTGGAAAATTTGGAAGAATTTCTTAATAAAAATTAATTTGCTGTATGTGATAAGGAATTATTATGAGAATAAAAGACCATCCAATTTTGGAATTCAAACATGGCAAAAAAGTAAAGTTCACCTATGAAGGCAAAATCTTAGAAGGTTTCGAAGGCGAACCTATTGCAGCAGCTTTGCATGATAATGGAATCAAGGTTTATCGCAAAAGCCTCAGACACGATAGAGCCAGAGGTTTTTTCTGTGCTATTGGCCATTGTTCATCCTGCTTTATGGTAGTAGATGGCCGCCCGAATACGATGACATGCATTACTCCACTTAAGGAAGGTATGACAGTCGAAAAGCAGATTGGCAAAGGGGAGCTGAAATGATAGTCGATACAGATATTCTCATAATAGGAGGCGGCCCGGCTGGACTCGCTGCCGCAACAGTTGCTATCAAAAAAGGCGCCAAAACTGTTCTTGTCGATGATTCTCTCGAGCTGGGAGGCCAGCTTGTTAAGCAGACACATAAATTTTTCGGTTCCGAGATGGAATATGCCGGAGTAAGAGGTATTGATATCCCGAAAATCTTCCTGGATCAGATTCAAGATAATTCTCTTTTTACATCCTATTCCAGAACATCCGCAATGGGAATTTATGATGATAATGTCGTTACCGCTCTTGAAAAAGAAGAGATAATGCATAAATTTCGCCCAAAAGCAATAATCGTGGCCACCGGTGCAAGAGAGAAAATGATACCATTTCCCAATAATGATTTGCCGGGGATTTATGGCGCCGGCGCTGTGCAAACCCTTATGAATGTCCATGGCGTGAAACCCGGTGAAAATGTCCTTATGGTTGGCGCCGGGAATATTGGTCTTATTGTATCATATCAACTTCTTCAGGCAGGTGTAAATGTAGAGGCGGTTATCGAAGGGATGGATAGAGTAGGAGGTTATTGGGTTCATGCTTCCAAGATTCGTAGGCTGGGAATTCCAATACATACAAGGCATACCATTCTCGAGGCTATTGGTGATGATTTTGTCGAAGCTGCAATAATCGCAGAAATCGATGAAAACTGGCAGGTGATCCATGGAACAAAAAGAGAAGTCGAAGTTGATACAATTTGCCTTGCAGTCGGACTCGCTCCACTTTCGGACTTCTTCTATCAGACAGGGTGCGATATAAAATACATAAGAGAACTTTCTGGTGATGTTCCTGTTCGAGACAAGCATTTGATGACTACAAAACCCGGGCTTTTTGTTGCTGGAGATTCAGCCGGTATAGAAGAAGCATCCAGCGCTATGATAGAAGGTTTCATTGCAGGCGAAGCCGCAACAGAGTTCGCCGGTATAAAAGCCACAGATTTTGATGGTCAAATCCAAAAATACTGGCAAGAGCTTCACGAGTTAAGAAGCGGGCCGGTTGGTCAATATATCCGTAATGGAATTCAAAAAGTACAGCTTTCTAAGTAATGCTAATTTTCAAAAATACGACTTTATAGATTGCTATCCTAATCGTCTAATTAATCTTAAATAAATATCAAAAAGCCTCAATTTTCTTTAATATAATCCGATACTAGTATGGCAGGTTGGGAATGATATTTTGAAAACAAAAATCAGAAGCAAAAAAAGATAAAGTTGAGAGAAATAATTGGCATTAGGTTTCCCAGATAAACTCGCTCCTCTATTAATTAAATATGTCTCACTTTTCAATGTTCTCTAAACTCCCTTTATGATCCGGGGAAGATAATCTTCCTCGGTTATAATTTTATATAAAAAACAAGATACTTCACTCTTGCCTGGTATCAGTGATTGCAAAAGACTATGTTTTATCTTCATGTAATATTTTGCATTTTTCATTTCCGATGAGACTAAATGTTCATCTAATTTGGTATGAATTATATCAGACAATTCTTATATTTAAGCATTGTCATACTATTCCATAGCTAAAGCAACCGTAAAACTTTTTCATCAACTATTTCGACAGGCTCAGCACAGCGCACTTCGACAGGCTCAGCACAGCGCACTTCGACA
>JBKHBT010000104.1:0-12064 GCA_046542255.1 Candidatus Zixiibacteriota bacterium | reverse complement strand
GCTTTAAAAGAGAAATTGATTTGATTTGTTCGCCATATTCTTTATTTTAAGAATTAATAAAAGGAGTGCAAATTTTAGTATTATTCAAAAAAACGAGATGAAAATGAACTATACCAAAGCCCTAATTGCATTGTTTATATTAACTTATCTGATGATAAATACAGATTTTGCTAAAACAAACGAGATTTACGAGGAGCTTCCTATCACAAATCCGGGTTTCGAAGAAGGCATGTCAGGCTGGGCAAATGCCGATACAGGCCGATGGGAATATTTCGCTCCAGTGGAAGGCAAAAACTATGCAAAATCAACATCTGGAAGCGATTTTACATATCAAATGACTGGACATATAATATCGGAAGGCGAAAAAATCCGAATGACTGTTTGGGGCAGAGGCATTTTTGATGATGATTATGTAGAGTGCCTTCTCGAATGTCCATCAGATAGCTATCCGCTTGTCGATTCTTCGAGAGCTTTGGCGCAAATTGGTTTTTTCTATGATTCGGCCGAGATTATTTCCAGGACAGTAGATGTTAGTCCAGTTGCTATTCACGGCGATCCAGAGACAGAAACAAGTGACGATGGCGCAAATGTCTGGGTCGATTATGATGTTGGCTTTAGGCATGCCTTTTCCGAAAACCATTTCTATCAACCTTTGACAAGCGATCCAATCGAAGATTCCTGGTTTTTGAGCGATGACAATTATGCCGAAGGCCAATGCGAAAGCGGCGCAAAAGGCCCGATTATCCTACCATCTGGTAAGAAATTTATCTATGGTTCGAAGAGCTCCAATCCATTTTGCGAGGGAACCAGCGAAACATGCAAAGCGACACTCCATTTCTCGCCAATCTCAGGCGGGGGGCCGGATTATCTTTGGGGAACAGAAGATGACTTGCATTATGTGGTTTGGCATGAAGGCGATGAAGATCCACTGCTATTCGATGCCCAATTATTCTTTGACAAGGATGAAGCCAAATTATGGATGATCCTTGGCGGTGGATATTTCCTCGTAAGTGAAATAGATACTGCCACCGGCCTAATTTTGGGTTTCGATGATGCCATACATTATGATGAACATGCAGATGCCTTTACGCAGGTCGCCGATTGGAGCGGCGATGAATGGACAGGTGATAATGAATGGATGGAAGGCGGCGGAATCTATAAGAAAGGCGATTTCTGGTATGTTTTCTCGAGTCCCGGCAATCTTGGTGCGAATTATACAATAAGAATGGGTCGCGGAACAAGCCCGACTGGCCCTTTCTACGATAAAGACGGAATTGGACTAAATGAGTTCGATTTCTCAGAAGATGAATTTGGCAATAGCTTCCTGCTCGGTGATGATTGTTTTCAACTTGTGCCCGGCCATCCGCATATCTGGCATGAAGTATATTCCGATATGGAAGAGAAGAGGATATTACCGCTTGGTAATTCAATAACTATCGGATTTTTGCATACTTATCGATATAGATTGCATAGTTTGCTTACGCAGGCTGGATATAATTTCGATTTCATAGGAAACCTAAATGACAATCCTGCAGACTATCCCGGCGAATGGGATATGGATCATGAAGGACATGGCGGATGGACTGCTGTCGATATCGATAATCATTTGCATTCCTGGCTCGAAGGCTATACATCAGATATCGCTCTAATCCATCTCGGTACTAATGACATCGCTGCCGTTGTGGATGCGGGCGCAGATATTGAAGATTCGGAAGAAGCAATAGTGTCGATTTTGCATAAACTGCGAACCGATAACCCGAATATTACAATCTATCTTGCCCAAATTTTGCCATTTCTGTCCTATCATGGTGGCCCTCATGCATTGTATAATGACTATGTTGACTATTGGAATGCAAGGCTGGTAGAAATCGGAGATTCGATGGCAACTTCCGAGTCACCTATCATAATAGTAGATATGAATACGGATTTCGGTGATAGCGATTTGATCGATTGGGTTCATCCCACAGAGAATGGTGCCAGGAAAATGGCATCGAAATGGGCAGATGCTATTCTCGAAGGCCATGAAAACGCCGATACGCTATATTATCTCGGCTATGACTATAGAACCGCTAAAGATGGCCATGATACTGAAGAAAGCGAGTTCGATTATCTCGGTATTCGAAGATTATATTGGGCTGATGGCTGGCCTACGATATGGGAACCAATAACAATAACCTTCGATGCCGATGATTACCCGGAAGCTATCGGCCATGAATTGGGAATTGGCTTCAGAAATGATGGTGATTTTTCATCGGTGGCGGCATTTGACCGTGTAGAGGTCGAAGTAAGCGGTGGCGATATGATTACAAGCGAAGAAACAGATTCAAAACCAAAGCCTTTTGAAATAATCGCAAAACCCAATCCTTTCAATGGAGCAGTTGACATAATTATGCCAGAGAATGTGGGCCGGGTAGAGATTTATGATATTATGGGAAATAGAATCACAACTTTGCGAGCTGAAAATTCCCATGCAAAATGGATACCACAAAATGATATCGGCTCGGGTGTTTATTTTATACGCGGGATATATGATAATAAAGAATTAATAAATAGCGTGATTTATACGAAATAGGCCGAATTTGCTAAGCAAAAGTAGTTTAAGGTTTTCATTATAACAAAAAAGCCTTTCCCTCTCGAGAAAGGCCTTTGCTTGCCAAAAATATATTCTTAAATCTAGAAGCTGGAAATAATCGAAAGCTCGAAGCCTTCGAAAGGCTGCTCATAACGACAAAAACCACCAGCACATGTATATCCGCCGGCACGCCTGCCATAACCTAACATAATACTGTGGCCTTCTAATAAATCACAGCTAATAAATGCCCAGGGCGATACATCATACGCATCTTCCTGCCCCAGCATTACAAGCTCGGTGCCGAGAGAAAGGTCTTCTATCAGGATGCCCTCAAGGCCAAGCATAAAGTGATTTTGGCTATCGCCTTCATCAGGCATTTCCAATTGGAATTCGATATCCCATTGGATATTATGGATATAATCGAAAAGAAAATAGCCATTTGCTATAGCCGTGATTCGCTGTTCATCGTGAGTTAGTTTATCCTTTTGGTACTGCAAAATAAGATGCTGGCCAAGCATATCCCATTCGCGGTAGAAGTCGGCATAGATTTCCATATAAGATTCATCCAAATAATCGCCAAATTCACCATCTTCGATCTCAGCTTTCATTATCATAGCAGCGGAAAATTCCAAATCGATATCAAGAGGATATGAGCCAAAATGAGTCAATTGCAATCCCTGTTCATTGCCTGGGTCCTGCTGATGAACCGATCTGGATTGCAGTGTATAAGAAGGTTCCCTCATACAGGTCGGGGGATTATTATAGTATTTCAAATTGCCGCGCATATTGTAATCGAGATAATTTTTGTATTCTATAAGGAATGAATATCCTGCCAAAAAAATATCCGCAGAGCCATAGAGCGCTCGGCCATCTTCGCCTGTGCCGACGATATGCTTTTCGGAAAATTCGCCATATAGATTGCCGATTCCAAAATTTACACCGGCAAAAACCGAATAGGCATTAATTCTAGGCCTAAGTTCATCGAAATAGTCGATATAGCTTGCGCCAATTTCAGAATAAGGCGGTTTTGCCACTAATTCGAAGCCCTGCAGCTTTGTCCCACGATCCCAGTCTGAAAGGCCATGCACTGCTTTTCCGGACACATAAGGCACATCAAAGCTGAATTTTGCTCCATCGAGCCTATGATCTACGACAAGCCGTCTGTCTTCTAAAAGGTCGAGGGTTAGGCCACGTCCGAAGGTTTCATAGAATGTACCGGCTGTAACCGAGAAATTATCTGTCTTGTATCGAAGATAACGGTGGTCTATGCCCTTATAAACAGTATCCCTATTCTCTGAATTGAGCCGTGATGGCTGCTGCAAAAGAATTCGTCCGCCAGCTTCGATATTATCATGATGAATAATGAAATCGGCGCGATCCTCGAAATAGGAATGCCCTTCGGTGGCATTGCGATATTCCAGCACATTCGTGCCCATCATACCGATACCGAATATCGGGGAAATCGCTAATGCCAGAATAGTAATTGCTAGATTTGTAATTTTATTATTCTTCTTCATTGCTTTCAGATGTTTCTTTTTCGCATGGGATTGTTTCCAGAAGCTCATCGAGAGCCTTTTTGTGTTTGATCTCATTGCCAAGTTTATATCCTCGATGGCGATATACGATATTGCCTTCCAAATCGAGAATGAAAAGCTCTGGAATATCGGAGACACCAGCGCGCATCATGACATCCTTATTGTCATCATATAAGAAAGTATATTCGAAATTCTCGGATTTGACATAAGGCGAAACCTTGCTTCGAGAACGAGGACCATCTTGATTAATTGCAATAAAATGAACCTTGTCCTTCATTTCTGCGAAGATTGGTTTCATTTTTTCCAGTTCCTTCTTGCATGGCTTGCACCATGTTGCCCAAAAGGTAACGATAATCGGCCGCTCGCCGACCATATCAGACAAAGAAACAGATTCGCCGTATATATCGTCTAATTTGAAGTCGGGGAATTTCTCCTCAGTATTTTCACTCGCTGCAAAAATCAAGCCAGCAATTAAGATTATTAGCATTATATTTAATTTATTCATAATTATCCCTTATTTCATATAGATTGTTTTTGCTGTTTCAATAATAGCTGTCTTATCGCTCAATACAACTAAATATACACCGGATGCAGTCTTATCTTTGGGCAGCCATCTCAGCTCGAATGAACTTTCGGTGTTTTGTCCATCGAATACCATATCAACAGGCCTGCCATTGATATCATGAATCTCGACTTTGATATTTTGGCTGCCTGCTGGCGGATGGATTCTGAAATTACATGCACCATTAAATGGAGAAGGATAGGCCGATAGGAATTCGATATTAGCCGGAATATTCTTGAGCCTATTTTCTTCGACTGCATCGCCGGTCATAAGCCAGTTGTATGCAGCTTCGAAGAAAGTCGGTAGATCTACGCCACCTGTGACATCTTCGAGTCCAAATGAAAGATATACAACCCTTCCGGCTTCTTCTTCCTCATCGCCCAGATCATTTATGACGCCGCCAAAAAGCTCGTCAGTATAGACCAAAATCGGCTCTGCAGAAGCAAAAGGCTCCATAGACTCGACTTCATCGGCTTCGATATCAAAATAAGAGCCATGGTGGACAGGATTATCCTCGACAAAATGAATACGTGAACCAGGCTCATATGGATCGCTGTTCATTGCGCCAAATGTGCGATAGAATAGATTAAAATCTGCGCCGGCATGTTCGCCTATATGATTTCCAGATATGAATAATTTGCCGTCATAGTCATTGACATACGAATGCAGCGTGCTTCTTGGGAGAGCGTCCAAAGGATTTATATTATTCTCTCCAGTAATCCAGAAAACGGCCACAAAAGGCATCTCCTCGAAATCGCCAAGTATTCCATTATAGGCCTGATTCCAATATGCATAGCGCAAACCAATATCATCTGCCATTGTTTTATACATCTCCCCAATGGCTGGGTCATTGCTGGCATTGACAATCAAATAGTCATTCGGTGTAACAATAGCAAATAAGATTGTATCAGATATACCAAGATGCTCGGAATGTACGATGACGGGTATATTTTTATTATCGCGATGTCCATTTGGCCTGACAGAAAGCGAGAATTCTATATTTTCAAAACTTGGGATATTGATAGCTGCAGAATCGAAATCGCCAATAAGTTCGCTTTGAATGGTAACATCCCATGGCTCAGGAATGTCATCTTCGACAAACCAAATAGAATATTCATCGGTATTTAGCCCGCGATTTGTTACTTTGAAGCCCATTTCAGCTGTTTCATCTTCCATTACCATATCGGCAAGATTGCCGGTCGGGCCCGTTGTATAGTCATAATCGAGTGGTGCAAAGAGCGGCGCAATGGCAGCATTATAAACATCACCCATTGAACCGGATTCTTGCACGAAAGCAACAATATGGCATCTTTCCATATCCCATTCATCTTCATCGATTTCGAGAGCGAAATTATACGAGTAATCTTCGCCGGGGTCGAGATGGACGCTTCTTCCAGAAGAGCCGGAGAGCATATCGCGCATCACCTGATGGAAAACCGTCTGTCCATTAGGTGCGGTGTAATGAATTGTGTCTTCTGTGACTACGGCAAAAACTTTAGCATTGCCATGTGGCCCATCGTCTTCGACAGTGAATTCCACGCGAACGCTGTCTGTGCCTATGGCATAGACATTAAGGTCGATGCCAGAGCCCATCGAAGCGCGGCTTCGAATCAGGGTCTCGGTAACGTCAGTCCATGACAAAACATCACCATCGACAGCTAAAGCAGGAACACCACTAACATCGTAGAAACGAGTCCTGTCTGAATTATCTTCGGTATTGTATAAATAAAAAGGATCAGAGCTACTCGGCCACCAGGGATGATAACGAATCATGACAAATACATCATCAACATCGCCATAAATTTCATCGAAATGATCATTTGCTGGCACACAAGGCCCACAGCCTGTATTGGTGAAAATCTCGCCGAGCACTATTTTGTCGGCGCCTTGCGCTGCTATTACAAACAGCGCAAGGAAAATCATCAATACAAGAGTTCTTGAATGTTTATTTGGCAAGCATAACATCTTTTAAACTCCTGTTTATTTTGTTAAAATGAGGCTCTTGGCCGCAGTTTCATTTTCGATTGTAAGTTTCATAAGATAGATTCCGGATGGCATAGATTTGCCGTTCTGGTCGATGCCGTGCCACTGGACTTTATGAGATCCAGCTTCTTTCTGGCCAGCTTGCAATGTAATAATCTCGCGGCCATATGCATCGAAGATCTGCAAAAGAACTTCGCCAGCTTTATCCAGGCGATATTCGATCTCGGTAGCAGGGTTGAATGGATTTGGATAGTTTCCCACAATCTCGAAATCCTCGGGAACATCCACAATTGTCTCTTTGACATCTTCGAGAAGATATTCGACCAGTAGCAATTCCATAAGCGCCTGACGCTCGGCATCGGTTTCCATATATTCCATACCAAAGCCCAGATAGGCTAATCTAGTAACATCGTCGCTCCAGATAAGCCCGGCGTCTTCACTTGTTCCATCATAGCGAAGAATTGCGGTAGCATCAGTTGCAGGATGCATGATATCATGATAGTAAGAGCCATTACCTTCTTCGATTTCTATCAGATTAGAAGAGATATCTTCATATGGTGCTACAATCCCAGAAAATGCAGTATTCGAAGCGCCATCATCGGCATCCGGGTCGAATGAATTATGGAAATATGTTTCATACCATGCGGTTTCATCTTCATTGGCAACCATGTCCCATGCAAGCTCGGAGCTTGACATAAGTAGATTTCCGCCAGTTGTAAGATAGTCTTCTACAAGCGCCATATCATCCGCATCGAAAATATCTGACCAAACAGCACCTGTGTACCAAATAATTGCATTAAAAGATGCAAAATAAGCAGGCGCAATAGGGCCATCATCGCGGTCATATATTTCATAGTCCACACCGAGAGCATCCAGTACTCTTGTATAATATGGGCTATTGTCTATATCTTCACCAGAAGTATTCTGTTCATCGGCAACCAATAGAACATCGCCGCCGCCAGATAGAGCATTGAGTGTAAAACTAAGCGTATCGATCTGGTCTGAACTGATCGATTCTACGATCAGGTGGAAATGTCCTGTTCCGCTGACATCCATAGGTGAGACATGGACAGAGAGTTCCTCATCTGCGCCGGATGCGACATATGTACTGCAGGTGCCACCTTCGGGAAGGCAAAGTTCACCCGAACACCATGATACAAGCCAGTCCTCTGAATAATCACCAGCGAAACTGATTTGATAGGAGTCATCTTCTGTGCCAACATTATTAAGGGTGCCATACATCACAATTTCTTCAGCATCAGCCATATCAGAAACCACCTCTGATTCGGCTGAAAGGCTGAATAAATAGCCGGGTGCCGGAATATGTGCCTCGGCAGCATTATAGATCTCTTTACTGCTGGTATTTTGAACAAAACCAACAACCATCAAATTAGCAGGATTCCAGGAACCATCGATAGTATATGGAATATCCATCTCTAATGTCGTAACAGAAGACAGATCGACAGGAGTACCATCCATATCGGGATAGGCATCGCGGAATACATTATTGAAATGGGTAAGGCCATTGGCGGCATCATAATCGATATCACTTTCTGTGATATAAAGACGTAATACGCTGGAGCCAGTCTGTGGGTCTTCGACATCTATCGTGACATGGAAACTGCCATCTTCAGGTATAATCTCGATATCTATCGGAGCGTCTTCTGCTAGCTGCTCATCGATTCTTGCTGCGAAGAGATCCATATCTGTCTCTGGGCTTTCGGCATCGAAGAACATATCAGGAACACCGGTAACATCATAATATGTCCGAACCTGATCGATTGGTTCTGGATTCGGATGATAAAAATACGATCCAGTGCCTGGCCATGAAACATGATAATCGACATGGACAATTTCATCATCGTCATATCCACCGATAAGTGTCTCAAGATGTGGCTCGAGCGTTGCGCATGGGCCACAAGTTGTGCTTGTAAAATGTTCGTACATTACACGTCTTGGCGCAGAAAAAGCTGCCATAACGAGAATACAAAGAAGAATCGCTGTAATGATTCTTTTGGTCATGGGGAGACCTCCTTAATAGGTTTAGTTAATGATTATTTCATTTATTGCTTTATCAAATTCACTGCTTGATAGACATGTTTATCATCACCCTGAACGATAATCGAAAGGCTGATTTGCTCTTCGTTCAGAAGCGAATCGCAGATTTCGAATTCAAAGCTAAACTCCTGCTCTTCGCCGGGCGTGAGAGTGATGTCATTCTCGGAATCATCCGGGAAGAAGTCGTAAACGACATTGTGAAAATCGGTAAGGCCATTATTACCCGGCTCCTCATCGAAATGTATTTCTCTTCGATATACGAATCCAAAAATCTCACCATCGAGCGCAACATCTGATTCA
Source organism: Candidatus Zixiibacteriota bacterium (assembly GCA_046542255.1). GTDB lineage: Bacteria > UBP14 > UBA6098 > JBKHBT01 > JBKHBT01 > JBKHBT01. The sequence goes on along the minus strand of JBKHBT010000104.1, from coordinate 3,054 downwards.
ATCGTGAAATTTGCTTGCCGGCTATCATTCCAATTTCCCCAGATAGAAACATTTGGCGTTTCTGTCATAGCTATATCGATTGCATCGGCAACTATCTGCATTCCCCCGTCTTCGCTGACATTGGTTAATACATCGCCATCGAGGACAACCTGTGGAACGCCAGAAAATCCATAATAATCGGCAAATCTATGATTATTTTCTTCGGGATTATACTGATAGAATACATCTCTATCGTAAAATGGGCCGGATGATGGATGAAATTCAAGGACAATCACATCGTCCTGATAGCCGGATTCGACTGCATCCATTACATTCTCGGTAGCATCCGGGCAATTGGGGCAATATACATTGGTAAAGTCTTCGATTAGAATGATCTTTTTGCTATTCAAACGGCCAAAATCAAGATTTGTGGTAGAGCCGGAAGTTACAGTAACAACTTCAGTCATCGGCTCGAAACCGGAAAGCTCGACACGTACTTCATGCTCGCCCGGTGATGCCGGTACTGAATATGGCGTAAGATGACGGAATCTTGCATCATCGAGAAAAATAGTAGCTCCCGATGGATTAGTCGTAACCATAATATAGCCAGCAGAAGTATCCTCCTCAAATTCGAATAGGACATTCTCATCGCCACCAGATGCAAGATCGACTATAACCGATTCCGGTGTTGGTATATATCCGGGCATCGATGCGCTCACGGTGTATTCGCCAGGTTCAAGCTCGAAAGTCGCCGGCGTTTGCTCAGATTGATAGTTTCCGTCTATAAAAACCGATGCACCATCGGGATTAGATTCTACAAAAACCGTGCCCATTTCATCATCATCGCTACCATTGCAGCCATGAAAGAGCAGTGTCGAAATCAAAATAAAAAACGTCATTACGATAGCGAGTCTCTTACTGAAAACGAAAGCCGACATTAATGTACCACCTTTTTTTTATTATTTGTATAATACCCTTAAGGGCAATCCAATACAATATATAGGAAAAATCTATTTTAGACAAATAGTTTAACCAAAATTCATAAGAAAGTCAAACAATGCGCTGTTCTGCATTGTCATACTTCTCGGCTTAAACATCAGGAAAGCCGTTGCATTATACACATTATGAATTTTTTCTATATGGCTTTACAAGAGATGATAACTTTATGCCTTTGCAAGATTTAAGATTTTGTAAGATGGAAATCACTTATGTAATCTTAGAAAAATCCGCACCAGTAGGATTTTGGAAAATCCGAAGGTCGAAGTGGGGTATCACAGCCATTAAATGGTCGAAAATATCTGCCTGTATTGCCTCGTAATTCGCCCAAACCTGATCGGCGCTAAATACATAAATCTCGATAGGTACGCCATTTTCGTTTGGAGCAAGCTGCCGGACCAGGAAAGTCATCTCGCGGTTTATCTGGGGATGTCCTTTTAGGTATTCTATAATGTATGCACGAAAGACACCGATATTGGTCATCTTTCGGCCATTTACCAGAATCGAGGCATCGATTTTATTTTCTTTGTTGTATTTTTCGATTTCGTCCAATTTCGTCTGGATATAGCCTTTTAATATCTCGATTTTGCGGAATTGTTCTACCATTTCTTTAGAGCAAAACTGGATAGTGGACATGTCGATATTTATTGCGCGCTTTATTCTTCTTCCACCGGATTCCTGCATTCCTCGCCAATTCTTAAATGACGATGAGATAAGTGCATAAGCAGGGATAGTGGTAATAGTCTTATCAAAATTTTGCACTTTGACAGTCGTCAAAGCAACTTCGAGGACATTGCCATCGGCGCCATAGGAAGGCATTTCTATCCAGTCGCCGATTTGGAGCATCTTATTGGCCGTAAGCTGAATACCTGCGACAAAGCCCAAAATGCTATCTTTGAATACCAGGAGCAATATAGCAGTCATCGCACCGAGTGAACCGAGCAAAAATGATGGTGACTTACCGATAAGCATCGATATTACGATGATGCCGACAATAAAATATGCAATAACCTTGATAACCTGTATAAAACTTCGCATAGGGAGCTTCTTGAATTTCTCATAGGAACGGAAAATATCTTCGACACCATTCAAGAAGGAATTAAAAACCAAAAGTCCGGCGAAAGTCATATACAATCTCGCAAAAAGCTGCATAAAATCAAGGCCGGTGGTTCCTTCTTCGAAAACCAGCGGAGCAGCCAAATAGATAACTACTGCCGGGGCAAAATAGCACATATAATGGAAAAATCTATTATCGAGCAGGATATTATCCCAGTTTGTCTTGCTTTTCTCGACAAAATGACTTACCGCTCTCATCAGAATTCGCCTTGCAATAAGATAAACAATCCAGCTTAGGCCGATTACGCCAGCGATTGCAAGAAGCTTATAGCCGATATTTATCATATTTTCAGATGTGGTTAAATTGCTCCACCATTGCACAAAAAGAGCCATCTTTTCTCCGGTTTATTAAATAAGCTCTATTATTTGCGATACGGCTTTTTTGACTCTGATACGGAGTTTGCCAAGCGAGTCGGAGCTTCGCGAGCTGATCACCATTATAGCATCATCACTGACCTTCGCTACGATAACTATACCGCGCATAAATTCGACCATAGCAAGTTCCAGATCGCCAAATCGGTAATCATCGGAAAGACGCATCATCTCATCGACATGCGGGATAACCTCGGCAGCGAGTTCCGCAAGGTCAACTGTGGCATTGGTGGATGTGCCTTCTATGAGAAAACCCTCTGTGCTGGCGATAAAAGCAGAACGAACGTCCTTATTCTCATCTACAATTTTGTCAAGAATCTCGATAATTTCAGCCATATTGTCTCCAATCGATATTTAGCGTAAAACCATAAAACTTTGTATAATTATATAGCATAAACCACTATATCGCAAGTTTTTCTCTTGTAAAGACATATAATATATATGCCAAATCATCGAAAACTACCCACTGCCCTTCGGGCATCTCCCTCCTTAAAACACAGATTCAGTGTTAAATTTATGTAAAGTAAACAATCTCGACTTTTATCATCGTTGAGAAGCTCTGCTTTGCATCGTGAAAAATCTATGAAGCTC
>JBKHBT010000103.1:0-12342 GCA_046542255.1 Candidatus Zixiibacteriota bacterium | reverse complement strand
CTGCTACAACTTCACCCCATAACAATAACATTTAACCTTACGACTTGATATAAACGGAAAGAAACACTAAATTTAATGATGAAAAGCAATAATAAACAAGGAGATAAAGATGCAAAATAGAATCTTTACCATTGCTATAGTCATTAGTTTAGCGTTTCTCGCCATTTCAGTATTAGCCCAGGATTTAGAAATCACAATAACCCCACCAGACAGCACAGTCTTCAACTGCAATCGCGAGACGATAACCATTGAGATTGCCACCGGCGGCCATGCATGGCATGCCGAGAGCCTTCATATTGACATTGACGGCTTTGTTTATGATACCTCAGCAAGGGCTTTTTCTGCTGATTCTTTCGGTTGTGAGATCGAGCTTGCCCTTTCTCCGTGGGATGGCAGTGATACTGCAAATTTCTGTCTCCATAATATTTCATTTATTGATACTGTATATGATGCTGATTCTCTATGCTGGAGTTATTACTTTGATTTTGATGATGAGGCGCCTACAATTGAATTTCTTGAAGATTACGTTTCACCTTTATATCTCCCAGGGGATACAATCCGTGAAATCAATCGGTTTTTATACAGATTGAGTGATTCTTCTGGTTTGAATGTAGAATCTATTTGGGTTAGTATAGAAGACACCATATATAATATAGATTCTGATTGTCTTTGGTTAAGCAGTGATAGACTCTTTTTCAGATGCAATATCGAATGTAACGGATTGTATTTCCCGGTAGGTGATACGATGATTGACATCTGTATTCATGTGCAAGATAATTATGAACCTTGCCCTAATACATTAGACACTTGCTATCAGCTATATATTGCTCCAAGAGACTATTGTAATTGTACTGCTGGATTTTATGTTGCTCGCTGGGAAAGTATTCGCGATGATGTTCATACGCCTATTTACATGGTTGTCGATTCTTTAGCGACACATTATGATTATTTTGCACTAGACACAGAGATCGATGTTTTCAATCCGGGTTCTCTTGATGTTTATTATGTATTACCCTGGACTTATTATTATCCTCCTCCCGATTCTGCAGTAGATTTGATTCAGGACTATGTCTATAATGGGGGAATTTTATATCTTTGGGGGGAAACAGCTGGTGTATTAACTTCGCAATTTGATTTTATCAAAAGAGATGAAGAATGGTTTATGGGATTAGAGCCAAGAGGTACAAGAATTTTTCCTGAAGGCTCGTATTTCGATTCATTTAATTCGCCATATATTGAACCAATAGATAGTGGCTTAAGAATTAACTGGAGTGGTTCTATTAAATTGAGTAATCCTGCTATAAGAATTGCAGGTTTAGATAGCACAGGCTATTCTTACTTTTATCCTCATCGTGATTCAATTGATGACTATGCCCCAACTGCTATTGCAATGTCTCATTATGGTCGCGGTACTGTTTTTATACATATGGATTACACGTCATTAAAAAATGGTATTGACTATGGTTTTGCATCTTATCCCATGAATATGAGCATCAACTATGATTTGCCTTGCTGCGAGAATATACCTCGATTTACTCATTATCCTGAACAGAATATTTTCTTTAATTGCCAGGATGATTCCATTTTTATCACTACAACAATCGAGAATTTTGGGATAATTGAACCGGAGAGCCTTTATGTTTTCTGGCAAGACAGTATGTATGATTTTTCTTCATTACTGCTTGAGATTTATGACTCGAGTTTTAGTTTTATCATACCGCCAGAAAGCTATCATGATGATGATACTTTGTTTCTATGCATTCACAATATCATCGATACAACTGGCTACTGGACCTATGACTCAATCTGCTGGAGTTACTATTTCCAAATAGATGAACAACCGCCAGCAATAGAGATTCTATATCCCGAGATTGGTGATACTATCGGTGAGATTGACGAGTTTTATTTCACGCTATCAGATAGCAATTATCTCGATACAACAAGTTTTCTATTAACATTCGAAGATGATTATGAATTTTCAATAGGCCATCCAGCTATATGGCATTTTGGCGATACATTTTTCTTTGAGCCATCTCTTGCCGGTATAGAATTCGGCGAAGTTGATACATTTTTAGATATTTGCATCCACATAGCCGATGCAAATCAAGATTGCACTCCACAAGCTTTAGATACATGCTGGCAGGTCTATCTTAATGCCAGCGCAATATCCGAAAGCTCAATAAAACCCGATGATAAATCACTTTCAGTTTACCCAAATCCCTTCAATTCAAGCTGCTATATCGATGGCCCTTCTGGCCATATAGCGAAAATTTACGACGCTGAAGGCAAGCTGATAAATAACATTATCCTTCCCGGAAGATGGGATGGGATTGATATGGATGGTGATGATGTGGCTGGGGGAGTGTATTTGATAAAAGCCAAAGATCAAAAGATAAGTGTAAAGTATGTAAAATAATTGGAGGAAAAATGAGAAGGATAGTATTTATTTGTTTTCTGTTTTGTACTGCCCCCCAAAAGTCAAGCACAATTTAGTTGAAGTTTTTTGTTGACATAACATCTTTCTACTTGATATGGAGATTTCTATTTATTCGCTGAATGTGGATACTTCTGATTTTACCAGTTCGCCCATTCATCGAACTTATCACGGAACTGATTCACCGATTAAACTTATTGACATATACCAGGTCTTCTATGATTGTTCTCTGTTCTTGCAAGCAACAACTTCATTCTCTCGGTATCAGCATTTCCTTTGGGATTTGAAAAACTGGTGAATTTCTGCTCTATTCCCAATAATTTACAATGCTTTTTAATTTTTTCAAGCCTGGACACGTGTCGAAGCCAACAGACAATGCGCTGTTCCGCATTGTCATACTTTTCAGGCTAAAACATCAGTAAAGCCTTTTGGGGATATATCTTAAGTATTATATATATGTTATATATATGGCTTTAAAAGAGAGATATATTTCCGCATTTTTTGTTAACAGGGGAGTAAACATGCTATATAGTATAATATTCTATACTTGAAAATATTACATTTTTTGTATATATTAAGTTAAATGTATGAAAAAGAAAATCTCAGGAGGAAAAATGAGAAAATTAGGTTTTTTGCTGATTTTGTTATCGGCTGTTTTGATTTTTGGCTCTGTCGGGAATAAAGTTCCTGCAGAGAGTGCTAATATGCATGTAGAATTTGAAACGGGCAGTCATTTGAATGAATTTGAACTACTTGGTATGGCCAAAAAAGCCGGCGATATCGATGGCGCCAGAGCTATTCAGGCGCGTGTAGATGAGCGCTATGATGGATTTTCCGAGCCTGTCTCGATTGAATCCGATAGCAGGCTGGAGCCTATTCGAAGAAGCATGGCTGAGAAGCCCGTGTCAAAAGACTTTGGCGATGATATATGGCTTGCAGGATTTGTGGGCAAAGAAGAAGCCCCAACGATTGCCTCTCATTCCGATGGGACATTGTATGCTGCATTCGAAGCAAATAATGCTTCCATTCATGAACATACTTATATCCAGGTTAGGTACTCAAATGATAATGGCGAGACCTGGAGTGATTTCTTCCGAATTACCAATCCTAGCACCAATTTGAATGAGCCGCATGTTATCGTCGGCGAAGGTGCGCAGGATTGGGTTTTTATTGCATACAATAAAGAAGACCCTTCCTATGTCGAAGTGGCTAGAATTTCGACATCCGGAATGGGCGGCGATATCTATACTATTGAAACACCATCTTTTACATCGTGCAAAAATATCAGGATTGCGACAGATAATGAAGATTATTACTATCTATATGTCGCATATATACGAAATGCCATGCTGGATACAGATGTCCATTTTGCCCGTTCGACAGATTTCGGCGAGAGCTGGTCAGTATCGGATATTGCATCCGAAGGAAAGCATCATTGCGATATTGCTGTTGGCGGCAATATGGTCTATATCGTTGCGCAAAAAGGCGATATTGACGAATCGGGTAAAATCTATACAAAGATGTCGAATAATCGCGGATATTCATTCACATCCGATGCCGATATAACAACCACAAATAAAGACAATTTCCCCAGAATCGCAGCCAGCGAAGACGGCGAAACCGCTGTTATGACATATACTTATGCATATTCTGCCAGCGATCATGATGTCTATTATAGCTATACCACAAACGGCGGCGAAGACTGGACGATGTCGAGATTTCTGGCATTATCAATACGTGATGAGAAATATTCGGATATCGCCAGAATCGGCGATGGATACAGCATTGCTTTCAATGAGCAGGGCCGTGTCAAGATGGCAAGCACAGCCAATCTGGCCAGCGGTTTTTCTTCGGCAGAGAATGTCTCCGATGAGGCAACTGCCATCGAATATTTCCCTTCGATTGCCCCTTCCTGGGAAACACCTTCGGGATGTCCGGCCATTGTATGGAATCTCCGGTTCACCGATTCCGACTATGATATTCTATTCGATAGGAACTGCTGCATAGAAGTTACCGCTGGCATCGATGCCGAACCGGAATCCGGCGATGCCCCTATCGAAATCGAATTTTCCGATGCATCTACTGGCCTCATAGACGAGAGAACATGGTGGATCGATGGCAGCGAAGTGTCCACAGAAGAATCATTCAGCCATCTTTTCGATGAATCCGGCGAGCATACGGTTGTTCTCGAGGTAGTCAACTGGTGCAGCCGCGATATGGATACAATGATAATCGATATCACCTGTCCTGATGTTACCGCCGATTTCACAGCGACACCAGCAACCGGAACCGCACCGCTATATATAGAATTTTCCGATGAGTCAACTGGCGATATCACAGAATACCAATGGGATATTGGCGGAGAATATAGCCCGACAGTTCCAAATCCAACACATACATTTTCGACAGCAGGCACCTATGAAGTCAAGCTAACAGTTACAAATGCCTGCGGAAGCACTGATTCCTCGATTCAGACAATATCGGTATTTGCTCCTTCCGGGCCTTCGATTGATTATAGCCCTTCTGCGCTTAATTTCGGTGAGCAGAGTATCGAAGATTGCTCGCAGCTCTGGATAACACTCGAGAACTCCGGTGATGAGATTTTGACCTTAAGTGATGAAAGAATCGCTCCCGAGCAGTTTTCGATTGCTTCGTCATTTCCTTCATCCATTCCAGCAGGCAATTCGGACAGCGTTTTAATCGAATTCTGCCCGGATGCGATTACCGATTATACAGGAGTTTTACAATTCGGCACCAATGATGACGGCCATCCAGCAGTCGAGATCGCTCTTTCAGGCTCCGGCGTTGAAAGTGCGACTCCGGGATTGACATTCACGCCAAATCCAGTTGAATACGATAGCATTCCGCTATACGAAGAAGTTTCGCGCAGAATAACAGTGCGCAATACCGGTTCAGAAGCAATTTCGATTACCGGGCTTTATATGGCATCTGGCCCTTCGGCGGGTGCATTCGCTATATCCGGTGCTGACACATTTACTGTCGAGCCGGGCGCATATCGTTATATTACAGTCAATTTCAATCCGAATGAAGATATGGAATATAATGCCACGCTTCGAGTTTCCACAACTGTCGGCGAAATGGAGATACCGCTTCATGGCTATGGCTATACATCTATGAGCTGCCGTCCATATGGCAGATATCAGATTTGCTCCAGCCATATCGATGGCGACCGTGTCTATGGCAATATCGCTTTCCTGAATTCCGAAGGCGATACGGTTATCACGCTGGTCAGCCTTGGCGAGGTCGGGGCATTTGTCGATTTGAGTCTTGGCGCTGGTACCGGTCGTGCTGTATTCCATTATGAAGATGGTTCAAAGAGCACAGTTTTCCTCGGCGCATTCGACCTTAATTCTTCAGGTTTTCGTTTCCGTTTCACCGGCGATACGGATATGCTACCCGATTCGATTCGAGATGCTATTTGCCCGGATTCCCTTCTGGGGATGCCTTTCTCATACAAAGCCGGAATCGATCCGGTTGTTGTCAATGTCGCTGATGGTTGGTGGAAGCTTCAGGGCGGAGTCAGTGTAAAAAATGGTACGAGGGTGATTGGAAATATCGATGTTTCCCGCCAGAGATTCCGCGATATGCATACCGAATGGGATGTCGAAGATTTCAATATTTCGCTATATGATGGCGTTTTCCAATTCGGTTTCACAGATATCGATGTCGATGGAGATACGATTTCTGCCAGGCGAATCCATTTGACTGTAGATGAGTCATTACTTCCATCATCGACATTTATCGACCGCGGTGCATTCGGAATAGATGCTCGTTCGCTTTTGATAGTCGATGGTAAGCTTACCAATCTTGATGCTACAATGCGCTTCCCTGATTTTGTGATTCCAGCAGGCGGTGGCCATGTGGCACTTCGCAGGCCAGAACTTAGGCTTGTCTGGAATGATGGCGAGATTGTGCGCGTTGCCGGCGGTGCAAGATTCGAAACGCCGGGCCTTACTTCCGAATGGGGCGAAACAGCTTATATTTCTGCTCATATAGATATCATCCGCTCGCGCGGTGTTGATGGCGTCGAGCTTTCTTTCTGGGGCTGGAGCCCTGGCGTACCTCTCGGAACAACAGGATTTTTCATGACCGGAGTCTCGGGCGAAGTCCGGCACATGACTGCGCCAGAATCGCTTTGGGTGCAGTTGTCCTGCCAGATCAAGGGCGGTCCATCGGTACCGGTTCTTGGCAGCGTAGTGGAACTCGATCCCGAAATCACTGTCGATTTTGCCGAAGGATATTTCAATCTCGATGGTGCTGCAAGATTCCTCGAACATCTCGCACGTGGACATGCAGGTTTGACTTACCGTCATCACGATGTCGGAGGCGCATGGGGAATCGAAGGATATGCTAATTTGCGAGCTGGTGTTTCCCGAAGGATCTATATCGAGGGTGGTACAGACCTTCACATCTGGCAGGATACCGGCGGCGGTTTCCATCTCGCAGGATATGGTTTTGTCGAAGGGCATCTCGAGCATAATGCTCTATTCTGGCTGGCACCAACACGAGATATTTCTGTCGGCGTACGTGCATGGTATGGCGAATTCCGCCATGGCGGCGATTCCGGCGGACACTGGGGTGTCAAAGGACAGGCAGATGTCGAGATATTTGGACTTAGGCCAGCATTCTCATATATAGATGGAAGGCTCTCCACAATGGAAGGCGCATGGAATTATACGCCTGCTGATGAATTCAGATATCATTATCACAAGGCAGCCCTTGTACGCGAAGAAGTTCCATATGATATCGGCGAAACAGATATCAATATCTTCCAGGTCAGGACAGCAGAAGATGTCGAACCCATTATGAAACTAACTCTGCCAGACGGCAATACAATAACAACCGATAGCTGCTCTACAGAAGACGATTCTGCTGAGTTATATTTCTTCAGCGAAGTCTCGATGGATGGCCATCGCTATACCGGTTTCTCGGTCAGAAGAAATGCACCTGGAACATGGACTGCCACAATCGACTCGATACCTTCCGGCGATACCGACCATCCAATGCAGGTTACGGGAATCTATGCACCGATTTCACTCGACCTTGACGTGAGCACATCCGACGATGGATTTTCCATATCCGGCCCGGTCGATGGCCTGGAAGATGGCGATGAAGCCTGGGTAAAGCTCTATTTACAGAAAATTGGACAGGACGGAGCTAATTATCTTATCGATGAAGTGCATCTCACAGAGAGCTTCGAGATAGACGAGTCTTTCACATTCGAAGAAATCGGCGCAACAGGTGGCGACTATTTTGTTCATGCCTTCGCACAGGATGCTCATGACAGAATAGCCTTTTTCGCAGATTCTGCAACAGTTATCACTGCTCCAGAGGACGAAACGCCACCAGCCGCTCCAGCAGGATTCACAGCAACGTGGACAGATACGACAGTCCGCGCCAAATGGGATATTCCTACTGAAGCCGATGTCGCAGGATTCAAGCTCTATAAAGGATTCGAAACTGATGATATATGGTGGTGGGAAGAAATCGACCTTGCATGGAAACGCTCTGTTATTATTCCGAATGTTCAGGTTATGGTACCGGATACATGCGAATTTGTGCTCGGACTTACTGCCTATGATGCATCTGGCAATGAGAGCGAAATGTCTATTATCACGCCAGAAGGCCGCGATGCAGAAGACCGTGATACCGAAGCGCCATCTATCACGATCGATGATGTCGATCTCGACCTTGCAGCAAGAGAAGCAACTATTAGATGGACGAGTGATGATGTCGATATTGCCGGTTATATTCTATATATAGGTACTGAAGATAGCGTTTATTCCCAGAAAGTCCATATCGATGGCTTCAGTTTCGAATACACAATGACAAAGCTTCTTGTCGGTTCGAACTATTATATCAAGCTTATTGCCTATGATGATTACTTAAACACAAGTGAGCCGGCCGAATATATTATCACTTTCTATGATGAATACGATGTCGATGGCGATGGCTTGCCGGATTGGTGGGAAGTTTTCTACTTCGGAGATTACAATGCCTATGGCAGGGACGATGACCCGGATGAAGACCTGGTCAGCAATATCAATGAGTATCTTGCAGGCACCAACCCTAATAGCCCGGATACCGATGGTGACGGCGTACCCGACCTTTCCGAAATCGCCAGCAGCGAACTCGACCCAAATTGCGATGCCGATAATGACGGCGATAGATTGCCGGATGATTGGGAATGGTATTTCTTCGGCACGGACACAATCACCGACCTGGGCAATCAGGACCCGGATGAAGATTGGTTGACAAATTCACAGGAATTTGAACATCGTACAGATCCGCATAATCCAGATACTGATGGCGGCGGAATCTATGATGGTATAGAGGTCATCTATTCGCTCAATCCGCTTCAGCCGGCCGATGATGACAATATGGAATTCTCGATATACTTCTCACGTGGCTGGAATATGATTTCTGTTCCACTACATCTGAATGACTCGACAGTCGCAGGCAATTTCCCGGATGCGCTCGGGGTATTCTACTATGATACCGAAGAAGGCGAATATATCGCTCCAGAATATATCCGGCCGGGAATCGGTTATTTTGTGCTCTATGACGAACCAATCGAGAAAGTATTCGAGGGCAGCCCGGTTTATGAAACCAGCTTCGATATGAAATATGGATGGAATCTTGTTGGCGTGCCCCTTACTATAAACGGTATGCCGCTCGAGCTTTCATCAACGGAGCCGGAAGGCCTTGTAATGGATGGCTCGATTTATGCATATAATGGCGATATCTATATTCCGGCTGAGATGATTCTGGCCAGTGGTTATGGCTATTGGATGTTATCTGAGGGCGATGGTGAATTGACAATCGGCGATGGTGATATTCATAAGATATCTATCTTCAGTTCGGAAGAATCATCTGAAACGCCACCACCACCGCCACCAGTCGAGCTGGAAGATGACGAAGATGTAATCAGGCCAAGCAATCTCTCGATTCACGGTGCATATCCAAATCCATTCAATGGAAGTTGCGATATAGTCTTCGATCTCGTAGAAGATGGAATTATCGATGTCGGTATCTATGATGTCGAGGGCAGAGAAATTGCCAGTATTATAGAAAATACCGAGCTTGCTTCAGGAACCCATTCAGTACCCTTCAATGCAGTTGATAACGATGGACAGCCACTTCAGAGCGGCGTCTATTTCTACAAGATTGAAATAGAGAATGCGACTATTGATCAAAGCCAGAGCGATGAGATAATTGGTAAATTAATCTACATCAAATAAACATATTGAAATAGCAAATTTAAGGCGGCCGAAAGGCCGCCTTTTCTGTGTTCAATTTCTTTTAATACCATTTGTGTTGGGCTTTTAGGGTATAATTGACTTGACTGGTTTAGAGAAAGAGACTAAATTCTCTCTTAAAGCCATATGTAAATGTATATGTAAAATACATAATATATATAATGCAATGGCTTTACTGATGTTTTAGTAGGGGGTTATGACAATGCGGAACAGCGCATTGTCTGATAGAATGATTAGGATTATCAGGAGTGATATATGAAAATTGGAAAAGATTTTTTTAGAATATTAGACCGATTAAAGAAATGGCAATTTATATTGATGCTTGGAATCATTGCCGGGATCTTGTTGGCCTTCATTTTCAATCCGCAGATGTCGGTTATCGATGATAATTGTCATTATATGAATGTTGCTCGAGCAATTTACACCGGCCAGGGGCTCACAAATATCAATATCGACCCTCCAACTCCAGAAACTCTTATTACTCCGCTTTTCCCGACTATCCTTGCTGGCTTTATGAAGATTGCCGGTCATGCAAAACCGGTTGTAGCCATTAAGATATTTATGATGCTCTGTTTCCTGACAGCATTATTATTTGCGTCGCATATATTTGAAAAATATTTCAAACTCAATAGATGGATTATCTTATTATTTGCTATTCTTACACCTATGGTGGTTGTTGTTTCATATATGTCAACAATGATCCTTACTCATAGCCCATATATTCTATTGACTACACTTGTAATACTTAGTTTTCTGAACTATCGAGAAAGTAGAAGTACCAAGCATTTTATATTGGCCACTCTGTTTACATTTCTTGCTATTGCGATAAGATTTCCGGGATTGCCGATATTTTTTGCAGGATTTTTATGGCTTTTATACAAAAAAGATTATAAAAAAGCCATCATCTATTTCTTCATCATAGCAATTCCTCTTGGAATATGGTTTTTATGGGGTTTGAACGCTCAACAATCATATGCAGTTCAACTGGATATTCAGGAGGCGGAAACTACTGGCAAATTGGATTATTTAGCAAAACTCATCAATCGCTTTTTCCGTAATCTTGGGCGATATTTCCTGGGCTATATACCCCAGTTTTTCGGAATTAGGCCTGGCTCGAGAATACCAAGATTTCAAAGTGTATTTGCATATATTACCTGGCCCCAGTTTACTGCCGGGATAATAATTGCTATCCTTGTGTTTTTTACATTCATACGCAGGCTTATAAAGAAGCAAATCATTCTGCCATTTCTATTTATCATAGTCTATTTCCTGACAATTGCTCCAGCAAGCTCGAGCATGATGCGATATGCTTCATACCTCTACTTCTGGTTATTTTTGGCCCTTGTCCTTGCCTTTCGAGATATTTTCCGATTGCTCAAACTACCAGTAATAGCACAGACAATTATTGTGGTTTTACTTTTCGGTTTTCAGTTTTATATCTATGTGCCAGCTCATGCAAAGCTCGCAAAGAAGACAAATGAGAAGATAAAATATTATAATAGCCCTAATCAAGCACCGGATAAGATTATCAATACTGAATTTTATGGCTCTGAGGTTTATTATTGGCAAAAAATGGATGCATACCTATTTTGCCGGGATAGCCTGCCAGAAAGTGCGCGAATTGCTGGCTCTATGCGAAGATCAGGTGCTTTCTATCTTGGTAGGCCCATTATTTATTCACTGGAATTCGAGAAAAAGATCAGAGAACTAAAAGGCATAGAAGATACTCTCGAATTTAAGCCAAAGCTTCAAGAGTATTCTGATTCCTTTATGCTGTGGCTATTAGAGAAGAATACAACACATGTCATTAGAACAAAAGATGCCATTCCTTCGATACTTCTCGACCCTGCAATTTCTAATTATAGGAATTGCTTTGTGATGCTGAAAATGTTTGAAGCAGATAGACCCGAGAATAATATCTTTGTCTATGAATTGGACACTACCTGTCTGAGGAATAATCTTGTTGAAATCAATGAGGATTTCAAGACTATTGTCGAGAGTATCGGACTTTTTATAGAACAGGGGAAGATGCAGACTGTGATTCAGATGAATGAATATCGCGAAAAATTCTTCGATGAGGAGAACAAGATTAAGAAGCTTCTGGATTATCACATTGAAAATGATGATACGGCTATGGCAAATAGGGTGTATCGCGCTGCTGATTTTATGTATCCGGATGATTTTGATATACCATTAACATATTCCCTTGCTCTTTATAGAAATACCGACTCGGCAAAAGCAACCGAAATAATAAAAAAACTCGACCATAGCAAACTTGTAAAAAAAGTGATTCAAGATAAGAATCCCGAGCACATTCTCGCGATGGGACTTTATTATGATCAGATCGATGACGATGAAAATTCGCTTCGATTTCTTACAAGAACATATAAATATGGCAGAGCCAAACCGGAATATTTCCTGGCGCTATTGAATTATCTCGATGAAGCCGGCAAAACTGCTTTGATGGACACGGTCATAAATACTGTTGATTATTCGATGGAAACCAGATCAGATTCGATGTATTATAATATGATTATTAAAAAATACGGTAAAAGCCAATAAATCCGTAGGGATTGCCCCTACAAAATCCCAATATTATCCCTATGCGTACCATCGCCTTTGACCATA
>JBKHBT010000015.1:0-45995 GCA_046542255.1 Candidatus Zixiibacteriota bacterium | reverse complement strand
ATACAAAGCTCCAAACCACCCTCGATACAAAGCTCTGCTTTGTATCGCAAAAAGTTATCCGAAGCTCCGCTTCGATTCTTTCTAATGCACGGAAGAGACAGAACTTTTCAACAAGGGCGAAAGTACTGGATGTTCGCTTAACAGGAAAATTAACACTGATTCTGGCTATATAAAGTGCGATTTAATGTTTTTTTCAGAATAGAATACTTATTCCTTGAACATCTTTTTATTGACTTAAAATTTCTTTTTAGTTATTATTTGGTTAAGAAGTGATTAGATATAGTCTAGGTGTATGCAAATGAAAATACTCGTAGTCGATGATGACAAAACAATTCGTGATATAATAAGCGAAATTCTTATTCAAGAAGGTTATGAAATAGATACTGCCTCCGATGGCTACGAGGCCATTGAAAAATTTCATCAAAACCCTTATGAGATTGTAATCACAGATATAATTATGCCGGGAATGGAAGGCATAGCACTAATAGAAAAACTCAAAGCCGAAAAACCCGATACCTATTTCATTGCAATGAGCGGTGGCGGTTTCGCTGGCCCTTTGTTCTATCTTGAAAGTGCAGAAGCCTTCGGCGCCGAAGAGACCCTTAAAAAGCCTGTCAAACCAGAAGACCTTTTAGAAATTGTTAAGCATTTTTGCCAAAACGGAGCTTCTTTTTAAAAAGTTTCTTTACATTTTTAGCTTTTATTATATTATTCTAAATTACCTGTTTGTAATGCCGAATAGTATAATAAAGGTATAAAATGCAGGAGAAACATATGGCCTCAATATTAATAGTTGACGATGAGATTGAAATCAGGCGAATGCTTCGCCAGATGCTCGAACGTGAAGGATATACAATTTATGATGCCGGTGATGGCGAAAAGGCTATCCAGGTTTATAAAAATAATGATATCGACCTTGTAATTACTGACATTATCATGCCGGTAAAAGAAGGTATTATTACCATTTTCGAGCTTAGAAATGAATATCCAGATGTAAAAATCATTGCAATTTCAGGTGGTTCACGGGTAAGGCCCAGCACATATTTAGAAACCGCCGAGGCTTTCGGCGCTATCAAAACTCTCGTTAAGCCACTCGATAGGAAAGTCCTACTTAAGACTATTGAAGAAGTTCTCGCTGAATGATTTAAAGATCAGGCTATCCTTACTTTTGATTCTATCAAAATCTTAAAGAATGTTGTTAAAAGCAGCATTCTTTTTTTATTAACTTCGATATCTATCTTAGGGAATAGTCCTACAGCCTGCTGTGGTATAGAAAGAATCGAGCGAAATCCAAACAGAATCACCATCTTCCCATGGCATCGATACAAATGCCTCTACACTCGAGCCAGAACCAGTAAAATAGACATTGTCAGATGGTTCAAAGATGTTATATGTATCCACTCCGCCGCTTGAATGATGAACCTCGGCAGTAAAATACGCTCTCATCGTGTCTATGGATGCGCCTGTTGTGTCATATAGGCCGAATTGCATAAACTGCTCTTCACAGGAAGTAAACTCGCCACATGGCATAGGGCAAAGGATTTCGGCATAGCCGGGAACACATCCGGACGGAAGGTGATATGTACAGCATAATGATGTATCATTGGGGCCGCAATAGTCAGGACTCACCAGATCGCGTAAATCGAAACATATCTCGATATCTGCCGCGCCCAAAGCCCATTCCTGAGCAACAGAAGCCGGGAATGATGCCGATATCTCCCAGTCTTCTGGGCCACAATCTGGATAACCTGCCATGGACATACAAGCTATATTTATCATATGGAAGTCTGTAATTGCTGTAAATGGGCCGGCTGATGTTCCATCGCTTATTTCGGTAACACTCGATGTATCCATTTCACCGGGAGGCCAGCCGATATGAGGAAAAATAGTATAATATCCAAGTCCAGCTACACCAACATATGGAATACCATTAAATCTTATACCAACTGCTACAATTGAACCAATAAAGTCTGTAATGTCTGTTACATCATCAGGTGATAAGTCATCGATAACTGTCATTCCGGCTGGGTCGTCATAGGCAGTGCATGAGAAGGAAATAATATCTGTCTCGGTAACCGCGCTTCCGCAGGGGGGATCCCAGGTTACATCCAGCGGTAATGGCGGTTCAAAATCAGTAAAGAAATTGCAATCATCCGAATAGATAAGTTCGCAGCCAGAAATATCTGCTGCTTCCGTCAATTGAAATGTTACCTCGACATCATGGCCCCAGGGCGTAGAAGGAGTGAATGTCAATTGCTTGCTTCCTGGGTCATAAGACATCTGTGGATCAGTAATAGGATAGTCTGTACCATTGACTCTAAGGATAATAGTTGAAGGATCAATCTGTAAAAAGCTCTCGAATTGGACTACTATTTCTTGATATTCGCAAGCCGTCATAAAGCCGCATCTTGGCGGTTCGATGATCTCTGCTTCTGGGCCGGGGCAGCCACAGTCTTCTATAAAGAGGCAGCCAACAATACTATCCCGATAGCTTCCGCTCCAGACCGTTATCCAAAAGCAATCGTCATAGTCATTGCAATGGGGAATCTCGGTAATATCCCATGTAAAAGAAGCCATGCCGCCATCGGCAATTGGGCCATCAGACATTTCTGCCGGAGAATCCAATGTGATACAGGCAAGAGGCGAGATTTCGGCATAGATAGGATCCAGTGTCTCACCGCTGAGATTTTGTACATCGATAGAGACCGATTCAAAATCCGCGAAATCATCAGCGATTCTGTCGAGTACATCATCGAGGTCTTCGGTCTCATAATCAAAGAATTGGCCGCCAGTGGAAATACATACTTCTTCAAAATCTTCCCAGTCACAAGATTCGAAACCCGAACTCGTGGTAGGCATAATAACATATAAAGCAGTACCAGATGCTAATAAATCACTTTCAATAGAACCTCCCCCAGAAGGGTCGTAACATTCGTCTGAAATCAGAATAATAATCCTTTGTGATGTAGCTCTCCAATGAAATTGGCTATGGGCTTCATCGATTGCATTCCAATGATTTTCTGTACCCCCCTCGGCGGCAGAAACAGAGCTTAAAACATCTTCGAAGGTTACAGCATCAAAAAGATCTCTTCCTGCGGGAAAAGACACGACATTAGTATAGTTTAACAGGCCAAATCTTGCATCAAAGCCCATAGCTTCGATACGATGTGCAAAGCTACCGATATTCATATAAAGATCGTCAATAGCTCCAGCCATCGAGCCAGAAGTATCAACACAAAAACCAATATCCACTTGCCCGGTTTCAGTATAGCAATCGACCGCCGAGCTATACCACCAGTCATCAAGTGTTCGCGTTATTCCGTCTCTTGTGATAGTCATCTCTCTGATTGAAATGCCCTGTGCAAAGGCAATCGAGCCAATTAGAATTAATACTGCCCAAAATAATAAATATCTTCTCATTATATTACCTCTTCGATAAATTATTGCATCATAAAGGAATATAATTAATTTGGCCTATGGTTTCAACACTTTTTTGAAACTTTTTTAAGAAAGAATTAACAAAATTTTATTTCTATTAATAATAATAAGCAAGATTAAACACTTCCCAGGAAAAAATAGCGGCACAGGGACTCGAACCCCGGACACGCGGATTATGATTCCGCTGCTCTAACCAACTGAGCTATGCCGCCTCAGATTCGCCGACATAAAGTAATATGCTGATTTTAAACTGTCAAGATAATTATTGTCAAAAATGCAGATTTTTATATTAAACGAGTAAAGATTGAATTTGAAGGCTGGCTTTTTTTGTTTTTTCGCTTGACACTATAATTTTGCTTTTTTATTTTGCGGAAACTAATTAAACTAAGATGCCAAGGAGGTATTATATGGCATATGTAATCAGTGAAGAGTGTATCGCCTGCGGTAGCTGTGTGGATGAATGCCCTGTCGATGCGATCAAAGAAGGCGAGATTTTCGTTATCGATCCGGATATTTGCACAGATTGTGGCGTTTGCGCCGAAGTATGTCCCATCGAGGCGATTAGTCCTGAAGAATGATAACAAAATTTGTCATAGTTTTAAAACTGGCTGGCCTATTATGAAAAATACCAGTCTTTTTTGCTTTGAACAATGATTTGAATTTATTATATTATACACGATATGCCGAAGATAACACCAAATATAGAAGACTATCTCGAAGCGATTCTCGAAATCAGCAATAAAAATGGTTTCGCAAGAGTAAAGGATATCGCTGCCCATTTGGAAGTAAAAAACCCATCGGTTACTCAGCAAATCCAGAAGCTTTCGGGTATGAAGCTGGTTAGCCATAAAAGCTATGGAAATGTTACCCTAACAGATAAAGGCCGGGAAATTGCAGAAAGAACGCTAAAACGCCATAAGATGTTTGTCAAACTTCTCGGCGAAATCCTTCATTTGCCAAAATCTGTGTCTGAAGATGATGCCTGCAAAATGGAACATGCAATAAACCCTAGAACGATGAAAAGGCTCAGCATACTAATCGATTATATAAATGAAAAAGAACTGGCTGAAGATCTTGCTGCTTATATCAAAGAAAAATGCATGTTGGAGGATAACTGCTAGATGCTCGATGGTAAGAAGATTCTTCTTGGTGTTACAAGTTCTATTGCTGCCTATAAATCAGCATATTTGACAAGGCTGCTTATAAAATCCAATGCAGAAGTTAAAGTTGCGATGACCAAGAATGCAACTGAATTTATAACTCCCCTTACATTTGAAACACTCACTGGCCAACCGGTAGTTTCTGATATGTTCGAGAATAGAATCCGCCCGGATATCGGCCATATCTCCTGGGCAAAATGGGCAGATTTGATTATAGTAGCTCCAGCTACTGCCAATATTATAGCCAAAGCAGCAAATGGCATAGCCGATGATTTTCTCTCGACAACTATTTTGGCCAGCAATGCTCCTGTGCTTTTCGCCCCTGCAATGAATTCTGCCATGTATGAGAACTCGATTACGCAGGATAATATAGCAAAGCTTAAAAAACATGGCCACCATTTCGTAACTTCCGATGAAGGATTTCTGGCCTGCGGAGATAAAGGCTCTGGAAGATTAGCAGAATTAAACCATATACAGGATATGGCCTTTTATCTGATGCATAACAAGCCTTTGAACGGTACTAAGGCAGTCGTTACTGCCGGCGCAACTCGCGAATTTCTCGACCCGGTTCGATTTCTATCCAATCCCTCGACTGGCTTAATGGGTTTCGAAATCGCAAGATACCTAAAGGCTTTCGGCGCGAATGTTACATTGATTTCGGGAAAGTCCAATATCGCTCGGCCATATGGTGTCAAATATATCGAGACTTTGGATGCACAGGCTATGTTCCAGGAAGTCCAGAAGCTTGCGGACGATGCAGATATTTTTGTTTCAAGTGCCGCCGTTTCTGACTGGACTCCCTCGGAAAAATTCGATATGAAGCGCAAAAAAGACGGCCAGAATATGCAAATCGAGCTAAAAAGGACAAATGATATTCTATATGAAGTCGGCAAAAGCAAAAATGGCAGGCAAATTATAGTTGGTTTTGCCCTTGAGACGGATAATCTTCTCGAAAATGCAAAGAATAAATTAGAAGAGAAAAATCTCGATCTAATTATAGCAAATCCTCAAACCGAGAAAAGCGGATTCGAGGTAATGACCAATCGCGGACATATTATTCATAGAACTGGCAGAATAGAAAATGTCGATATGACTACAAAACACCATATGGCAGGAATTATTGCTGATAGAATCTATCGGCTTTACGATGATAAAAAAGCCCAATAATTCAGGCCGCAATTTTATTTAATCTCTCCAAAATATTATTCAAATCATTATCGAGGATGTGATTGTTATCATTCTGTTTGATATATTCAGTGGCTTTTCTATAATTTACGATGGCAATATCGCCTTTTCCTGCCTTTTCGCATTCTATCCCCTTTGAAACTAAATTCCGAACATGTAATTTGAGAATTTCTTGTTTTAAGGCAGCTTCCAGCTCATCGAGCAAGGTTGGCTTGACAATTAATTGTATTTTCAAATCGACGATATATAGAAGAGCCTGGTTGAACATTGCGAGCTTTTCTTTGATACTCGAATTTTTTTCGATTCTTTCTCGAAGATTTCTTACTTTATCATTCGATGCTTCATAAATGATATTATCATGTTTTTCTTTCAGTTTTATAAATCTTTTATGCGCTGATGGTTTGATAAGCTCTATACCGCGATCTTCATAGATAAATATCTTCTTTAGCTCCGCGAGTGTCTCATCGAGTTTTGCCAGCCTGACATGCATCTTTCGATTGCTATCTATGATATTATAATTACTGATTATTTTATTGACTCTGCTTTTTTCACGGCTTCTTATTTTGTCCAGACAATTTTCACAGATGCCATTTTCATCAATACCTTTTCTTTTATTGCACCATGAGCACCTTGCTCTATTCGTATTTCTATAAAATAGATAACCTATAGCAAAAGCGATGGATAGAGATATAAAAATAGTAATCAACATAACTGCTCCTTATTTTTTTGGCTATTTAATATATCGACATAAGTCATATTTTGGCTAGTCTTGACTATTTCAGCAAATTGATTGTTTTGATGCATTTAAATGTCTGTGATTAATATAGTACTATAAATATTACAAGTTAAATTTTACAATAATGAATAGTAGTAACAATTGTAATTATAAAAAAATAGCTGGAAAATCTGCTAAAAGTTTAGTATTATTAATAAAATTAATATTTAGGAGGTTTAAATGAAACGCGCATTTTTATTTGTTTTTTTGCTTCTTGCAGGCATCTCTTTGTCTGATTGGAGCTATGAATCATTGATAGTGAGTTTTCCATCGAGTGGCGATACTGTGGATAATATCAGCTTTGGTATATCTTCAGAAGCGACAGATGATTATGAATCAGGCATCGATTTAGCTGCACCGCCAGCACCGCCAACTGCAGAACCTACAGTCTATATCGACTTTCCTGATCCGGAATATGGTAGGCTCTGGCGCGATATCCGGGCAGTGCCAGAACCGGGCGATAGCATAATTTGGGATTTCATCATCGATCCTTTCAGCTCTTCGGCCACTATTTCATGGCCCGGATTGCCTGAAGATGGTGAATTCTATATCCATATCCATAGCCCCGGCGCAGATTTTAACTGGACCTCCGCCACCGATATGCGCGATGAAGAATCCGCAGGAATACCGACAGGCAATGTCTTTAGTATTTTGTATATTCATCCCGGCGAAACTGAGGATACCGATCCTCCTGTCATCATCAACCTCGAGCCAGAAAATGGCGCTGTGGGAGTCCCTTCCGATACTGATATAAGCATGGATATTCTAGATTATGACAGTGGAGTCGATATTTCGACGCTGGAGATTATTGTCATGGGTTTCGATATTTCTACGATGGTTACTCCGGAGCCAATTACCGATGGTTATAGCATCGATTATTCACCTCCTCTGGAACTTCCTGCTGGTTCGTTCACTGCAATGATTTCGGTTTGCGATATGGCAAGCCCACCAAATTGCCTCGATGAATTCGAATATGGCTTCACCGTTACTGATTCAGATACATCATATTTTATGATTCAGGGAACTGTAACAGATTCTCATGGCTCACCATTAGAAGATGCGACTATATATGTCCTTGATGATACACTCACTATGGATACAGACAGCACTGGAAGATATCTTCTTATGATGCCAGGGCTGGGCACCTATGAATTATATGCTACTAAAGCTGGATATGCTACAAGTGAAACAACCGAAGTCGAATTGACTATTAGCGAGCCTTTTGTCACAGACATCGATTTCGAGCTGGAAGCACTGGAAGGCTATACAGTGAGCGGAGTTTTTACATTAGAGGGTGAAACAGGCCATTCAGGTATAAATATTAATATAGGTGGTACATATTTGGATACAACAGAGAGCGATGGAAGCTATGAAATTACTGATGTGCCGGTTGGGGAATATGTTTTTATGGCAATACCACCGACTTCAGAATATGAATATTATTTAGATACAATATCCGTAACGGCAGATATGGTAATAAGTGGCGAATTGCCTCTTATCGGTGGCGAAGAAAGCCGCCCACCGAGCCATCTTGTTGCCCATGAAGAAATACTTAACAGGATTCTTCTCCAATGGGAAGCACCCTTAGAAGGCGATTTATATGAAATTTCTTATGATGATGGCGTCAATGATTGGCTTCCGGGCCCGGGTGATGGCTATACACATATCGGCGCCGGCGCTAATCCAAATGTGGAATGGGGAGTCGAATTCACACCACCTGAGCCAGGATGTTCGCTTCTTGTGGTCAAATACGATTTCAATGTTCATGGTGCATTCAGATTGGCGAATATTCATATTCGTGATATGATTGCTGATACACCCAGCGACCTTCTCATCCCGACATTTTATACAGACATCGACACAACCGAAGATTGGACAGAGGTCGAAATTGGGCTGTATCTCGAAGATGATTCCGACTTCTTTGCTGGATTCCGCTCCTCGGCAGTAGATGGCGATACTTCGGCCGTATATATCGGCTGTGATAAATCCGATCCCGATATGAGAAGCTGGCTCAAATGGGAAGACAGCGCATGGGATTTGGTTAATTATCATAGCTATGAAGGACTTTCGGAAACAGATCTTATGATTCGTGCGATTGTCAAACTACCCGATGGCTCGCTTTGCGAGCTTGGTTCTGATGGCTCATCTCGCCCGATTGCCCGCGGTACACACAGAAGACGTGCTGGCAACCCTCTTCAGCAGATGTCTGTTGCAATCGATATGCCCGAAACGAGTCCTTTCTCTGATGCTGAAGAAATAGTAACAACCAAAAGAACAATATCCTACCGTGAACCCGAAATGCTTGCACCATCTGATATTCTTGATGATATGGAAGTTATGGAATATAGAATTTATCGTTCGGAAAGCTATTTTACTGATACATCCGATGCCGAGCTAATCGGCACCCGTGGCGCAGATACTCTCTGGTACTGGGATGATGACTTAGATGAATACGATCCTTATGAATGGCTTTATTATGGAATAACAGCCGTTCACGAGAGCGGCATCAGCGGTCTTAGCAATGTCGATTCCGGTTATTATGTGGAATATGGCGATACATCGACAGAGGTTCTCGTAGTGGACCTGAGCCATGATATTATGTATGCCGAAGAGGAAAGCGAAAATGAAGCCATATTCCTTGGCGACCTTTTGGATGATATAGGAATTTCAAATACGGTAACTCCTACAGGTGAATCATTCTACCGCTTCCCTATCGAATACTATGATGCTTGCATAGTTGTTATGACGACTGTTAATGAAGGCCGTTTGATTCTTCTCGATGACGAGGTCGAAGATATTATCGATTTTGTCGATGATGGCGGCAGTGTATATCTCGAAGGTGCAATTACTGCACTCAAGATGTATCAGGTCGATGAACCCTATGCAGATGACTTCCAGAATCTTTTCGGATACGAGCATTCATTTGCTGATACCGTATCGGGAACCATAAGCCACCACAGGGATACCGGAAATGTCGTTTGGATGGAATCTATGCCGGATGATGGTTTCTTCGGCGACTACTATATGCATCTGAACTACGATACACATTTGCGCGCTGATTGGCGCAATTCTCAACTGACAGCTGCTCCGGGGGCAAGCGTAACCATGCGTTCACAGCCAAATACAGTCGATATACCGGTCGAATACAGCCGTGGTAGAGTGGTTAGGAAAAATCATGGTTTGGGCAAAACGGTATTCTCATCAGTATATATCGGCGCAATGCACGATAGCCTCTATCCGCAGCAGAGAAGCAGGGTTCTGGGAAGTATTATGGAATATTTCGGAATCGAGAATGATGCTGTATTCGAAGAATATATTTCAAACCCTCAAGAAATCGATATGATAGACTGCCTTCCAAATCCATTCAATTCGGCAATCACCATAGATTATAAGATAGAAGATAATGCCATTGTCGAACTTTATATCATCGATCTCTTTGGCAGGCGTGTCGATGCTCTTATCGATAATAGAACCATGACAAAAGGCTCTGGTAATACTATTTGGAATCCCAAAGATGAAATTGCAAGCGGAGTTTATACCGTCATCTTGAAAACAAATGGGAAAATTCATTCCGACAGAATACTATACATCAAATAAAATATCTTTGTGAAACGATGTAGAGAAAAGACGATTTCTTTTCTCTACATCTATTTATTTTAAAATAAACTTGCAATCATTCGCTTAAGAAATTAATTTAGATAAATTGCTGTCTTGTGCAGCAAAAAGAAAGCGAGCGAATGAGAATAAAAAAGTCGAACATAGTCAAAAGCATTCTTATTATTATTTCTATATTGCCTGTTTTTCCTGTTTTTGCTGTAGAAGGCGTTCTCGCCGAACCCGAATTTATAGAATTAGAGTTGGAGTCGGGCGAAGATTATATTACATTTCCATCGGATTTCGAACAGATATTTCACAAACCTTATCAGAACTATCTTCAGCAGGCAGATAGCGGTAAGATTTTTCATGCTTATGCTGAGGGCTCGAGTAACTTAGATGCCATACTCGGCGCAGAATATGAAATGCAAAATGCTTTTGCGTCTTTTGATTTCAAAAGAAATAACCATGACTTTTTTACCAAAGACCATGCCAATCTTTTTGGCAATGGTACTTTCCAGATCGGCAATTTCCCGGTCGATGGTTTTTTAGAGCTGGATTATTTCAGGAAACGATACAGCCTCTATTATCCTAGAACCGCCAATGGTATTGGAAGCATAAGAATGATTATGCCATTCCAGAACGATGTGGTCGCATTCGACCTTGATGGATTCGGTTCTCATCGCCAGACCAATAAAAAATTCAAAGAATTAGCTGGTGATTTCAGAATAATGCATCAACATCACTTTGGCACATATTTTGGCGAAGAGGTCGTGCTTCGCGGTAAATATCATCTCCAGAATGAAGGAGATTTTCCTTATAATAAGTATAGGCTATTATCATCGCGTGCTGGCCTGTTTTTGAAGTATGGCGTATTTTTGCTTCGCCTGGGACTCAAATCGAGCGGTTCTTACAGTGAAAATCTGACATCGCCATTCGTTGAATTCTGGGTAGATCATCATTCGATAAGGGCTTCGATTGCATATAATGAAGAAATCCAATCGCCGGGATATGGGAAAATTTCCGATAAGAGGCCAGAAGTGGTTTATCCTATTGGAATGCCAGAAGAGGTCAATCGTGAGCTAAAAGTATTCGGTAGCCTGCTTATCGATCATGATAATACCATTAGATTCGATGCAAAACTAATGAATTCGCAAAATCATATTTTCCCCGTATCGAGTAATTCGGATACTCTATACCTTGATAATCGAGATGCTAATATTGCCAATGCAAGGATTTGCATCGAAACAGACTATGATTTTATAAATAATAAATTCGCATTCGAATACGATTATAGCCGCTTAACCAATGATGGAGAATTTTTGCCGCTTAGGCCCCGCTTTAGTGTAATCGATTCTTTCGATATACCACTTGGAAATGATTTTTCTGCCGATGGATATCTTGGTTATCGTGATGGTATCTATCGTCAATTGCAATTCACAGCGGGCACAGAGCCAGACTATGAAGAAGCCATATTGTTAGGAATCGGCCTAAAATACCAATGTAAAAAATTCCTATTCAATATTTCTGCAGACAATCTGGCAGGAGATATTGTCGATTATCAGGGTTTTTTGCATCCGCTGGAAATTTTTGTGGGTATTTCCTATCAAAATTAGTCATTTACCCTTCAATATTTGCCTATTCGATTAATCTGCAAATTTTTGTATTGAAATTTGGAATTTATATATGTATCTTCTTTGGATAATGTAAAGAAAGCGAGGAAAAATGTTCGATTCAAAAAGCTATTTCAAGAAATTCAATGAAAAGGCCGTGCCGAATTATAAACAATCGATTATCGAGATAACCCAGATAAGAGACCAATATGCTATTGGCGATTATCCAGGCGAGAATGAATATTATGACTTTAACCTGGCAATTGCAAATAAGATTCTCAAATTTGCGAGATTCGAAGAAGAGCTTGGCGATAAGCATTTCGAAAAGCTAAATTTCGAAGAGCTTAAAAAAGAGAATACCGGTTTCTATGAAGAAATAATCGGCGATAACTATAATACAAGCTATGCCAATCCCAGCTATTGTGTAGAAGTCTTTGGCGACAAATTTGGGCAGCTTTTTTCGTATTTTTATATGATGTATCGCCAGTATGTTACCTATTCATTCCTTCATAAAATTTTCGAGATGAATGAGTTAAACCAGTTATTTATTAAATTCAATAAATATATCAGAAACAATAAACCAGACTATGAAGAGCTAAAAAATCTGATTACCGATATCGAAAGGCGCGATAAAACCGAAGAAAGAATAATCGGCTGGAAACAATATTTCGATCCTGAGTTCAAGTTCTATACCGATACAGTTATGAATTCTGACCTGGATGATCTTAGCTATCTATTTAAATTTAATACCTATATAACCGAGAATGAAATCAAGATAGCAAAATTCCTGCAGAATTATCCAGATGATAAGATCCAGAAATTGGCAAAAATGGTCGTCAAGGCATATAGACGCGGCTTTGAGCGTGAGAACAAGCCATTAGATAATAAGAAAACAGCAACATTGATGTTCAATGCTGGCATGGAGAGAATTATCCGTCATGTTATTCGAATCCTCAAAGAAGACATGGGACTGGAAGCGATTATTAGCAATGTCTCATCAAAAGCTGCAAACAAGCAATATAGCTATGACCACAGATTCGACACGGCATTATTCATCGATGAAGATTTTGTCGAAAAGGCCAAAAATGAATCCCAAAAAGCCGCCGAGACAGTTAAAGGGCTTATGGAACATTGCTCCGGAGTAGTCTATTTCGGTAAATTCGGCGAAAAGCCTTTCCAACCGGAAAATAAAGAAGAGACTCTCAAGCTATCGGACGAGCAGCAGAAGCTCTACCAAATCCATCAGAACAATCAGATGCAGATCCAGAATAAATACTATAGCCGCGAAAAATCCAGCTTCACTGCAATATCATTTCCGTCGCCAGATATCGATGGCGATTTCGAGGCGATTTTCGAGGATATTCTCGAAATCAATATGCTCGATTCAGATACCTATGAAAAACTGCAGCAGAAGATCGTGGATGCTTTAGACCTTGCAGAATATATCATAGTCAAAGGCAAAGACGACAATGAAACCGATATGAAAGTCGTAACGCAGGAGATCAAAAATCCGAATAAGGAGACCAATTTCCTAAACTGCGGCGCCGATGTTAATATTCCTGTTGGTGAGGTTTTCACATCACCGAAGCTCGAAGGCACCGAAGGTACTCTGCATATCAAAGAAACATATCTCGGTAGCCTAAGATATGAAAACCTGAAGCTATATTTCAAAGATGGATATATCATAGATTATAGTTGCACAAATTTCGATGATGAAAAATCAAATAAAAGATACATCCACGAAAACCTGCTACTTCCGCACGAGACTCTACCAATAGGCGAATTTGCAATCGGAACTAATACTCTTGCCTATGTAGTTAGCAGAAAACATGATATTTTGGATGTTCTTCCTGTTCTGATTATCGAGAAAATGGGGCCTCATTTTGCAATTGGCGATACATGTTTCACATACACTGAAGACAAGCCTGTTTTTAATCCTGATAGCAAGGAAATAATCGCAAGAGACAATGAAAAAACCATATTACGCAAAACAGACCCTTCCAAAGCCTATACATATAAACACATGGACATCACTCTTCCGTATGATTCATTAGACCATATATCTGTCATAACAAAATGCGGTAAAGAAGTCGATATCATCCGTGATGGCCGATTCGTTCTTCCAGGAACAGAAAAGTTAAATGAGCCATTAGACAATAGATAAGATTATTCATAAATAGATACAAAAAAAGCGTATTCAGGCTAATTGGCTTGAATACGCTTTTTAATTTGAAAATTACATTACATGTGAAATCAATACGCCAAGAACCATCGATGCCATTTTTGTTTTTTCATCGTCGGCACGCGATGTCAGAACTATTGGTGCGCTTGCGCCAAGCACAATCGCGCCACAGGCGGCATTAGCAAAATAATTGAATGACTTATAGAGTACATTTGCAGTTTCGATATCATTTGCCAGAATAATATCGGCATCGCCTGCGACTTCGCCCTTGATTTTCTTGAGTTCGGCAGATTTTTTCGATATCGCATTATCGAAACCAAATGGTCCATCGACGATACAGCCCTTTATTTGGCCGCGTTTATTCATAATCGAAAGGAGTGCAGCATCGGTCGTTGCAGGCATTTTGCCGGGATTAACTTTTTCCACAGCAGCGACACATGCGACCTTTGGGAGATCCAGGCCAATTGCTTTTCCGCAAAGCACAGCATTTTTGATCAGTTTGACTTTTTCTGGTATTCCCGGAGCAATTGTAACAGCAGCATCGGTCAGAATAAGAAGCTTATGGTATGCCGGAATATCGAAAACCGCTACATGTGATAAAAGCCCACCGGCCTGAAGTCCATTTTTCTTATGCAAAACTGCGCGCATATAGTCGGCTGTCGAGACAAGACCCTTAACCAGAACTTCTGCTTTGCCTTTGTGGATCTGATCGACTGCGACAAGCGACTGCTTTTTGGCATTCGGCTCATGAACTATTTCATAATTTGAAAGATCGAGTTCCAATTCTCCAGCGATTTTTGCGATATCTTCCTTATCACCAACCAGAACGGCTTCTAAAATTCCAGCCTTGCGATTTGTTTCGACTGCATTTAGAATATCCTTCTCTGCCGCGCCAGCTATTGAAACTTTGCGCGCACCCTTTTCACGTGCAAGATCAAAAAGCGCATTGAGTCTTTCCATTTTTGCTCCTTTCATCGATTCTTTTACTTTTTGTGATAAATGTAACGAACAACATGCATTAGGTCAATAGTCTTTGCAGATTTTTTACATCGATTCTGTTTTATCGGAATGTACAATTTCCTATTTTTATAATATTAAGCAATTTATAGCCCTTAAAACATTATCCTAAATGGCGGTATTCAGTACTAAATAAACAAGGTTACTGTCTTCGATAGAATGCATAAGTCTATAACCTTCGAAATGCAGAATCAGAGCTTTCCAACGAGGATAAGAATACAATAGCGGAGCTTAAAAAAAAATAGAGTTGCGAAGCTGAGCTTCGCAACTTGAGTAAAAAAAAATTTTTGTTTAAGTATATTAAAGAACTTAATGTTGGATCGGGTTCTATATCTCAAGTTCTTTGGTATTTGTCCAGAGGCCATGGATATTGCAATATGAATTTGCGATTATTGTGCCTGACTTCTTTGTGCGGAATATCACGCTTGCATTTGGATCAGTATAGACTGTGCTGCTATCCGGTCCATCTACTGATGCACCATGAGCTGCTAAATCGAAACGCCCTATAAGATATGGGAATTTCTCGCCTTCAGGATGAAAATAAATTTCCATCCACTGGATAAAATGCTCGGTAGTATTAGGATGGCCGATTTCCTTGCCAACTGAAACCTGCACCTGAATCGGCGAGTCTGAACCGACTATTCCCGATAATTCGATAACCGGAACATGTTTTTCCTTTTTCCAGTCTGCTTCTTGATATAGTTTTTGAATCTTTGACATAATTCTCCTTTTTTTAGTTTTTTTCAATTAGTTTATCAACTGTTTTCAAACACCAATCCCTGTTTTTGTGGCCTACGGCGGGATTGAAATCTCCGTATAATGCCTTGTGGTATGGCTTTTTTTCTTCCTTGTAAAAGATACCTATTGGCAATTTGTCTTCGGCCTTTGATAATACGATTGCTTTTTCTCGGCTATCTGGTATATCCTCGATTTTTTCGATGAGTTTGCCGATTTCTTTATATTGTCTTTCAGAGAAAACAACACTTGGCTGCAAGACGTCTATCAGAGCAAATCCGGGATGTTTGATTCCTGCTATGATAAGTTCTTTTAGCATCTTTTTTTCTGCCGAATAGCCTCTGGCAACGAAGCTTGCACCAATCTCGAGAAGAAGCGCAATGGGATTGATAGGGTCTTCATAGCTGCCATCGGGTGTGGAAGGCCCTTCGAATCCCCTGCGGCTGGTAGGTGATGCCTGTCCTGTTGTCAATGAATAGGCACCATTATTGTGTATTATCACAGTAATATCCGAATTTCTTTTGGCTGCAAATAGAGTATGCGCAAGGCCCTCGCCATAGCTGTCTCCATCACCGCCGAAAGCTATTACCTTCAGGTCGGGATTTCCAATTTTGATTCCCTGCGCCACGGCACCACCTCGGCCATGAAGTGTATAGATACCGCTTTGCTTCAAATAATCACTCATCTTGCCATGACAGCCAATACCAGTCGTCATCACGATATTCTCACGTCCAGTTCCATCTTCGTCAAGCGCCATAATGGCTTCCTGAACGGCGTTTAATATACCAAAATTACCGCAGCCCGGGCACCATGTATTTTCGGCATTTGTAGTTAGTTTTTCCATTATTTGATCACCTCCTGAATTTTGGCAGCAAGTTCTTCGGGGTCGAATGGGCGGCCATCGTATTTTCTGATTGAATCGCGGGCTTTTATGCCGGCCTTTTCTTTTAGAAGCTGCTCGAAAAGCCCGGTTGAGCTTTGTTCTATAAACAGAACATCTTTATCTCGATACTTTTCAAGTTCCCAGATTGGAAGGGGATCGAGATAAATTGGCTGGACAATTGTGGCTTCTAAATTTCCACATCGCAATGCTTCGAGCACGCTCATCGTAACACTGCCATAAGTAAAAATAATCGGCCCAGAATCACCATATACATTGACTGTCTTCTTTGATTTGAGTTTCTTGATTAGAGCATTTGTTTTGCGATTTAGTTTATTGGCATTCCATGTAATGGTCTCTGCATCTTCTGTGGTAATGCCATCTTTGTCATGTGTATAGCTATTCCATCGGATGAAGCTTTTTGAGGGCGGAAAACGAAGCGGTGAAATGCCATCTTCTGTATCCGAGTAACGTTGATAATCCTCATCACTGGACTCCTTGTCGGCAGAAGGTTCTGCCCAGCCTGTTTTTTTGCTATCCAGAGATACGCTCATGCTGCTTTCTGCGAGATGCTTCTCAGACAGCAAAATACCCGGCATCTGGAATTCCCATATTAGTTGCATCATCTCGGAAGCCAGATAGAATGCTTCTTCGATAGTTCCGGGTGAAGCGACAATATTGGTAAATTCACCATGCCCCTGGTCGAGCACGAACTTGAGGTCGCCTTGAGCAGTATATGTCGGTACTCCTGTCGCCGGGCCGGGCCGAGAAGCCATCGCAACCAGAACCGGAGCTTCTGCTATTCCAGCAAATGAATACCCTTCCGCCATCAATGCAAATCCGCCGCCAGATGTCCCTACGAGTGTTCTGGCACCTGTAAATGATGAACCGATTGCCATATTTATGACAGCCAGCTCACTTTCAGCGTGAACCACAGAAACAGCCATTTCATCTTTATTTTTGGCAAGAAAATGAAGAATAGGCGATGCAGGAGACATAGGATATGCAAAATAGCTATCCAGCCCGGCTGCTTTTGCGCCGAGAGCAATAGCTTTATTGCCATCGATTATTGGCAAATCATGCTCGCCATTTTCGAGTTCTATCTTTTCTTCGATTTTCTCTTCTGCTATATCATATATAGTATGTGCGTATTCCTTATTATTGTCCAAATCGACTCCATAGCCCTCTTCGATGATTTCATCGAGGAACTCTTTGCCAAGGCCACAGTATGCACAAAGCACAGCAATAGAGCCGACTCCCAAACGAAGATTGGCTCTTGAGTAATCTTTTGCCTTTTCCAGAAGCGGTATTGCGATTCCGTTTTCCGGTTTTTCGACAGAATCATCATAGATAATTAATCCATCTTTTGAAAGATGCCCTTTGTGCGTTTTATATGAGCGCTCATCGAAAGCAACCACAAGGTCGGCTTTCATATAGTGGCTGGAAATCTCACCAGTGCTGCTTGATACAGCCGCGAAATTATGTCCACCTCGAATAAGGCTCTGATAGTCTTCCAGCTCGAAGACCTTCCTTCCCAGCTTACGAAATAGCAAAGATGCCACGGCACCTGCCTTTTTTACTCCCTGGCCAGCCTGTCCACCAGCAAGGAATGTGAATTTATTTTTCTTCATCATCACCTCTTTGATTTGAGATTATTTTTAATATTAGTAAACAATCAATACGATATTATCTTTATTCGGAAGATTTTTAATAATTATGAATTTTTCCTTGACACTTTATGGCTTTTTCTTTAGCTTTATTTATGTATTGTGATACAAAAATAAGGAATAGTAATAGAAAGTCAAGGACAAAATGGTAAGTTTTCTAAAGATGAGCGAATCACTTTCACTGGCATTTCATGCGATGGTTTATATTGCTCGTGAACCGGATAAGTTTTTTCATGTAAAAGATATTGCAAAGGGTATTCACGGATCAGTTCACCATCTGGCACGAGT
The DNA here is from genome assembly GCA_046542255.1 of Candidatus Zixiibacteriota bacterium. GTDB lineage: Bacteria > UBP14 > UBA6098 > JBKHBT01 > JBKHBT01 > JBKHBT01. The sequence continues at coordinate 27,461 of JBKHBT010000015.1, read as the reverse complement.
TGTAATTCAATTGTCACGTGCAGGCCTTATAGAAACTCGCCGCGGCCCAAAAGGTGGAATAAAATTAAAAAAGCCACCAGAAAAAATAACACTAATAGATGTCCATGAGAGTATCGAAGGCAAAGTAATCAAAAGAGCATGTATAATTGGAAGAACTACATGCCGAAATAAGACATGTATATTTGGTGATTTATACAATAGTGTTCGGCAAGACGTGAAACACTATCTGTCAAAAACAGATTTAGCATCATTAGCAAAAGAATGTGATTTTGATGACAAAAACGAAGAATTATGACATTATAGTCATTGGTAATGGCTCGGGTGCAGCGATTGCCAAAAAAGCAACCAAAAACGGCCTTAAAACTCTGATAATAGACAAAGATGGCAATGGTGGTACCTGTATCAATTATGGATGTATTCCATCGAAAAACCTGATATCTCCAGCCGATATGGTTCATGATTTGGAAAGGATGAAAAATCTGGGCATAGATGTTTCTCTCACCGATATCGATTTTGAAAAGATTATGTCCAGAATGCATGATAGCAGACGCATAAGAAGCAAAGCCAAGATAAAAAAACAGAAATCTACAGAGAATTTAGATTTTATAAATGCTGAAGCATCATTTGTAGGCGAAAAGACCATAGAAGTAAAAGGCATGAAATATCATGGAAAAAAGATTTTCATCAATACCGGCGCAAAGCCCATGATTCCACCGATAGATGGAACCGAAGATGTTCCATATCTTACAAATGAAAGCTTATTGGAGCTAAAGAAGAAGCCTGAAAGCATCATAATAATTGGCGGCGGCTATATTGGTGTTGAATTCGAGAATTTCTTTAGCGCAATGGGAACCGATGTTACGATTGTGCAAAGAGACGATCGGCTTGTCCCGCCAGTATTGGCAGAGCTTTCCGATATATTATTGAAGTTGATACAGAAGCGTTCCAGAGTTTTGCTAAATAGCAATGCTCGAAAAATCAAAAGCACTGATGAACAAATCATAGTAGAAATAGAACAGAATAATGGCAAAAGCATCGAGTTAAAGGCCGAAAAGGTATTGATCGCTACCGGAAGAAGGCCGGCAACAAAGGCATTAAATTGCGAAAAAGCCGGCATCAAACTCGAAAAAAAAGGCTTTGTAATTGTCGATCAATATTACCAAACTACTGCGAAAGATATCTATGCAATCGGCGATTGCAATGGCAAGGCCATGTTCAAGCATATTGCTAATAAGGAAGCCGAATTTGCATGGCATAATGCAAAAAATGTCGATAAAAAATCAGTGGATTATGATGCTATACCTTATGCAATTTACTCACATCCGAATATCGCAGCGATCGGGCTTAACATCGATGAGGCTGTCGAAAGATACGGCAAAGACGACATTTTAATTGGCCATTCGGATTATTGGCATATTGCCAAAGGCTTTGCAATAGATGAAAAAGATGGACAGGCAATTGCCATAGTCCATAAAAAGACAGATAAGATTCTTGGTTTCAACATTATCGGCCCACAGTCGCCTGTTTTGATTCAAGAAATTATTACCACAATCAAACAAAACGGCACAAAAGAAAGTATATTGGATTCAATCCATATACATCCTGCTCTTTCAGAAATTATCAGCACATGTTTTTCCAGACTACAGGAGGTTGAATAATATCTTAACAAGTTTAATAGGCAATAGAGAAAAATCAAAAATCTAAAAGGAAGGATTTGCCGTCTCTAATTAGTTCTTTTATTAACAAATTCAAGTAGGTTAAGTATTATACCCCAAATTAATAATGTACCTATAAAGTATAAAAAATAAAAATGATATGGTTAAAGATGAATAAGACAATACAAGTAGAAACCAAAAAAGGTAGAGAAATTACATCAGGACAGGGAAAGAATATTTTTGTTGTCCAGAAGCACGATACAAGGAATCTTCATTATGACCTTCGAATAGAAATGGATAATAATCTTTATAGCTGGGTTATTCCCAAAGGCCCTTCTATGGTTGCAGATGATAAAAGGCTCGCAGTTTTTACACATAGCCACCCTTTGCCCTATGCAAGCTTCGAAGGCGAAATTCCCGAAGACAAATATGGAGCTGGAAAAATAATTGTATGGGATATTGGATATTATGAAAATATCAGTACTGCTAATGAAAGAGAAATACCTATTGTTGAGGCATTTAAGATCGGCAAAATGAAGCTTAGGCTCGATGGTGATCGGTTAGAGGGCGATTATGCGCTGATCGAGCTTGCCGATGATGATGGCAAATGGATAATCTTCAAGATGCAAAATAGCTTATCATCCAATATTGAAGCTATTACAGAAAAATATACAGATTCTGTAATAAGCGATGAGGAGATATAAAAATGTCATGGAAATCTGACTTTTGCAATGGATACAAAGATAAGAGCTTCCATGAAAATGAGAATAATGATAATAACATTGACAAAATTGAATGCGAGATTCATAAAAATAGGGATGTCATCAAGATAAAAACCCCCGATGATACAGTCATTACAGATGAATTTCCCAATATTGCCGAGATGCTAAGAAAACAAAATATTCCAGAATTTTCTTTCAATGCAGAAATCACAAAACGGAATAAAACCAATAACAATGAGCTGTTTGGAGATGAATCTTTATCATGCGATGAAGCGATTGTGACTGTTGTCGATGTTATTTCATTAAATGGTAGTTCGCTATCAACCCTAAATACCAATCAAAAAAAGATACTTCTACAAAGAGATTTGAAAGAAGACAGGAGACTTAAATTCAAAAAAAAGGAGGAAGAAGATGTTTGAATTTCACAAACATGTGAGTTTTATACTAATTGCGATACTAATGCTAACTGCATCTGCTCAGAATCTAACTGATAATGATATAAAATTAGCCATCAAAGCCGATATGCTTTTCGATGAGATGGTCGATTCTGACGATATCGATATAAGAGTTGATAATGGCATAGTTACTTTGTCTGGACAGGCAGAGAGTTTGCTGGAATACGAAAGGGCGATAGATATTGCACAGGGGATAAAAGGAGTCCGCTCAGTCGTTAATAATATCGCTCTTGAAGTCGAATTTGTCAGTGATGAAGAGCTGGAGAAACGCGTACGCAACTCACTTATAGCTAATCCTGCTACCGACCAGTTTAATATCGATATTTTTGTCGATGATGGAGTGGTTCGCCTTCTTGGCCAGACAGATTCCTGGGCAGAAAAAGAAATCGCAACAAATGTTGTGAGAAATATTGCAGGTGTTGTTGCCGTTAAAAATGACCTAACCTTCATGCCCGAGGAAAACCGTCCCGATAGCGATATCAAAGCCGATATCATAAATAAGCTCGATTATGATATTTTTATCGAGCCGGAATATATCGATATAGCAGTTAATGATGGTATCGTTACAATGACTGGCACTCTGGGAAGCCGTGCAGAAAAAGACAGAGCAGAAAAAAATGCTTATGTTGCGGGAGTCAAGAAAGTGGACACTGAAGGCATAAAAGTTGAACATGCATTAGATATCGAAGCGATGAAAAATACAAAGAAAGTTGCAACACGGGATATGAAAGATGTCGAAGATGCTCTCGAAACGGCAATTAGATATGATCCGCGCGTGTATCCTCATGACATCGATGTCGAAGTTCGTGAATATACGGCAACTCTCGAGGGAAAGGTAAATAGCGTTCAGGCAGCGATGGCTGCTGAGGAAGATGCAATAAATACGCTAGGCGTTTATGCTGTCGAAAATAATATTGAAATCGTGCCAGAAACAAATATCGATGAAAACCAGATAAAAAAATATACACAAAATGCAATCTTATGGAATCCCGAACTCGAAATATCCGATGTAAATATAATCGTAAATGATAATACTGTCGAGCTTCATGGAAGAGTAGAGCATAGAAATCACAAGAAAATTGCCAATGATATAGCATCGAATATCGTTGGAGTAAAAGAAGTTGTAAATAATATCCAAATCGAACAGAACTGGGAACCTAAAGCTGACAGTGAAATAAAAGATGATATCAAGGCGGATATGTTCTGGAATATCAATCTGAATGCTTCCCAAATCGAAGTCGAAGTAGATGAGGGCATTGTCCACCTGGATGGATGCGTCGAAAGCAAAACTGAATTGTCAGAAGCAATAAAAAGTGCATATGAAGGAGGCGCAAAAGAAGTTTATTCAGACATCACTATCGACAATTGCCCGATAGATTATAACCCAGCAGCATGGGACTATCGCGGCATAATATATTATTAAATTACAAAAACATCAAAGGAAGTGATTAAAAATGTTCTTAGAACTTATATTAGCTTTGATCATAGCGCTATTAATGACCGCAATATTCGGAATAGGAATCAGGAGACATAGAGGTGCTAGCATAATTGCAATCTTCTTCTTCATCATATTTCTCGGAACGTGGGCTGTCGGACTCTGGGCAAGGCCTTTTGGCCCGACAGTGGGACAGGTTAGCTGGCTTCCATTTCTTGTTGCCGGCTTCTTCTTCGCATTGATACTAACTGCGATTATACCACCTTCAAGATTCAAAACAAGAACCGTATTTCTTGAGAAACAGGCAGAGGAAGATGTTAACGTGATTCTCACATTTGATTTCTTCTTCTGGATTGTCCTGATTCTTTTAATCGCTGCTATCGTGATAGCTTACATATAGGAGATAGTTATTTATGTTAAGAAGTTTAAAACGATTCGAAGGATACAAGATAGGCGCTAAGGATGGGGAACTTGGCGAAATCATCGATTTCTATTTCGATGAAATGGAATGGATTGTCAGATATATTGTCGCCGATACAAGAAGATGGCTTCCCGGAAGGAAAGTCCTGATCGGCGCAAATAAAATCGATGCACCCGACCCGGATAATAAATTGATATTTGTAGATATGACCAAAAAGAAAATAAAAAACAGCCCGAAGGTGGGTTTCAAGGAGACTGTTTCCAAAGAAAAAGAAAGAGAGCTGATGGAGTATTTCAAATGGCCAGTTTACTGGCACCGGGTTACTCCGCCAAGGGAAATCGATCTTGATGAAGGTACCGATACACATCTTAGAAGCCTAAATGAAGTCATAGGATATGATATCCATGCAAAAGGCGAAAAAGTAGGAAAACTCAAAGATATTATCATCGAAGAACCAAGCTGGAGAATTGCATATCTTGTAATCAAAACAGAAATAGGTGCCGGTGAAGAAAAACATGAAGTATTGATCACACCTTTCTGGCATGACAGCATAGATTGGGAAGCTCGTGAAATAGACCTTAATGTAACAAAAGAATATATCCAAAGAAGCCCTGAATATTTCCCGGATGAAGATATAAACCCTAAAATAGAAAAAAAACTATTCGAATACTATAAGGAGTAATAATGGACTATATAAAAGAAGCAGAAAAAAGCCTTATTGTCTGGAATAAAGCTCTTGCGGAGGTTGAAAAGCAAGATTCACTCTCAGAAGCAAAAAGGCGAGAGCTTATCCAACATAAAAAAAATGCAATGGACGCTCTAAGGCATGTCCCAGACAAAGAAACCAGCCAGTTTATAAAACTAAGGCATGAAATTTCCAGCGCCAATAACCGAATGGCTGGCGCATTGAATGACCCCAAATAAAGGAGGCCACATGAATGCTGACAAATTCATTAAAGAGAAAAAAGAAAAACTAGATGGCCTTTCCCAAAAGATTAAGAATCTCGAAAAAAATTTAGCAGAAGAAAAGCTTGGTGAAGGCCGGGATAACAAAATAAAAATCTTAAGGGACAAAAAAGGACAAGTCGAGGATCTTCTTAAAAGAGCAGAAGATCGCAATGAAGATCTTATTCAAGCTTTGTCGTTGAGAATAGAAGATTCCATCGATTATCTTGAAAAGTCGATAGATAGGGTAAAAAACCAATTATAGGCTCTATCTCTTTTTGAAGACATCGCCATAGCTATAAGGGTCATCGTCAGAACTTCGTCTATATCTTTCTGTGGTTTCCTGCGATAATTGCTTTGACTTTTGTGGATGCTGTGGCTGTTGTGGTTGGCTTGCTTGGCTATTGCTCGAGCTGCGATAGCTTCTATGAGCATTTTTCATAAGATTCAGTTTGAAGGCATATTCGCCGATAACTGGCAAAGGCTCGATTTTGCCAGAAAATCCATTTATCATGCCGATAATAAAAAGAACAAAGGCTCCCAAGCCGGCCAATGTCAGGCCGATGCCGATAAGCCAGCCGATTATTGGTATAGCACCCACAACACTGAATGCAGAGATGATAAAACTTGCAATCATTAGTGCCAGAGATTGCTGGCAATGATAGAGCACATAGCGATTATCCTGTGATGTAACAAAAGCGATAATAAAACCGATGAGGCCAAGATAGGCAATACCGCCCATGACCTTACCATCTTCGATTTCCTGTTGTGATATATTATGATTCATAAGTAAAAAAAGGGCGTTTTACAAAAAACGCCCAAATTCTAATCAAACACCTGGTCCTGGTGGATGTGAGCCTCCGCCTCCTGGCCCTTGATCTGCCTTCAAGAGGCTGATCTTGAATCCGATTGAACCGATTAATGGCAATGGCTGTACTTTGCCAGAAAAGCCATTTATCAGGCCAATGATCATCATGACAAACATGAATATAGCAAGCAACCAGCCAATTACTGGAATTGGCGAAAGAATAAAGCCAATTGCAACCACTAAAGCCTGTTGTGCGTGATAAAGGACAAAGCGATTATCTTTACCAACAAGATACGCAATAAGAAAACCGATAATGCCAAGATATGCAACACCAGCTAATACCTTACCATCTTCGATTTCTCGCTGAGAAATGTTGAAATTTGGATCCATAAATCCTCCATTTTAAAATATACTTCTGAGCAAAAAATACAAGCATCAGCAGGATTGGTCAAGGTATATTCTCACTTTCTTTGAGTAGAATCCACAAAAACAGGTCAAACTTATTCAAATAAAGTCGAATAATCTATCTATCATGTTTTGAAATGTATAATTAATGAATGAATAATTCATATGTTACGATGTATAATCTTGACTCAAGCATTTAAGTTCTTATATTTCATTATATGAAATTTAGTAAAAAGACAGAAGCTTCTCTATACTTAATACTTGACCTTGGAATTTTGCCAGCTAATCTCTGCCCATCATTTATGGCTCAAGAGCTTGTTAAAAGCGGAGTCGATATTATCCAGCTTCGGGCAAAAAATGCCAGTGATGATATTATTCTTCATCGTCTCGAAGGCCTTATTCCCACAGCACTAAACAATAATTGCCCGATTATCGTAAATGACCGTGTCGAGGTGGCTGCTGAGTTTTCGGCTATGATGGAAAGCTATCTATCCGATTTCCCGAAAGTCAAAACAATTGACGGCCTTTGGGGTATCCATCTTGGCCAGGATGATATGGATTGCAAAAAGGCGAGAGAATTTCTCGGCCCCAAAGCAATTATCGGAATTTCTGTCGATAATGTAGCTCAAGGGCAAAAAGCCAAAGCCGCTGGAGCAGATTATATCGGCTACGGAAGCATGTTCCCCACAGAAACTAAATATGATGCCCAAAAAGCATCTCTGGAAATGGCAAAAAAGATTCGCCAAAATGTCGATTTGCCCTTATATTTAATCGGAGGGATCAATTCAGATAATATCGATTCCTTGATAGAAAATGGCTTTAATAAGATGGCGATTGCCGGCGGAATTCTCAGGCAAAAAGGCCAGAATAAAGCCGCGAATGATTTAAAAAGCAAATTGAATAAAAAGTGAAATACAATATAGCAAAATATATTTTTTTAATAATTCTCGCTTTTGGCATAGTATTCCCAGCTTTTGCACAGGATACTATCCCACCCATCGTGCGGCCGCATGTACCTTCTGATGGTGCCTATTCTTCATGTTCGGATGGTCATATTGTTGTATATATTTACGATGTTAGCACAATATACAGGCCGTCGCTTTTTCTTACATGCTGGGCAGATGGCCATGTCTATGAACTTCGCGATAGTGTTGTATCTATTTTGGACACGCTCTTTTATTTCCCATATCCAGATTCATTCGAAAACGGCACGGAATTGAGTCTGCTTCTGGCGCCGGTTTCTGATATGCCATTTGGCAATACATCCGATGAAACATCCTGGAGTTTCACAATCGATACAGAACCGCCTTTTATAGATTGCGTATATCCAGCCCTCGGGACCGAAATTGCAGAAAGCTATCCCGACCTTTCTTTTATTATAGTCGATTCGCTTTCCGGCCTTTCGGAAGATTCGAGTTTTGTTTTGCTAAACGGCGACACAATTCCGCTTTCTGGGCCGGGTGTAACTATCGAGGATAGCCTGGTTACGATATCACTATCCGAGCTGGGTATTCCATTGCCAGGTGGTGATTCTGTTTTTGTAGATATTCATGGTGCTGATAATGCTGTTTTATGCGGCGCAAATACTACCGTACATTCATGCTATTTCACAGTCGAGCCGGGTGGCCCGATTCGCGAACTTGTGGTGCCTTATGATGGAGCCAGGGTGTCATGCCCGGATACTGGCATAGTTATTAGGCTTCAGGATGAAAATGGTATTTTAGATGATTCATTGCGCCTTATTATCGATGATACCGACACGCTATATCTGGGCGACTCGGGGCTTTCTTTTGATGGCGAATTCCTTAGATTGCCTACAATTCCTTATGGCATACACGATTATGAACTTATCGCATATGATAGCCTTTTTAATCCACTCGAAACACCACTGGAATTCCAGATCATAGTGGATACTGAGCCGCCTGTTGTTCTGATGTTCGAGCCGGATACTAGCGAGTTTCTGCATACGCTTTCGCCTACTATTCGTTTTGAGCTATACGATTCCATTGCCGGAATGAATCATTCTCCGACACTGGTAAGCGTCAGAAATGGAACAACAACCGAGTACTATACTCTTTCCGGCCCGGAACTAAACCTTTCGGATGATATTTATCAACTAGATTTTGATGGTGGCGAAATCGGCCTTCGTGGTGGTGATACATTGAAAGTCTGTATTATTGCCTATGATTCAATTGGATTTTGTTCTACAAATGGGCTAAATATTTGTTTTGAACTTGTATTGCCATTTAGCCCACCGGTATGCAGCCTTTTGACTCCACCGGATGGTTCTGTTATTTCCTGCGATGACAACGAAATCAGGATTCTTGCCACCGATGAAGAAGGCATATATTTTCCATCGATAATGGCAAGAGTATCCGGCGAATCGTATTATCCGCTATCACCTGAATTATCATTTGCTGGTGATACTATATTATATAATCCATCTGAACCATGGCGACATGGCGAGAGGGTCGATATCGAGATGACATTTATAGAAGATATCCTGCGCAATGCTTCTGATTCCGAATACTCATGGAGTTTCCAGGTGGATCTGGAAGGCCCGAGGATGGTTTCCCATATTCCAAGAGATGATGAGCTTGTGGTCGATTCCATGACATCTATCAGTTTAAGGTTTCGCGAAGACCTTTCCGGGATAGATTCAACAACTCTCGAAATAACAGTCGATGGAGAAATTATTGTTTATCCTGACCCTCGGCTTTCATATTTCGATAATACTTTGACTTATACGCCAATTTCCGGTTTCGATGCTGTTGATACGGTTCAGGTTTGCTTTACAGGCGGCGAAGATATGCCATATCCTATCTGTCCACCAAATGATTGCGAAACTTGCCCGGATTGTTGGACTTTCTTTATCGATGCGCGCGAACCTTATGTTACACCACCCGAAGGCGTAATCAGTGCCTGCGATTCACAGACAACGCAGCTTGTGCTCTGGTCGCCACTTGGAATAGACCCATCGACTATCGAACTTCAAGTAAATGATATTTTATACACAATCGATGATAGCGAGCTTTGGTTCGACTCCGACACAATGCATTTCGGGCCGGGTATGCCCTGGAATGATGGTGATACGGTCGAATGCCTTTTGATTCACGCAGATGATGGGCTTACCGATTTTGATTCTATTGGCTGGACTTTCTATATCGATCTCACAAAACCAGCCTATACAGCCTTATCGCCTTTGCCGGAAGAAATAATTACTATACCAGATCCGGTCATAGAATATGAACTTCATGATTCGGTTAGCGGAATCGATTCTTTACTTTTCGAGATGGAAGTAGCTGGTTCACATTATGACATTTATTCAGAATTTATCGATATCGATGATGGCCTTTTGTCTTTCGATATGGAAGCTGCGACTGGTGGAGTATGTGGTGGCGATACTATTGAATATTGCGTCTATGTAGCCGATAATGCCTATCCAGACCCATATTGTGGGCCGAATGTGCTCGATACTTGCATCTGGTTCGCGGTGGAATACTCGCCGCCAGAGATCGAGTTGCTCTATCCCGATACATCGCTAAATAGCTCCTGCGAAACAGCCGAAGCCCAGCAGACAAGAATACTCATCACTGATGAGAACGGCATTCCAGAAGATGAATATGAAGTGCATTTTAATGGCGACACAATCACGCTCGATGACCCAAGGCTGGAGCTTCATGGCGATACGCTGATTTTCCAACCGGAAACAGCTCTGGAAAATGGTGATTTATACGAATTTATACTGCAGCCGATAAGTGATAATATATGTAATCAGGCGGATGGTTTTGCTTTCGATTTCCTAATAGATACCGGGCCACCGGTCGGCAATTTGATCTATCCCAGGCCTTCGAGGGTTACATCGGATATCGAGCCGGTTATTCAGGTATATCTCGATGATTCGCTCAGCGAATTTGGCTATAATCTCTATATCGATGGGATGCCTTTCGAATTCGATAGCATACGCTCCGACACTGGATTCTATCGGCATACTGAGAGCTTTGGAGAGCAGGATTCTATCATTATTTGCGTATCAGCATGGGACTCGACAGGCAATTGCCCTGCAAATGCTGATTCATTCTGTTTCTTCTTCCTGGTAGATGCCATTCCACCGACTGTCTATCCGCTCTATCCTGATAGCGGTTCTATTGTTTCTTGCCCGGCAGAGACGATTCTTTGCTATGTGGAAGATATTTCGAGCATCGACCCGGCCAGTATCGAGATGGCTGTAAATGGAGTGTCATATGATATTGCTTCATCGCGACTTAGATTTATAAATGATACGCTTATCTATATCCCTTCATCGCCCTGGGAAGATGGCGATACTGTTATAGTCGATATCATCAATGTTTCCGATATTGCAGGCAATTCCGCCAGCGAAATGGGAATCCTAAATTTCATCGTAGATTTATCTACTCCATATATTAATACTAATCCAGAACATGGCGAGACTGTTTATATGCGGCAACCTGCTCTTAGTTTTACTATTGATGATGATATTGCAGGAGTCGATTCCACGAGTTTGACATTATTCATTATGGGCGAGGAATTTACATATCCCGGCCCAGAGTATTCAATCGAAGGCGATTCCATAAGATTCGATTTGTCCGCGACAGATATAATTTTGACGGCAGGCGATTCTGCATGTTTCTGCCTTCAGGCAAATGACCTTGCAGAAAATTGCGCTCCGAATGGCATGGACACATGCATTTGTATTACTCTTCCAGACACTCCGCCAGAGGTTATCGGAAGTTTCCCGGAAGATGGCATGATCGTTTCGTGTGCAGATTCTATGATACATGTATTTTTCGATGATGATGAAGGTCTCAGTCCCGAAGGCGCAGAAGTATCATTAGATGGCACATCATTCGACAGCGAATCCACCGAATTGACTATTTTAGACGATGAACTTCAGCTTTCTGGCATTCTGCTCGATGAAGGACTGCATGAATTCTGCATAAACCATATCGAAGACGAGCTTGGTAGCGTAATAGAAGATTTGCCATATTGCATAGATTTTACAGTCGATATTACGCCGCCGGCATTTACTCCAACTCCACCGATTGGCGAAAGGATATCCAATCCAGCGCCTATTATTGAAGCGGTTTTGACAGATATTGCCTCAGCGGTATTCGATTCCATTTTGGTAGAAGGAATTGTCTATGGGCCTTCGCATGATGCCATTACGATTACTGCCGATACAATTATTGAATTCGACCCAATTGCGGCCGGTATCGATACTTTGGATACTACCGGCGTTGATATTTGCCTTTTTGCCCATGATACCGCTCGCGGTTGCGGATTTAACTATCTCGACACATGCTATAGCTTCGAGATAAACCTTAGCGCACCAGTTTTGACACTTATTATGCCATTTGATGGCGCTTATTCTTCATGTCCCGGCCAGCAGATTCGCGTTCATATCTATGATGGCCAGGGCGTGGATACTTCGAGTATCGAATTCAATATCAATGGAACCGATTATGATATAGAAAGCCCGGAACTGGAATATTTCAATGATACACTCATTTTCACGCCGACTGGCATTTGGCCAGACGAGACACTTTACACCGAAATTACCGCTATGGATATTCTCGGCAATGAAATAAATCCGCCATTTTCATTTACTTTCTATATAGACACGATTCCGCCCGAAATCACAGAGACATATCCTGCAGATTGGGAGTATATCCCAGAGCAGACACCGATTTTAGAATTTACTCCATTTGATGCATTATCTGGTTTCGATTATGTCTCCGGTGAGCTGTGGCTGGGAGATACTATCATGTTTGCGCCCGAAGATGGCGATGAATGGAATAGGGTGGATGATTCTGTCTGCGTTTTCAATATCGATGATATCGCTATGGATTCGGTTTTCTTCTTCGAGAGAGACACAGTTCGCGTCTCGCTAAGGAATCTTACCGATTCTCCAGACTACTGCGATCAAAATATTGCCGATGATTATGACTGGCAATTTATCATTGCCGATGACGATACATCGGGACCAGAAATTGATAATTTCGATAATGATATATTCTGTGGCGACTATTTCCATATACAATGCGATATAACAGATTACAGCGGTATAGAAGAAGCCTATGCTCATGCCTGGTACGAAGACGGCGATACAATAATACTTCCGATGTCCAATATTGGCGGCGACAGGTATGCTTCGGATGATAGTTTATATGTAAATGATGTGCTGTATTATATTGTTTTCGCGGAAGATGCCGATTTCGACAATGAGCTTCCCGAAGACAGGTCGATGACAATTAGTGATGTCGAAACTGTAATTTGTAGCGATTATAGGTTGCCGCTTTCCGATGCCAGCACCGAGCCTTATGATACTTGTATCGGAGATACATTACGTTTCACGCTGATTTTTAATAATATCGATGATGAGCCGGCATTTATCGATTCTGTTTCGCTTTTTGATGGCGAATTTTATGGAATTATCGATACAGATACCAATTACATTGCTACAGAGGACTCGGCAATCATGGAAATATTCTTTGCGCCAGTCGAACCAGTTTTATATGAAGATACCGTTTATGTTTTTGCAAATGGCCTTAAAATAGCGGCCAATACATTGCTTCTCGATGCCTATGGCTTGGAGTGCATTAATGAATTTTCCATATTACCAACGCCATTTACGCCAAATGACGATGGCACAAATGATGAGCTAATAATCCAGATACCTGGGCGCGAGTCGAAGGATATATATTTCTTCGATACGAGAAATGTTTTAAGGCGGAAGCTCTCCGGCACAGAAAGAGAATTCTATTGGGATGGCAAGGATGAAGATGGCAGGCCATGTGAAGCCGGAACTTATATATATTTAGTAAAAGTAGGCAATGAAGACTATCGTACAGGAGTTATAACGCTGGCAAGATAATGATAAATAAAAAAATCACATATATCGCCTTTACAATGATACTATTGGCTATAAGCTGTTTATTTGGCCAATATGAATTTCTTGGCGTTCGTTCGAGAGCGCGTGCCGATGGCGGTATCGCCGTGATGAACGATGGCTCATGTGCCATGCTTAATCCCGGCATGACAGGTTTTTTGCGCGGGAAATCTTTTAGTGCTGGATATAATTATTATATGGTTGGTATGGATGATGGCAAACTTCGCCGTGGCTACATCGCCTATAATCACAGAGTGAAATTTCCACTTGCCAATATTGGATTATTTGCCGGTAGCTTTGCCGATGGCGTCCGACGTGAGACAGTTGTCGGACTGAATCTTGCATATCGTGAGCGTGGTACTAAAAGCTTTAGATGGGGCTTTGGTATTAATCCCAAGCTGCTTTTGGCATCATATAGCCCCGAAGACGGCGATTATATGGAAGGCCGTGATAGGCCGCCATCAGAAGACCCATTCTTTGCCGATTATGGCGAATCTAAGACAGGGTTCTCGCTCGATGCTGGGCTATATGCCAGAGTCCATAAAAAATTCCGATTTGCATTGACCGGCCGCGATATTATTATGCCAGATATGGGCTTTGGACAGCCAAGCATTGTCCAACCGGACTTCAATGCCGGTGTATTCTATTATATACATTCTAAATTCCAGCCTTTCTGCGATTTTTCATTTCGTCCCGAAACTGATAATGCCGATAAGCAGCTCGAGCCGAGAGCTGGATTTATTACAAAATTCAGTAGCACGGTGCGAACTTCTTTCGCTGCTAATACTCGAATGGCTACTGCCGGCATATCTTTCCGCACACCATCGGTATTTCGTGGCCTCGAAATCGATTATGCATTTGCATATCCGATAAGTGAACTCTCCAGCTCGATTCTGACTTCGCATTATATGGGTTTTACTGCCTATGTTGATAGGCTCGTATATCATGATATTGATTTGCAGATTATGGATATAAGGCCTTTGGAAGACTTAAATGTCGGAGAAAAAACTCCGATTCAGATGATTATCTATAATAAAGGGCCAAAGAAAGCCCAGGGTTTCAGCACAACTCTTTATTCTCTCGATGAAAATGGCAAATACAAGACAATATATCCCACCAAATTTGTCGATGGGTTATGTGGAGACTGCTATGACACTCTGGAATATAATTTCACACCAAAGGAAATAGGGCAGTACTATATTATAGCTTCTGTGGATGATAATGGATTCAATCCCAAAGAGATAATGGGCACCATCGATGAAGACGATGAAGAAAATAATCGAGACAGTATTTTTGTCGATCTTTCCGAATCGCCTCCAGTCGCCAGTATCGAGCCGATGCAAATGACTGCCAGAGCGCAGCATGTTAGCCTTCTCGAAGAAGAGTATCCGATTATTCCGCTTGTATTCTTTGATGCTAATGATATTGCAGTAGAGGGTGCAGGCAATATAGAAATTATCGATATTATTTCTCGTAGAATGGTCGAGAACCCGGATGCTGAGCTTGAAATTCGATCCTTCGCTGATAAATCCGATGATGAAAATGCTCATATCAATGAAGCTGCTGTTCTTGCAGAAAAGCGCAATCAGGCAATATATGATAGATTATTAGCAGAAAACCCATCGATTCAGGATAGAGTGGTGCGCATCGATGTTCAGGATTATGATTATACATCGCAAAGGATATTAACAGACCGCGATTTCAAGGGCGATGAAATGGATATGATAACCGCCGAGAATCGCCGCGGCGAATTCGCTGTACGAATAAAGAATGCTGTCAGGATGCCATCAACGGTTTCACTTTCCAAGGGTGATGATGGCAAAACCACCACAATCAATCTAGATGCGGAACTTCTCGAAGTACTCGATAGAAACCCAGATGCAAGGCTCATGATTAAAGGCATAAGACTTTCATCTGAGAATGAGAATATTGCCATAACTCGTGCAAATAATCTTTTGAAGAGTCTTACAGGGAAATACCCTAAGTCGAAAGATAAGATGATTGCTGTCGGCGTAACTGGAGACTCGCCATCTATCGAAATCAGCCTTTCATTCGATGGCATTTTATACAGGCCGGAATTAGGCCCGCCAATAGTCGAAAATTTCGAAGGCTTTCAGAATAATGAGAATACAATCGAATTCGACATCACAAACAGCAAGAGTGTAAAGACCTGGGAAGCCTTTGCAATAGTTGGCAATGACAGAGTAGCGATTGAATCTGGTGAAGGAGTTCCAGAATCTATCGAATGGGATTGGAAACTTAATGACAGGCTAATTCCACCCGATGAAGAAATCCCGATAGGGCTTGCTCTCGAAACTTATAGCGGAAGGGAATATAAATTCCTATCTGATCCTGTTATGCTGGAAGTCGAGAGAAAAGAGCGTATCGTAAAAAGGCTGATACTCGTAGAATATGTTTTCGATGAATCTGTACCATCATCGGCCTTTTTAGAAGGAAGGATATTCCTACTTGCCGAAGAAGTAATAGAAAGAGCCAAGAGGGGCGGCGATTTCAGGCTAGAGATTGGCGGACATACCGATATTATCGGCAGTAACCGCCGCAATATTCAGCTTTCTGAGCAAAGAGCACGTAGAGAAATAGAAAGATTATATATCGCTTTAGGTGTCATGCTCGAGAAAAACAAAACTGGAGTACAGGATTATCTCGATTCAAAATCTATCAAAATAGAAACAAAAGGCTATGGTTCTAATTTGCCATTTACAATAAATTCTATTACAACTGAAAAGCCAATTCTAATAGGCGATAATGACACTCCACGTGGACGGACCGCAAATAGGCGCGTTATTGCCACTTTCTATAGTAAATAATTGTGTCCAGATTTTTTAGTGATTCCATCATCGTTAATATCATATATGCAATTTTATTGTGCTTATTGATTGTCCTATTAATTGGAATTATATGTTCACGAGGCTTAGCAGAAAAGATAGAGAAGACAAGAGATTTCGATTTGAATCGGCCGGAATGGCAGTTTCCATCGCGGATATATTCTGACTATCGTCAATATAATATCGGTGATAGAGTCGATTTGGACAGGCTTCATGATGAACTTGTACTTCATGGCTTTGAATCAGTAGCTGTAAATAAAATGATTGGCAAACATGAAAACCATGTTAATGACTGCCATTTCTCTATTTTCAGCGATAAGATATATCTGGATATTCCTCCTTTCGACTATAATGACGACTATGGTAACTTCGGGCATCTTGTCATAATGCTCGATAAAAGAATGCGCATAAGCGACATACATAATGCAGATGGAAAAGCCCTTGAATCATTTCGGCTGCCGCCTGTTATGATGGGCAGATTTATCGACCATAATCTCATCCTAAGAACCTATATGCCACTCGATTCAATGGGCGAAAATATTGTCAATGCTGTGGTGTCGGCAGAGGATAGACATTTTTATCGACATTTCGGGATAAATCCACTAAGTATGTTCCGCGCTACTCAGAGAAATATCGGTGAATTGGGAATAATTCAAGGTGGTAGCACAATAACCCAGCAGCTAGTGAAAAATCTTTATTTCACGCCAAAGCGAACCATATCCAGAAAATTGCGCGAAATAGTAGGAAGTTTCTATCTGGAAACACATCTACCAAAAAAAACTATTCTGGAATGGTATCTTAATATGGTATATGTGGGATATAAATTTCCATATAATATCTGTGGCATTGCCGAAGGCTCACGTTTCTATTTCGATAAGGAACCGGATGAGCTAGGTATAGAAGAAGCTGCACTCATAGCAGGTTTAATCCCTGCGCCATCCTATTTCAATCCATATAAATATCCCGATAGAGTAAAGAAAAGGCGCAATCATATCCTAAATGCAATGCATGAAGAAGGCTATATTTCGGATACCGAATTTGAAAGAGCGCAAAAAGCCCCTGTCAAAGTAAAAAACGGTATCGAAATTAGCAACAAATATAGGGATTTTCGTGATTATTTGGAGCGGTATGCTACTAAAAACCATCTCGATACTTTGCTATATTTCTCAGGTGGGAAAGTCTTCACTACTGTCGATCCATATATGCAATCTTCAGCCGAAAAGGCATTGGTTAAAGGAATCGAGCATGTAGATTCTTTATGGCGATCTAAAGACGCACAGGGTGCGATTGTTACAATCGATAATTTCAATGGCCACGTAAAAGCCATAATTGGTGGCAGAAAGGATGAAAAGAACCTTTTCAATAGGGCTTTGCAGGCCAAAAGGCAGCCGGGAAGCTCATTTAAGATTTTTGTCTATCTTGCTGCGATGGATGCTCCTCTTTCCGATGATTCTTTATACATAACGCCGGGTACAATGCTTCCAGATACTCTATCGACTTTTTTCGTCGAAGATTCCCTTGATTCCATATGGCGGCCCAAGAATTATGGCGGCGAGTATATGGGCATTGTTCCGGTTAGGCGGGCTTTCGAAAGGTCGCAAAATATCGCAACAACATATCTGACAATGAAACTCAGCTCGGAAAGGGTCGCTAGATATGCATACCGGATGGGAATTCAAAGTGATGTTGGCCATAAAGCATCGATAGGTCTGGGCGCTGCCGAGGTAACTCCTTTTGAAATGGCCAGAGCCGTCTCAACAATCGCTTCTTATGGACAAAAAAGAGAAGTTATGCCGATAAAATCCATTATCGATAGAGATGGTGCAATTGATTACCTTTCGAATTCGACTATAGAACAAGTTATCGATTCTACAAGTTGTTTTCTACTTATCCACCTTCTCGATGGTGTTGTGCGATATGGCCGCAGCTATGATGTGCGCGAAATAGGTTTTAAGTACCCTTCTTATGGTAAGACAGGGACATCTAATAATGAACGAGATGCTTGGTATGTCGGTTTTACGAAAGACTATACCTCATGCGTCTGGATTGGTTATGACGATGCCAGAACTACCGGTTTAACCGGTACTCAAGCCGCTCTTCCTGTCTGGACATATCTTAATAAAGATATACACAAAGGTTTGAAGCGAAAAGCCTTCCAACCTGCTAAGGGCCTCGAGATGGCATGGATTTGCCATGATTCTGGTAAATTGCCCGGCAAGCATTGTAGAATGCAGATAAAGGAATATTATCTCCCAGGAACAGCTCCCAAAACCGCCTGCGATTGGACACATGATGAAGTTGAATAAGATATCGATTACGGACAATGCGTTCTTCCGCATTGTCATACTTCTCGGGCTAAAACATCGGTAAAGCCTTTTTTGCTTCAAATATATTATGTATTATATATGTGTTATTTATATATGGCCTTAAAAGAGAATAATTTAGAAACTATTTGGACTTTCCATATTTTTCCTTAAATTTAATTAATAAAAAATTTCTATAAGGAAGGTTTATATGTTCGAAATCATAGTTTCAATGCTAATTGGAATCATAATTGGGACAATATTGACTGCTGTTTTGCTCAAAAGGCGGCAGATGGCTCATAAAGACCTTGAAAATTCTATAAAACTTATGGCTTCAGAAGCACTCCGAAGCAATAATCAGGAATTTATCAAGCAGGCTTCGAATAATATCGAAGCATTGCTCGAGAAGACCAAGAATGAATTCGGAAAACAGGCCATATCCGATACTCTAAAGCCACTGAAAGAGCAAATCGACCGGTATGATAATCAGATAAAAAAATTCGAGCAGCAAAGAAATGAGCAATATGGTGGAATTAATGCCAGAATAAAAGGGCTCCTCGAACAGACCAATAAACTTAGCAAAGAGACCGATTCTTTGGTAAATATGCTTAAACGCCCTGAAGCTCGCGGAAGACTCGGCGAGATTACATTGCGAAGGATAATTGAGATGGCTGGCTTGCAGGAACATATATCGTTTACCGAGCAAGAAAAAGCAGAAGATGCCAACCTTCGGCCGGATATGATAGTTGACCTGCCAAATCGCGGAAGAATAATTATCGATTCTAAAGTAACGCTTAAGCCTTTAATAAACGCCTATGAAGAGCCAGATGAAGTAAGAAAAAATGAATACATTGCAGAATACCACAAAGCTGTCAAAAGCCATATCAGAAAACTCGCCAGCAAAAAATATTGGGCACATTTCGAAAACAGCCCGGACTTTGTGTTAATGTTCATGCCGGGTGAGTCTTTCTATTTCGAAGCAGTGAAGCAAGACTCCGAATTAATAGAAAAGGCTATACAGGATAGGGTAGTGATTGTTACTCCTACAACGCTTCTTGCATTACTCAGGACAATCGCTATAGCATGGCAGGAGCATGATATATCCGAGAATGCTAAGCATATTGCAGATATGGGTACAGACTTATTTGATAGAATCAGGATATTCGCCGAACACTATAAAGAACTTGGCTCCAAACTCGATAGCACAGTTGATGTTTATAATAAAGGTATCGGCTCTTTCAATAGCAGATTAATGCCCGGCATCAAAAAGCTAAAAGACCTTAGCTGCCCTGCATCGAAAGATGAAGTCGAAATCGGCGATGGCATAGAAAAGAAAATTCGCGATTTTTGAGTAAAATTTTTAAATTCTATCCAACTGCAAAGTCAAGTTTTATTTCACAAAGACCATCTTTTTCATAATATCGAAGCCGTTTCCCGAAAGACGATAGAAATATACGCCACCACCTAAATCAGAAGCATCAAAAATGGTGCTATATTTACCCGCATTATGGTATCTATCAGTCAGATTGGCTATATGATTCCCCATTATATCATAGACATCGACCTTTGCATTTCCGCTTTGTGGTAAATAATAATCGATTCTCGTGATAGGGTTGAAAGGATTTGGCGTGTTTTGTGAAAGACTGGCCGTTATCGGCTTTATTAAACTTTCTTCTACTTCGTCATTCGAGATTATAGTGATATTATCGGTCTGAGTGCAGCCATTTGCATCCATAACAGTTACTGTATAGCTAATATCTCTCATGATGGTGGCAACAGGATTCGGCGATTCAGGGTCATCGAGAAATCTTCTGGGGCTCCATAAATATTCAAGCGTACCAGAGCCGCCAGAGCCGGTAGTCGATCCGCCAAGTACAATCTCGGTGCCCTCGGCAACGGTTGTATCTTCACCAGCATCAGCAAAAATTTCTGGAGAGACGATAATCAAAACAGAATCATTTACGTGCATTCCTTCATCATCTTCGACAGTTAGATGATAGGTAGTCGTAGCCTCCGGTGATGCCATTGGATTCGGCGATGAAGGGTTATCCAGCCCAGCAGTAGGAGTCCATGAATATGTAATTGGTTCTACTCCGCCAAGAGCTGTCGGTTCGCCACCGAGTTCTGTGGAATCTTCAAAACATAATATCATATCTGAGCCTGCATAGACAAAAAGTCCTTCACCGGCTACCGTTATCGGTATATCGAAATCATATGAACATCCAGCATCATCCGAAACAGTGATATGGAAGACCGTAGCTTCTTCAGGAAGAACTTTAATCACGCCAAAACCGGTAAATATAACATACTCTTCCGGCTCTACACTAAATTCGATAGGCTCTTCGCCACCTTCAATGTCTACGTGAATAATACCTGTATCGCCATCTTCAATCACGGATGCTTCAGCAAAAGCATGTACAAGAAGGTCTGATGCTTCCGGAATAGTAAATTCAAAAGGTAATTCTTCGGATATTGAATCGGAAGTAGCTCTAAGAGTGCCGGTAACAACTCGTCCACGGCATCCGTAGCCATAGTTCAATTCCCAGGATTCTATCAAGCTATCTCCTGATTCGACAATATCGATACTGTGGACAGCGCTATCTTCATGGAAATGCAAGCATCCAGCAGAATAGGAGAGTTCCAGCTCGAGATCTTCGATATCATAAGAATGCCAATTGCTTATATCAAATTCCAGCTCGAAAGGCAATGGCTCATCCTCTACGCAACCGGCTACGATCTCCGGTTCACGCATAGTCATTGCGATTTCCATAGGTGCAGCCTGCTGGATACCATAATATGTTGCAAAACGAAGCGTATCGCCGGGCATAACAGCTTGCTGATACCATTTCATCATCATTGCAGAATCGGTATAAGGATAGCCAGTATCTTCGGTCCATTCAAAATCAGCCCATCCATTTCCTACACTTGGCCCCCATTCTCCAAACCAGAATACATCTGGCATGACTGCTTCGAAGTCATGGAAAAAACCACTGGCAATTGTGGCATCGGGAGCAGGTGGATAACCAAATTCATAAGCTTTCCAATACATTGGTATTTCAGGGGCGAAGAAAATTGTGCTTAAGGAGTCGATACCAGAATCAGATATTATTGGTGCTGCATCATCTCTGTAAATTTGAGTATCAAAAAATAGCATCGCTCCAGCTTCATGCGATGTGATATCGTTATTAATAAATATTAGCTCCAGCAATATTTGATGATGAATCTTCCCAGCAGAATAAATAGTATCGATACTGGCCTTTTCGATTACTTTGAGCCCACCTAAATCATTCCAAACAGCATATAGACCACCATCATGTTCATAGAGTGAATCCGTATCTGGAATTGTTTCATTTGTTTTTCCATTAATATCATAATCATCGATATGGAAGAAAGTCCAGTTTGTCCCGGGCGCATCCAGCCATGAAAATGTCAAGGGATTATAATCGCTAGCTCCATCTGGGTCACCCCCTATAACAAATTCACCAGTTTCGTCAAGGTCAATTGCAATATAGCCATCTTCTAAGCGAATATCCATAGCTTTTTTGGAATCTTTAGCAGATTCGGACATTTGCACTGCCATTCGAATTTTTTTCTGTCTATATTGCTCATCATAGTTCTGAGCAAAGAGAAGAGTTGTAAGGATTAAAAGAAATATTGCCATATTTTTGTTCATAATCGCCTCCTATTACTTTGTATAGCTTATATTAAAGATAATGTTTTTCGGTTTAATTACAATGTCTAATTTCGAGATACCAAGATTGGCTTTATCTATGAGTATAGAGATATTGCTCTTGCCTAAAATTCTCTTTTTCTATTAATTATGTTTACCGAAGAAAGGAGCAATTTTGTCTGAACTTTTTAGCTTTGAAAAAGACCGAAACAATAAAAAGAAATCCCACAATAATCAAGATATCGAAATCAATAATGAAAGTTCTGGAGATGATAAACCAAAGCCTCTTTCAGTTACCGAGCTTAATAAAAAGGTGCTCAAGGTAATCGAAGGCCATTTCGTTCATGGAATCTGGGTCGAGGCCGAAATTCGTAATTTCAAGAATCATTCATCCGGCCATTGGTATTTTTCGCTGGTAGATGAGGAGAGCCAGGTCAGCGGCGTGATGTGGCGAGGTTCGACTAAGTCGGTTGGGTTTATGCCCAAAGATGGCAATAAATTACTTGTATATGGCAAACCTACAATGTACACCAGACGCGGTAATTATCAATTTATGGTTCTTAAGATGCTGCCTGCCGGAATGGGTGCCAGGCAAATCGCTCTTCGGCAGCTCAAGGAAAAACTCATGAAAGAAGGCCTTTTCGAGCCATCGCATAAGAAGCTATTGCCCAGGATGCCAAATAGGATAGGAGTGGTTACATCTTCGACAGGCGCAGCATTCCGTGATATAATGAATGTATTAGAAAGAAGGGCGCCATATGTCGAGATTATTCTTCGACCAGCTACTGTGCAGGGCCTCGATGCTGGAATCGATATCGCAAGAGGTGTGGAAGAGCTGAATAGATACCGCAAAATCGACCTTATGATAGTCGGTCGTGGAGGCGGTTCAGAAGATGATCTTTGGTGCTTTAATGATGAAACTCTGGCTAGAGCGATCTATGAATCTAAAATTCCCGTGATATCGGCAGTTGGCCACGAGATCGATAATCCGATTTCAGACCTTGTCGCAGATGTCCGTGCTCCGACTCCTTCGGCGGCAGCAGAACTGGCTGTTACAGATAGCGCTGAGATAATGCTATCGATAAAAGACCAGAAAGCAAGGCTTGCAAGAGCACTTATGGCCCAATATCAAGCCAAAATCGATAGATTGCAGAGAGTTCGCGCAGAAAGAATACCCATAATGCTTCAAAGAAGAATCGACGATAATTTCCAGCAAATCGATATGGCCAATACAAGGCTCTTTCGAAGCATAATTCGAAATTTCGATAAAAAGGCAAATCGATTGAAAACACTCGAAACAAGGCTGAAATCTACATCACCGCTTTCTATCCTTTCCAGAGGTTATAGCATCGTGCGTTTCAAAAGAAGCGGCGAGATTATTCGTGATTCTGAGATACTAAAAAATGGCGATCTGGTCAATATTGAATTCCACAAAGGCAATGTCGATGCAAAAGTCAAGGCCGGTTCCAGCAAAAAAAGTCCCAGCAAAGCTAAAAGTAAGAAAAAAAGGAAAGAAAGCCCCAGCCTTTTCGACTAATATTCCTTTTTAATCTTTTTTCTTGGTGGTTTGACAATCATATTGTCTATAAGTCTTGTTTTGCCCAGATATGCTGCGACAGCAATTAATACTTTATCAGTAATTTTCTCAACAGGTTTCACTTTTTCAAGGTCCACAATCTGTATATAGTCGATTTCGAAATCGCCAGATGCTTCGATTATGATTTTCATCTTATCAATTATTTCATTAGGGTCGTCGATTCCCTGCTTGACCATTCTGCGTGCCACTGACAAAGCTCTATGGATACATGGTGCGACTTTACGTTCTTCGTAGGATAAATATTCATTGCGGCTGCTTTTAGCCAGGCCATCGTGTTCTCTAATGGTCGGAATAACGATTACCTCCGTTATCATATTCAAATCCTGTGTCATTTTTTTTATTACCAATGCCTGTTGAGCATCCTTCTGTCCAAAAATTGCAATATCCGGCAAAATTATATTAAAAAGTTTTGTGACGATAGTGGCCACGCCACGGAAATGGTTAGGACGGCATTTGCCGCATAGTTCATTAGTGATGCCTTCTACATTTACATATGTGCTATAGTTTTCGGGATACATTTCATCGACAGCCGGGAAGAAAAGATAGTCGATATCGAGAGCCTCGAGAAGATGCCTATCATGTTGAAAATCTCTTGGATAAGAATCCAAATCTTCATTCGGGCCGAATTGAGTAGGATTAACAAATATAGAAACGATTACTATATCGGCCTCTTTTTTGGCCTTTTTTACAAGGCTGAGATGGCCTTCATGTAAATAGCCCATTGTAGGGACAAATGCGATTTTATCATTATTTTTGCGATGATTAAGACTAATTCGTCGCATTCTTTTGACTTTTTCAATAACAATCATAAATCACTCCCATAAATCTCGATTCTACCTGAGTGGATAATTTCCTTCTTTAACATCGGAGATATATTCTTTCACAGCAGTCAGGATATTTTCTTTCAGATTGGCATATTTTTTTACAAATGGCGGTGTGAATTCATCATAGAGTCCGAGAATATCATTAACTACCAGTATCTGACCATCTGTTGTATTTCCGCAGCCTATGCCTATCGTTGGAATATTTATTGTTTCGGTAATTTTTTTCGAGGCTTCCGAGCTGACTTTTTCCAGTACTATACCAAAACAGCCTGCATCTTCCAGAGCTTTAGCCGACTCGATGAGATATTTCTCGGATTCTTCGGTTTTGCCTGCTGTTTTGTATCCCCCGACTGCATGGATTGATTGTGGTTGCATTCCAATATGTCCCAAAACGGGTATTCCGGCTCTTATAATCCTTTCGGCTGTAATAGCAAATTCCAATCCGCCTTCCAATTTAACTGCTCCTGCGCCGGCCATAATAAGCTTACCTGCATTTTCGATTGCCTTTTCGACAGATGATTGATATGACATAAAAGGCAAATCGCCGACAACCAATGTATTTTTCGCGCCGCGAGAGACTGCATCTGTATGCATACACATCATTTCCATTGTTGCGTCAAGCGTTGTTTCATAGCCATAGACTACCATACTAATAGAATCGCCAACAAGTATGAAATCGATTCCGGCTTCTTCGAGATATTTGGCTGTATAGTAATCGTATGCTGTCAGTGATGTTATCGGTCTTTTGCCTTTAAACGCTTTTATTTTAGGTGCAGTAGTCTTTTTTTTCAAAACAGTTCTCCTCTTTTCAGGAAATATACAGTATTTTTGATATCACGGTTGATAAATTTATTTATTTCTTCGAGGTCGTTTTCATCTTTGAGATTTAGCTGGTCGGGCCTTATTACGATGACCGGGGCATCTTCATAATGAAAAAAGAAATGATTATATGCTTCACAAAGAGATGCTATCATCTCATCACGGAAACCGGTCCTGGGTTTCCTTTGGATAAATTCTTTGTTTGCCTGAATATAAATAACCATATCCGGATGAGGAAGCTCGCCTCGAAAATATTCGGCTACTCGATTAAATAATACCAGTTCGGCTTTATTGAGTATAACATTAGCATAGATAAAATTTTTTTCAAATAGAAAATCCGAAATCATTACATCGTGGAAAAGATCATATTGCATTATTTCACGGAGCTTTTGATGTCTTTCCATAAGAAATGACAATTGAACTGAAAGAGCGTATTGCTTGGGCCTGGATATGAATTTTTCGAGAAAATTATTGCTACTTATATCATCCAATATTTTTCTTGCGCCTCTTTTCTTGGCAAGAAAGTCCATAAGCAATGCTTTGCCGGCTCCGGGAGGGCCTTCGATGACTATATAATTTAGATTAGCCATCGAATACTCCAATTATTGTTTTTTCGGAAGTGGGCAGAGATGATAAAATTTCGGCAAATGTCATTCCGCTTTTTGGTTCTATGGCATCCGAATCGATATCGATACATGGCTGAAGGAAGAAGTCCCGTTCTTTGAGATGTATATGCGGAATATGGAGATAGTCTTTATCGATAATTCTATTATTCCACGATATGATGTCGATATCGATATTTCTCTGGCCCCATTTTTTGATTCTTTTTCTTCCCATTTCTTCTTCTATCTTGTGGAAGCGCAAAAGAGCTTCTTCTGGTGATAGATTAGCATCGATTGCGATTGCCATATTCAAGAAATTATTCTGGTCTTTTTTGCCCCATGGTTTGGTTTCGTAGATATGGGACTTTTCAATGATATTGCAAATTTTTGATATTTTCTCTATAGCAACCATAAGCTGCTCTTTTCTATCGCCAATATTACTTCCCAGGCCTATAAATATCATGTCTTCCCGAGATCATTCATATCACCTTTTCGAACCTCGATTTCTACAAAGTCGAGATGGCCTGGAAAAGGCGGATGATTTTTGCGGACCCTGACAATAATTCCTGTCAGGTCGAAGCCATTAATCAAGCACTCTGCAACCAGTTCCGAAAGAGTCTCAACGAGATGAAATTTATTTTCCGTAATGACTGCTTCAACGGTTTTGTATATCAGTTCATAATTGACTGTATCTTCGAGCGAGTCGCTTTTTGCGGCCTTTTTCGTATCGAGAGGGAATTCTACATCGACAGAGAATTTGCCAGCCAGTTCTTTCTCGGCTGGCGAAACACCGTGATAACCGTAAAAAGCCATGCCATGTATTCTTATAAATCCCATAGATGAGAAATTAATTACATAAGCATCTTTATGTCAAGTCTTAAAAGCAATTAATCTTTGAGAGAGATCATCGAAAAAATCTAAACAAAATGCAAATATATTATTAGGTATTTTAATTTATAGTCTAAGGCCTATGCAAATATACATAATACCAAAATCGGCTGTATATTTTATATTGCAAATTTCAGTTAAAACTATTAAAATATT
>JBKHBT010000102.1:0-12505 GCA_046542255.1 Candidatus Zixiibacteriota bacterium | reverse complement strand
ACTGATGTTTTAGCCTGAAAAGTATGACAATGCGGAACAGCGCATTGTCTGGATTTTTTAACTGTGTATTTTTAAGGCTTTTAAGATAAAAAGAAATTCAAAATAATTCTAACAAATTCTTGACTAATCGTGATTTCTTTATTAATTAGAACATTAGGAGTGCCTAATTTTTGATTTTCAAAAAGGAGTCGATTGTGAATAATAATGAAGATATTAAAAAGAACCTGGCCGGTATCGACCGCAAGATTTTGGTCTTATCGGGAAAGGGCGGTGTTGGTAAAAGCACAGTATCGGTCAATTTGGCAAGAGCGCTGGCATCATTGGGAAAAAAAGTTGGCATATTAGATGTCGATATTCATGGCCCTAATATACCTTTGATGCTGGGCCTGGAAGGCGAAAGGCTTGGAGTTACCGAAGGCAATCGGCTTGTGCCCGTGAAAATCGGCGAAAATTTGCATGTGATTTCGGTAGCTTTTTTGCTCGAAAGCCCAGAACAGGCCGTTATCTGGCGTGGGCCTCTCAAATATAATATGATAAAACGATTTTTGGAGGAAACCCAATGGGGCGAACTGGATTTTCTTATCATCGATTCACCTCCGGGAACCGGCGATGAACCGCTATCTGTCGGCCAAATGATCGATGATTCCGAAGCAATAATCGTCACTACGCCACAGGATGTCTCGATATTAGATTCTAAAAAAGCGCTGACCTTCGCGAAAACGCTAAATTTGGAAATCGCTGGAGTTGTAGAGAATATGAGTGGCTATGTCTGCCCACATTGTGGCGAGACAATCGATCTTTTCAAAACAGGCGGCGGTGAGAAAGCTGCCAAAGAGAAGAAAGTCAATTTTCTGGGCAAAGTACCAATAGACCCCAGAGTGGTTACCGCCGGCGATGAAGGCACGACTATCATGGATGAGCAATCGCCAGCAACAAAAGCATTCAAAGATATTGCACAAAATATTATCGATCTAAAAAAATAGGTATCAAGATGTCATCTATCGAAGCTTTTCTTGCAGTTGGTATGAATCTTTGCTATATTTATCAAAGAATTTAATTGATCGAAAGGAATATTGTGGAATCAAAGAAGACACCTTTTTATGACAAACATGTTTTAAATCATGCCAAGATGGTTGATTTCGCTGGCTATAGGATGCCAATGCTGTATAAAGGAATTGTTCCTGAACATCAGCAGGTACGCAAATCGGTCGGAATGTTCGATATATCCCATATGGGCGAATTCAGGATTCGTGGCGAAGGCGCCAAAGACTTCATCCAAAAGATGATTACAAATGACGTATCCAAACTCGATAGACATAAGATTCTCTATTCAGTGATGTGCTATGATGATGGCGGAATTGTCGATGATTTACTGGTATATAATCTCGGTGGCAATGAATGGATGCTTGTGGTTAATGCTTCTAATGTGGTTAAAGATTTTCAATGGCTTAAAGACCATAAGCCCGATGATGTCGAGCTGGAAAATGTCTCGGATGAAACAGCACTGTTAGCAATTCAAGGGCCTTATGCCGAAAATGTAGTCCAAAAGATGACGAAATTTAATCTTTCGACTCTTCCATACTATAATTCCACAGAACTTGATTTTGGCGGTGCGAAGGTTCTTATATCCAGAACAGGCTATACTGGCGAAGACGGATTTGAAATTTATCATAATCCGGCCAATTCTAGCATGTTTTGGGATAAATTCCTGGAATATGGCGAGCCGATGAATATCATGCCGATAGGCCTCGGCGCAAGAGATAGCCTGCGTCTGGAAATGAAATTTGCACTCTATGGAAACGATATCGATGAAACTACTCATCCTCTCGAAGCCGGCTTGAAATGGGTCGTCAAATTTAATAAAGGCGATTTCATAGGCCGCGATGAGCTACTTCGAATTAAAGAAAATGATGCTTTCAATAGAAGGCTCGTTTGCATCGAAGCACAAGAAAGATGTTTCCCCAGAAAGGGCCATAAGATAATAATAAATGGCCAGGAAATGGGCGAAGTTACTTCGGGATTATTTAGCCCCACCTTAAATAAAGGCATTGCGATAGCTTATGTGCAAAGGCCTCATACCAAACGAGGAACAGAAGTGGGTATAAGCATCAGAAATAGAATTATCTCTGCAGAAGTTGTTAAGCCACCTTTCTATAAAGATGGAAGCTTAAAGTCAGGCAAATAATATTTCGGAGCCGCATTAATATAGGCGGCTCATTTTTTTATGAGATCATTAAAAATTTACATCACCTATAAAACGGTCATACCCGATCAGATCCAAAGCAGCATCGCTTTTGTTGCCGATATCCTTCGAGCATCTAATACGATAATTACAGCTTTTGCCAATGGTGCAAAAGCACTATACCCAGCAGAAAGCCCGGATCTCGCAATCAGGTTAAAGAAAGATTTCCCTAAAGCAATGCTATGTGGCGAAAGAAAAGCGAAGATACTTCCAGGATTCGATCTTGGTAATTCGCCATTTGAATATGAAAAAGAAATCGTTTCGGGCAAGGAGCTTATTTTTGCGAGCACTAATGGTTCAAAGGCACTTCTTGCTTCAAAGCCAGCCAGGAAAGTTGCTGTGTCATCTTTTGCTAATCTTTCAGCAGCCCTCGAGCTTGCAAAAAATCATGATAATATTTCGATAGTATGCTCAGGTGTCGAAGGAAGATTTGCATTAGAAGATTTCTATTTTGCTGGATATTTTGCTATGAGCCTTGCCAGAAAAATAGGTGATTTCGAAATGAATGATCAGGCAAGGGTTGCAAAGCTTTTTGCAGAAAATAATCCCGATATTTTGGAAACTATCAAAACTGCGCATCATGCAAAATATTTAGATTCCATAGGATATAGCCGAGACATAGAATTTGCCAGCCAGGTTGACAAATTTGATAATGTACCCATCTATAAGAATGGCGCTGTCAAGAGCAGATAGTTAAAGCTCTTTTAGATACCTTTTCATCATCGAATATTTAGATTTCTGAAGAACTATCAATACTTTTTCAATAGTTTATCACATGGTTATAAAAAGCTTATGAACAAGTTATCAACAGTTTAAACTTAAAAAGCCATTGTTTTATAATAATTTTTAATGTATATTTTAATGTAGCATATGAAATGGAGGGTAGGTTGTCAAGAGAGTTTGTGTTCGGTTTATTATTGTTTATAGTGTTGTTATCAACACTTCAGGCTCAGCGAGTTATACCTGGCGATGGACTATATTATATTAGCTTTTGCGATAGTTTTCCTAGATATTATGCATGTGAGGAGATGTGCTATCCTATAGAAATTATAGATACTGTATGCGAGCTAATTGACACAACCAGACTAAGATTTTCACTTGTAAATGAAACAATGGATTTAGTTCAGATAGTACGACTTCCGAGTGAATTTGCGAGAGTAGAGTTATTATCATCCGGAAGCATTGCACATGCATATCTAACTTTTCCTGATTATATGTTCCGTGATGGAGACACCCTCGGTATTATAGTTGATTCTGCTTTTACGATTTGTTTGCCAGATACTGGTGATAGTTCTTGTATCAATGAAGGAATATATATTGCAGATTGGTATAATCATAGGATAGTAAAAATTGATGATATATCCGGAACAGGTTGGATTAGTTATGGAAGTTCAGGTTCTGGCTTAGGTCATTTCGATGGTGCTATAGATGTTCAGGTCGGACCTGATGATAAGATATATATCGTAGATAGAGGCAATAATCGAATAGTGAGAATAGATGATATGACCGGGGCTGGCTGGACAGAAACCCCATCTTCAATCGGTCTATATCGACCACGGCAAATATCATTCGATAATGCTGGGCGAATTCTGATAGCTGATTGTCAGCACAATAGGATTGTAAGAATCGATGATATGTCCGGTGCTGGCTTAATTAGCTGGGGATCAGGTATCTTAAATGAACCTTCGGCAGTAATACAGGGCGGTGATATGAAATTATATATATCAGATACCAATAACAATAGAATGGTTAGAATCGATGATTTGTCTGGCTCAGGATTTGTTGCCTATGGTACTACAGGTTCAGGAATAAATCAGTTTCGCCATCCAAGAAGTTTCTTCTTTGATTTTGAAAATAGACTTGTTATTGCCGATAGGAATAATAATAGAATCGTAAGGCTGAATGATTTAACTGGCTCCGGTTGGACTACATATGGTCATGCAGGGACAGGGATAGGCGGTTTCCAGGAACCCGATGGAGTAAGTCAGGATTGCGAAGGCAATATCTATGTAGGCGGCGATGATAGAATTTGTAGATTCGATAGCAGTTTTACTGGAACGGGTTGGATAACTTTCGGCTCAGAAGGGACAGGCACTTTCGAATTTAACCATACGGTAGGAATTTCTGTAGATATCGAATTCTTTTGATCAATACCCCGACTTCTTACCCGTCATAGTCATTATCTCAAGCTTTATAATAAGTGATGCATCAATGCAACCCGGCGCGAAATTCCAATCTCTGCTTCCGGAGAATTGTTCCATTATAACTCTGTATGCATCTATCTTGTCCTGGTAATTGCCTACTAATTCTGCTCTTCCATTACCGGATATGGATTTATATTTCATAGTCCATTTTCCAGCGATTTCATCAGTGATCAATTCATGGGCTATATCAATCTCAAAGCCGATATATTGATTTTCGAGAATCAAATCAATTTTTTTACCTTCTGGAGCAGTATGGAAGTACAAATAGCCATCTTCATAGCCATAGCAAAGCGGTATGATATATGGCACACCATTATCGATCATTGCGATTCGGCAAATTCGGCCATTTTCCAGGATTTCGCCAAGTTCGATTATCGAGTCGATTTTCTTTTCTTTGCGGCGCATCTATTTCCTGATATTGTCGATTGGATTGCCGTTCTCATCCAGGCCGTTTAATGTTTGTGGTTGGTGATTACTGTCGCCAGTTTTTAGCATTTGATTGTCTTGCGATTCAGGCTCAACGGCTATCCAGTTGAAAGAAAGCCGGGTGGCTGTTTCGTCATCTGTTGCCAGGATGAAATATTCACTTTTGGTTTCTTCGATATGGACAGCTTTAGAAGCTGCCTCAAGAGGTGTGGTAACGACAATCGGAGCAATATCGCCCAGCCTGGATTTGAATTCTTCGGGGAATTCGACCCTAATAGATGAGCCATCCAAAGTAGCGGCCCCAGAGATAAATGCTCTTTCGGATTCATCACTATTGGGCACATAGCTTGCTCCCACGCCCGGCCTTATCCTAAAGAGCGCAGCGACTTCATCTCCGCACATATCGCCAATCCAGATATCATCGTAATAGGCAGTTGTGGGAGAAGCAAAATTATAAAGAAATATCCTATCGATATCAGAAGCGCTCCCCCGAAATCCAAGATTGCTTTCTACGAGGGATTCATTGAGATAGACATCGAATTCCGAAGCCAACCAGTCTATATTTTTCATTTCGACATGATGCCATGTATCGGCAGGAACAGAGACATCGGTATAAGGCGAAGAACCTCCAATAAAGCGCATCGCACCACTACTATAATAATAGATCATGGTTATTTGAGAATCAGGCTCGCCAATTGTCCCATCCTGCACAACAAAATATGCATGAGATTCATCAGGCGAATCAGGATAAACCCACCATGAGATATACTCTGGCTCGATTCCTGAGAAGCAAATTGCAGCCGCATTATAGTGTCCACTAGGATCGCCCGAGACTCTACCGGAATAAGAGCCGGTGTGAGCCCTCGCGGTCGATGCAGTCAGATATGAACTTGTGCAATATTCAGTAATAGAGCCATCTTCGAAATCATCATTCCAGAGAGATGTGCAGTTTGTCCATTCTCCGGGGCTGCGCCATGCAAGATTGCCAGCATCATCGACAGTTACTATTTTGACATTCGATGATGTTTCTGATAGATTCTGATGGCGGACATCGCCGGTACTATGTATTTGTGCAGTAGGCGAAGATGTACCGATTCCAAGATCGCTTGATATATGCACATCGCCATCGAAATATCCAGCATAATTATTCGTAGCGCCGGATGCAGAACCATAAATACCATAATTATTGGTACCGCCGCTTCCATTTGCAACTCCATAAACTGCCCAATTATCGGTAGTATTATCCTGATTCCAGCCATAGACCGCAACACCATTTGAACCGTATTCGGTTTTTATGCCGAGAACTCCAATATTTGTCGGTGAATCCGGAATACCCGAATAGGAAAGTACGCCCAAAAGTCCTTCGGCATAGACATAAGAGCCTTCATCGGCACCTCTTATGGCGGCATTACCAGATGAGTAATGTTCAACGTTCAGGCCGTGTCCATCCGAAGTGGAAGTTCCTATTGCGACTTCATCGGTATTATTATAAACAACTCCAGAGCCAATTGTCCAGTCATCATCACCGCTTGCAGCGCTTGATGAAATCGTCCATTGGCCATTAGTATTTTCTGATACAGTTATTCCTGTGCCTCCGTTTAACAGATTATTGCCTGCTGCATCGCGCCAATTTGCAGCATAGATAGTTCCATCGACCTCGAGCTGATCCTCGACATACAGGTCGCCTGTTCCGGATACATAGCCAACACTTGCGCTGCCGTCCCAGATTCGTGCTTCTCCATCGCGCACATCGAGATTTCCCACCGGTTCGGTCAAGTCCGGCCCGCCAATTATGATACCATTATCGAATTGCGTGTTTTCTCCGCCATGGATGCGAAGCCCGACTGCCATTGGTGATGTTGGCTCTAATAGTTCACCTGGCAAATCGATGCCATCATCTGCGAAAACGATTTCTGGGAAGCTTGTAGAATATAAAAAATCGCTATCTTCATAAATTATTTCATCATCTATTAAAACCTGAAAAATAAAATCTTCACCAGCTCTTGCTGGCATGAAATCTTCGAATTCTGCCTTGACAGTGTCTTTTTCATTTATGGCTTTGCTTTCCCAAATTACATTTTTTTCGACTTTGTCTAAAATCCTATACTCGATTTTGCTAATTTCTTCATGAGTTTTTACTTCTATTATTTCTTTTGCAGAAATAATAGATATCAAAACCAAAACAATAATTAGAACGATCTTTTTCATTTTCCCCTCTTAGCTAATTAGTATGATTGGCCTGAAAATTTATGCTTTTACAGACTTTTAACCTTAACTTACCAATAAATAAATTTAAGCAGGAATTCATATTTTGGCAATTGAAAATATGTTTTTTCTATATCCCCAGATTCAGTGTTAAATTTATGTGAAATAAACAATCTCGACTTTTATCATAGTTGCGAAGCTCTGCTTCGCAACGTGAAAGATATTTGAAGCTCCGCTTCTCTTAGGCTTTAGAAAGAATCGAAGCGGAGCTTCGGAAAAGTTTGCGCTACAAAGCAGAAGCGTCTGTCTCAGAACTCAAATTTTTGGCCAAATAAACACAATTCGTCTCTGATGGCTTCGACACGCGCTTTCTTCGAAATCCCTGCTCAGACACCGCTAAGTATAACTTTAGCCGACGACTGAGCTTGCACATGATGTAATCATGACGTGTCGAAGTCATATTAGGGGTTCTGATACAGCCTCCAGAGCTTTGTGGCGAGAGCAGTAGTCTTATTTATCTACTTATTGAATTTAACCATCTAGTTCAAATTCAGTAAAACTATAACTTGCTTAATATTATGCAAATAGAAAAGATGACATTCCGATAAAACATAATTGAGGTATATAAGTAAGCAAAATCCAAATTGACTTTCAATATAAATTTCACTATCTTGAAATGGATGTAAAATATTATACGTAAATCCAAACGAGTGGAAACCTATCTACAAGATTAATAAAATATGAAAAGGGAGAAGACATTATCATGAAAAGGGTAATTATTTGTGTTTTAACTATTTTATTGGCTATTTTTTCTATATTTGGTAAACCGATATCTCAACTTGATGCAAGTATTGTCGCAGAAAAGCATATCGATGTTTTTGCCCACGAGATGACAGATGAATTCAATAATATCCAAATCGATAGGTTTAGGCCGATTTTAGAAGATGATGAGATTCTGGCTCATATCGCTCATCTCGAGCCAAAAGGCTTTATAGCAATATCAACAGATACAAGAATCGATCCTGTTATAGCTTATTCATTTGATAATAATTTCAACATGGAAGAAACTCCCCAGAATATTGCACTCTCTATGATAAAGCAGGATATAAAATTTCGCCAAAGCTCTTTTGAGCGTACTTCACAGACAGAATTGGATGAAAATCGAAATCTTTGGGTGCGATACCTTTCGAAAGATGATAGACTTAGTGAATATTTTTCGGATATGGAAATCTATGGGCCTTCAATATCGACAAATTGGGGTCAGGGTAGCCCTTATAATGCCTATGCTCCACTCGACCCAATGACAGGAAGGCGAAGCGTTACCGGTTGTGTCGCTACCGCAATAACTATGTGCCTGAATTACTATCAGTGGCCGCCTTCTATCAAATTCTATGATTATGATAATTATACATCCGAATATACTGATCCGCCGATTTATGTCGAGGCAGAGCCTGCTTCGATCGATTCGATCGATTGGCGAGAGGCGGAAACTCGTCCTAGCTGGGATAATGTTGCGAGAGTCATGTTCGCAGCCGGCGTTTCAACGGATATGAATTATAGCTCCAGAGCATCCGGGACATGGGTATATTCATGGCATTTTCTAACGGATTTCGGTTTTGGAAGAGCCGATGATATTTCGCCTGAGTACGATGGCTTTTACGACCATCTCGCATCTTCTATTATTGCCGATAAACCTGCTATGATGTCTGTTTATGGCGATGATGGCGGCCATCAGATTAATTGCGATGGATATAATTCATCCACTGGTAGATTCCATTTGAATATGGGATGGGAAGGCTCTGGCAATGGATGGTATAGCCTTCCAGATGGAATGCCGGCTGGATTTTATGTAGTAAATGGCGCAATTGTGAATATCACAAAGCCAAGATATCAGCGTATTCGTGTCCCATCGATTGAATTGGCGACTATTGAAGAAGCAATCGAGGAAGCATGGCCGGGAGATACTATTATAATCTCGGATGGAAGATATAGCCTTTCCGGCTTCAAGAACATCGACTTTGGAGCTTTGCGCATTTTCCTAAAATCCCAAAATGGCCCACTCGCCTGCACACTCGATTGTGCCGCTTCTCGCGATGAACCGGCTCAGGCATTCATTTTCCAATGGGGCGAATCAAGAGATGCTGTGCTCGATGGCTTTACTATTACCAATGCCTATACAGATACAATGGGAGCCATACAGATCTACAAATCTTCGCCAACAATCAGGAATTGCATATTTACTAATAATTCCACGAATGGCCAGGGTGGAGCGATTTATGCCTATCATGCATATCCGAGATTCGAGAATTGCATTTTTCAAAATAATTCAGCAAGAAATGGTGGCGCTTTTATGCTGCGAAAAAGCGATGCGGAAATCATAAATTGCAATATCATGGATAATACGGCTTCATTTGGCGGTTCGATCTATCTCCAAAACTCATCCGATGCCAAAATTCTAAATTGCATTTTATGGGGCAATTTTGCAGAAAGCTATGGGAATGAGATTTTTATAAATAATATCCGGGGAGGCGATGTTTCATGGCCGCATATAGGCAATTCGATTATCGATATTTTTGGCAATTTCATTGAAGATGATGCCGGCGAACTTGTTTTCGATACGGGAAATCTAAGTATCGATCCGGATTTGCTCGATACGCCGAATCCATTTTCTCCGTCTATGGAGTCATATTGTATAAACACGGGTAGTCAATTTTTGGCCGATACAGATATTAAAGCCCCAGATTCAGATATCTATGGTAATCCACGGCCGGCAGGAACCGGGCTTCATGGAATAGGATACGATATCGGCGCTGTCGAGACTGGTTTCGATAATGACAATAGGCCGCCTGTTATACACGGTATTCCGGAGATTGCATATATCAGAGCAGGAGAAGAATTGCAAATTCCATTTTCGATAAGTGATCCGGATGGCGATGACGTAGAAGCCCATATCGAAACATCAACCGATGCAGAAATACATACCGGCCCGGAACTTGTTTGGGATACCGAAAGAGCTGACACTGGCGAATATGAAATCCTTGTTTCTGCTAGCGATGGCATCTATTCTCCGGAGAAGATTTGTTCGGTATATGTTGTCGATGGCTATTGCGGCAATATTAGCGGAATATGGAATAGCGAAGGAGGCCCTCATTATATTAATTGTGATGTCTATATTGAATCTGGCACATCGCTCACTATCGAGCCTGGCACAGAGATCGTATTCAATGGCCCATTCGCCTTGAATGTGGAATTAGGAGCAACTCTGTCGGCTATCGGAACAGATGAATCACCGATTAGATTCAGCAAGGCCGAAGATGCAGAAGGCCATCACGGAATCCGTTTCTTTGGTGCATCAGATGATTGTAGATTTGAATATTGCGAAATAACTGGCGGAAATGCCAATGGAATTCAGCCAAGGAATCGAGGCGGTGCGATTTATTCTGTCGAAACCAATCTTGCAATAGAGAATTGCATCATCGATGAAAATCGATCAGATGCCTCCGGCGGCGCAATTTTTGCCCTTAATTCTAATATTATATTGAATGAGAACATTATTATCAGAAATTATAGCATTGGCGATGGTGGAGGGCTACATCTTGTCGATAGCGATCCGGTTATTACTGATAATGAGTTTTTCCAAAACCAGGCAGCTTGTGGCGGTGGTATATACTATCATGGCGGTTATGGCAGCATAGAAGGCAATTTGTTCGAAGAAAATATCGCTCTCGAAGATGGCGGCGGGTTTTATTCAAGCTCCAATGTATCAAGAAATGAGCATAATATCTTCAGAGAGAATTCAGCATTAAATGGTGCCGGCATGTTTATTTCTGATTGTAATGGCTGGTTAAAGAATTGCGACTTTTTCTATAATGAAGCCAGTGAAGACGGTGGTGGCTTGTATTTCAATAGCTGCCCAACTGATATGGAAATTCATGGCCATTGGCTTCTTGGAAATTCGGCTTTAAATGGTGCTGGAATCATTTTCGATTCGGGGCTTGAGCCTTTGATTATTACATCGAGTTTGATAAGCTATAATATAAGCGAAGGTTATGGTGGCGGAGTTTATTCCACCCTTGGCT
Source organism: Candidatus Zixiibacteriota bacterium (assembly GCA_046542255.1). Classification (GTDB taxonomy): domain Bacteria; phylum UBP14; class UBA6098; order JBKHBT01; family JBKHBT01; genus JBKHBT01. The sequence goes on along the minus strand of JBKHBT010000102.1, from coordinate 1,349 downwards.
CCATCCCTGTTTTGGTAAACTGCACGCTAAATGAAAATCAAGCTTCGGAAGGCGGCGGTATTAGCATAGCAGGAAGCTCGAATATTACGCTTTTTAATACGCTGGTTTGGAATAATCATGCCCTATCATCTTCCGGCCATGAAATAGAGATCGAAGCCGGTATGGCTTTCCTTACCTATACCGATGTCATGCGTTCCAGATGCAATATGGGCGGAGGCATTATCGATTTCGGCGAGGGCTGCATCGAGGCTGATCCATTATTCGAGGATACTCTGGGGCATCTTGGTATGGGCTCGCCATGTATTAATACTGGCGACCAGTTTTTCACGATTATGGAGTCAGATGAAATAATCATGGCGCCATTTCGAGATCATGATGAAGCCAGAAGGCCTCTGGAAGGCAAATGGGACATCGGCGCCGATGAATCAGAATACAGCAGTGTCGAAGAGCCTGTTAATAGCACGCCAGAGGTTTTGAAGCTTCATACATACCCGAACCCATTCAATAGCTCAGTATCGATAGAACTTCCTGAAAACACCAAAGAGATTGCTATCTACGATTTGAATGGCATAAAAATATTTACAAGTGATGCAGAGAATATTAGCATTATCAAATGGCAGCCAGAAGCGAAGATCGAATCTGGAATATATCTTGTGGAGGCTTCGGTTGCCGGCCAGAAGTTAGCCAGCAGAGTTATTTTTGTAAAGTAATCATGATGCGATTACTATTCAAAACAAATCTAAGTTCTTTGGGCAGGTTTATAACCTGCCCCTATCATTACTATTTGATACTGCTGCCTGAGCGGAGCCGAAGGCACACAATCAAAATCATTCCCAATCACCTCACCAAACTCACCTTCTTAAGATACCTTTCATTTTGAACCAGGATTTTGAAGGATATAAAAGATTTACCAGGATTAAGAATTGTTCTATTTATCTTGGTCATCTTTTTTATCCTTTGCATCTTAGTTCATATTCTTTTTTTTAAGCTCCCCTGCTTCAGGGGAGCTGTCGCCGAAGGCGACTGAGGGGTTTCCCCACTGCTGCCTGAGCGGAGCCGAAGGCACACAATCAAAATCATTCCCAATCACCTCACCAAACTCACCCTCTTCAAATACCTAAACCCAAAAGCATTCAAACTAACCATATAAACGCCGGACGGCATAACCTGGCCATTGTAATCGGTCCCATCCCATTTAGTCAAGAATTGCCGTGAATTTTGCTCTACTGGCAGACGGTTTATTAAATTGCCGGTTATGGTGAATATTTCTATTTGGGCTGGATTTGTAGGGGTACCCCTTGCGGGTACCCTTTCGCTATTGGCTTTGTAAGACATATCGATTTTTGAAT
>JBKHBT010000101.1:0-12691 GCA_046542255.1 Candidatus Zixiibacteriota bacterium | reverse complement strand
AACCATATATAAACAAAATAAATAATGCAGAATCCATCTAAAGCAACAGCTTTAAGGGTGTTTTAGCCTGAGAAGTATGACAATGCGGAACAGCGCATTGTCTCTTCTGAATCCAAATATAAACAAGACTACTGCTCTCGCTACAAAGCTCTGCTTTGTAGCGCATGTTTTTCCGAAGCTCCGCTTCGATTCTTTCTAAAGCCCAAGAGAAGCAGAGCTTCGCAACAAGGTTAAAAGTCGAGATTGTTTGCTTTAAATAAATATAACACTGAATCTGGGTATCTATGGAAGTTTAAATAAAAACGAGCCATCAAATGCCTTTTATCTGAAATCAATCAGCCATTAACTTCAAAAAGCGGGCATTCAATGGCTCGAAAGCAAGATATACCTTTGAAAGAGATTTTGCAAGAAGTAATTAAATAAAAAAATGAACTTGTAAAATATACTTCACCCAATTTAACTTAAATACTTAGGCATCGAGCAACATCCCAAATTACCTAAAAAAAATGTAAACCATATAATTCTCACACGTCTATATATCTGAACGATGAAATTGAAAATTAGAATCGAGCCTATTGTCCGGACAATGACTCGGAAAAATTTGGAAGGAGTTTTAATGAGTAGAAAGATTATAATGGCACTGATTATCACATCCATATTGGTATTTGGCGCATTGCTTTTTGCACAGAGACATGGGCCAAGACATCCTTTTATGGATGAACTGACAGAATCCCAAAGAACTGAAATCCGCGAAATGGTTCAATCTATGCGCGAAGATGATGCTTCTCGTGAAGAAATTCGCGAAGCAGTCCATGCAAGGCTGGAATCATGGGGTATCGAAGTTCCAGAAGAAGGCTGTGGGCCACGACATCGACACATGCCCTTCATGGATGAACTCGATGAATCCCAAAGAACTGAAATTCGTGAGATGGTTCAATCTATGCGCGAAGATGCTCGTGAAGAAATCTGCGAAGCAGTCCATTCCAGGTTGGAATCATGGGGTATCGAAGTTCCGGAAGAAGGCTGTAGCACACATATGCGTCATAAGTGCTCTAAAAAAGGTTTCGGTGATTCCAAAAGAGCCGAAATTTGCGAAGGAAAACATGCCGGGCACGAATCTTGCTGTGACGAAGTTCGGGAGGAAGATTGTTCACCCCGTAGCTGTCACAAGTCTCGTCACATGCCCTTCATGAGTAAACTCGATGAATCCCAAAGAACTGAAATTCGTGAGATGGTTTATTCTATGCGCGAAGACGATGCTTCTCGCGAAGACATCCGCGAAGCAGTTTATGCAAAATTAGAATCCTGGGGTATCGAAGTTCCGGAAACACCTGAATTTTTAGAAAAACTCAATAGGCAGCAAAAAAGAGAGATATTCAGGATGACAAGAACGATGAAACATGACGGAGCATCGAAAGAAGAAATCAGAATTGCTATAAAAGAAAAGCTCCAAGAATGGGGAATCGATTTTCCTGAAAAGCAGAATTTCCCGGAACAAGGTAAAGCAAATAGATTCAATTCTTCTGTTTCGCCATCGCCTGCCAAACAGGCTTCTACTGTAGAATATGACCTCGATAAAGCAGATTATACAGAAATTAAAGTTTATGACACAAATGGCAAATTAATTAAAGCCCTATATTCCGGCGATCAGAAAGAAGGAAGACATTCTGTTAGATGGGATGGCAAAAACTCGAGTGGAGAAGATATGCCAAATGGAGCATACCTTGTCAAAATAAGCTCAGGCAACCACTCTGAAACTCAGAAAATTATACTTATGAAATAATACCTACCCGGAAATAAAATATCCCATATCAAAACCTGCTGCGTTCTGTGGCAGGTTTTTTGTTATCATAAAAATAATCACAAATAAAGTTCTAAAGTATAATTTATAGCAGTCGATATGATGTGTGAGCAGGTTTCATAGTGTGAAGTCTATGTGTACAAAAAACCTCCGGAAAGGGATTGCCGGGGGTTTTTATATTTTCCTTTTTTTATTTGGTTAAATTTAATATTTTATGTGCATGAGAGATTTGAATATCATATTTGTACTTCTTATTTCCATTTCGCTTTTTGCCAGCGAAATAGATATCGATATCGATGCCGGTTTCAAATTCGATAACAATCCATATTCAATTTCAGATAAAGAAGAAAACCATCCTATTGGAGTCGTTAGCGATCTGGTGAGCTTCTATTCTCTCGATGCCGAAACCAGAATCGCGAAACTCGGCAAATTCTCGGTAAAACCATCATTTGTATTATCGGCGGAAAACTATTTCGATAATACTGGCCGAAATAATATTAAACTACGTCCGAAGATTCTATTTATCAAACATGCATACTGGATAACTGCTTATTATCAATATATGCCACAAAAATCCATCCGGCCTTTGAAAGATTCTGATGATAATTATGAATGGAAATTCCCTAAATATACCAATAATCTATTTCGACTTAGAAGTGGTTTGGAATTTATCGATAATACATGGGCGGAAGTATCATTGAAATACCAATTGAAATATTTCGATGAGAATTTCATGGAATATGATGAGAGACAATACGGTCTCTTTGGCTATTTACGTTATAATAAGGAGCTATATCTCAAAGCCGGTTATGGTTTCGATATTGCAGATTGCCGTGGCTATGATGTTCAGGGCGAAAATGCCGCAACATCCGATGATTCTGATGCTTCCTATGACGAAGACAGTTTTTTGCTCTCTGTGGGCTATAATTTTGGAAAATTCGATATTCGGCTTTCGAGCTTTATGTATATGCGATATTATACTTCAAAGAAACCCGATGATACCTATCATTATACGAGAAAAGATACATATAATTCATTCGATATAGATTTTCGATATGATTTCGATGATTTTTATATCAAATTAGGTGGCAAATATATGACAAGAAGCATCGAAAGCGAGATTTTCGAAGAGCTTTCCGACCTTAGAAGCTATAATAGAATAATGATCGACATCGAGGCCGGATATGATGGCCTCAGTTTAAAATATTAAAATACGGAGAAGTATATATGAAATATATCTCAATAATTGCACTTATATCAGCGATATTATTCTTCGGCTGCGGCGAACAGACTTTGCCAACCGCAAATGATGACGATGGGTCATCTCGCAAGATTTCGCTTTATTATCCCGACCCAGGAACGGTTGTTAATGATTTCAGAATCTATTTCGATTGGGGCGGGCGCGAGGAGTCGAATGGCTATAAGATCAGGGTTTTCAAAGATGGTGAAACGATAATCGACCATGTAGAATATACTTCCAGCTTCAAAACACTCGAACCAGTATATCAAGGCGAATACTCATGGACAGTAGGAATGCGTGATACATCTGGCGAATGGGGCAATTGGTCGGATACTATCTCTTTCACTTTGATACAGGAGCCGCTCGCTCTTTATGCGACTTTACAGATGCCGGGCCAGAGCGAAGATGTCGTAAGAAATGATGACATTATTTATATCGCAGACAATCATGCCGGTGTTTCTGTCGTGGATTATTCGAGCGGTACGATGGAATATCACGGAAGCTATGAAATACCTACGCAGGATAGAACGCTCGCCCTTTGGGTCGATGCTGTCAATGAAAATCTTTGGGCAGCTGCATATAGGTCGAATCCGCCAGTCGGGCTTTTCGAATTGGACGACCCGCTTAATCCATCGTATTATACGCTTTCTGTCTGGGCGCGAAGAGCTTCGGATATCGAAGGCTTCTACCGTGGTGATAATGTTTATATTGCAGTCAGCGACCAGGACGATGGCATATATGTCTTTGACGTAACCAATCCATCGATAGTCGATGGTGAACTTTTCAGAATCTCAGGGAATACTTATGGGGTCGATGTTTTCGATAGCCTATTTTTTGCTATGGCCGGCGAGATAGGTGTTATAATAGGCGATTTGAGCGATCCATATGACCTCGATGAAATCAGCAGCATCGATACTTATGGCGATGCAAGAGAATGTGCGGTGGATTCTGCGGCACAGATTGCCTATATTGCCGATGGGATAGCAGGCCTAACTCTGATCGATTTTGCAAATCCCGAATCTCCAGAAATTATCACCAATATCGATACGCAGGTCGGCGATGCGCAGGATGTGCATATCCATGGCGATAGGCTATATCTTTGCATCGGAAGCAAGGGTGTACTGGTTTACGATATATCAAATCCACGAGCGCCAGAATCTATTCAGCATATCGAAACTATGTATGCCAATGGCATTTTTGTAGATGGAGATTACCTGTATATTGCTGACCGTGATTGGGGCATCATACTTGTCGGAGAGAATTAATCTATTCACTTCGATTAGATTATTAGATAATCAACTATAAAACACGGTTTTCAATAGAATTATTCACAAATAGCTTGACAAAATCAATATAATTTATAAGTATTATAGGTAATCAAGTTCTTACTTGATTTTGGTAATCAAGCTTTCTACTCGATTTTAATAATCGAGTGCTCGAACTAATATTCGAGAATTTGTCTTGATTTTGTTACCGATTATATTATTTTCTTTGTGAATTTATTTTCAATTGAACAAATCGGTTGGAAATTTTAGTTGGAGTTTATATGAAATCCAAATGGTCGGCAATTGTCTTATCGATTTTTATTTTGGCTGTTTTTCTATATGCGCAGGACTTTCATGGAGCACGTGCGCTCGGCATGGGTGGCGCTTATACTGCCATCTCTGATGATATATCTGCCCTGAGCTGGAATCCAGCCGGCATGGCACATTCCACAAGGCATATAGTCGGCTTTCATTACAAATCATACTATGCTGGTTTTAATTCCGATAATATGGGCAATGGTGCGATGGGCTATATTCATAATCTGGATAATTTCCAGATTGGTTTATCTGGGGATTTCATGTATTCGGATATTTACTATCAGAATATTGTCGGGCTTTCTCTTTCAAGGACATTTCAGGGAGTGCTTTCTGGTGGCATTCGCACGAATTTATATATCAGCCAATTCGACCAGACTGGATTCGAATATCATGAACAATACGGCGATATTCAAAATGATCCACTATTTTCCGAAAATGGCTACAATAAAATTAGTGCCGGGCTCGATGCAGGCCTTATGGTCAATCCTCTCGAGGGTTTTCGTGCCGGGCTTTTTGCACGGAATCTTGTACCGCCGAATCTTGCACTTTCTGATAAAAATGGCGAATTGGACACGCAGGTCAGGCTGGGGCTTTCATATTCTGTCCTCGACCAGGTTTTCCTTTCGACAGACCTGCAATACATGGCAGAATCACCCGATGACAAAAACGTCAAACTGGCTGCTGGCGTAGAAAGCTGGTTTTTCGATAATTCCGCCGGAATACGTGCCGGTTTCAATCCCGATTTCGTTAGCTTAGGGCTTGGCTATCACGATACCGAGATAATGCTGATGGGACTGGATTATTCCTTCGAAGTCGATTATGCTTTCATCTATCCAAATTCTAAAATCGGCAAAGAGTCGGCATTTAGCCATGAAGTTTCGATTTCTATCGGCTATGGTGCGCAGAAAAAAGCTGCATTTGGAGAAGAATTTTCATATTAAATTTTTCACACATATAGATTTCGATTAAAACACTTGATTCTGTCTAATTAAATCTTGAGGCAAAGTTACTCAGTGGGAATAAATTACCAAATTTCTACTACAAACAGACAATGCACTGTTCTGCATTGTCATGCTTCTCAGGCTAAAACATCAGTAAAGCCGTAGTATTATATATACTATGTATTACCGGAATAATTAATTCTTTATAGATTAGCTTTAATTTTTATATACTTGTTCCATGCCTTTTTTTTTGTTAATTTGAAACTGAGAAAAAGGTTTGATGCATAAAAAAAGAGGTGTATTTATGAAAAAAGCAATTTTAATTGTTTTCTCTGTATTTATTTTATTGGGAGCTAATACTATAGTGCTCGATTTTCCAGAAGAAGATGGAATTCACAAGATAACTGTGAATATAAAAAATGCTGATGGCAAAGTTATCTGGCGAGCATCATTTGATGAGATTGACCTGGATGAATCCGAAGCTCTGTCATTGGATGGCAAAGTTGATTTGCCGGTTTTTTATGATGATGATGAATATTTTATAGAATTCTTCATCGATGGATTTGCTGCATCGGCTGCCAAGCCATTGGAAGAACACATGTCTTATGAAACTGCGCCGCATCCTCTAGAATCAGAAAGCGATGTTCTATCACCTATGGAAACAGAGTCTATCGGCCTTAAAATCCATGGTGGGGATGATACGCGTTTCCATGGAAGCGCACTTTTTGGCTCCGATACTGAAACTGAGCCTGTCGGAATACTCGATATACGTGGAGATGATGTAAGAATCTGGGATGGTTCGGCAAGTGTCGATATCGCAACCGGTGAAGGCGATTTATATGTCCAGAACGATTTGGAAGTCGATGGCAATTTGGCTCTACTAAATAGCTCCGAAATATCTATTTCTGGCGATGCCGGCGGCTCTGGAGATTTCCTCGGTATCAATTCAACCGGCGATTTGCAATGGCAAGGATTGACATTCGTAGATTCTATTTCATTCATCGATAGTATAACTTATATCGACTCTGTTTTCCATATCGATAGTATTTCCTTTGTCGAATTCATCGACTATATCGATTCTATTCGAGCAATAGACAGCATCTCATTTGTCGATTTCATTGATTATATCGACTCGATAAGAACCATAGATAGCATAGCTTTTATCGATTATATCGATTACATAGATTATATAGATTCTATTGGCTATATCGATTCTATCGGCTGGGTAGGCCATACAATGTGGGCAGATTCGGCAGCTTGGGCCGGCTATGTACATTGGGATTCCATAGATGGCATCCCTTCGGATATTGGTACCGATGACCAGAACCTTTCGCTTTCGGGCACTGATTTGAATATCGAAGATGGTACTGGAGTCAGCCTGGCGGCATTTATGGACAATACAGATGACCAGAATATCTCCGGTTCATCCATTAATACTTCGACTAATATTTTGACAATCGGTATCCAAGATGGTTCGAGTCAGACAATCGACCTTTCTCATTTAGATGATGATACTGATGCCGATGCAGTTGTCGGCAATGAAGACGTTACCGGTCTTAGTTTTAGCACCTCTACTGGTGTATTGTCATTATACCAGGATCATGGAGGAACAATTACCGAAGATTTAGACGGCCGCTATATGCTTTCGTCCTCTGATGATGGCGATTGGACTATTTCTGGCTCAAATGTCTATCGTTCGAGTGGTAATGTCGGCATTGGAACAAGTTCCCCATCATCCGATCTCAGTGTCAATTCCAGCGGCGATGCTCTTCGAGCTCTTTATGTTTATCAACCATCGACTTCTGATAATGCCACGGGAATTTATGGTGAGGCCAATAGGCCAGGTAGCGACCTTGCCGGCCATTATGCATTTGGGGTAAGAGGCCATGTCGAAAGTGGTTATGGGCATTCAATAGGTGTATATGGCCATGCTAACGGTGGTAGTGGTACAAGCGGCCGAGCCGAAGGTGTCAAAGGTGTTGCTGGGGGTTCCACAGATGGTTACAATATCGGTGTCTTAGGTGAGCTTCAATCGACCTATGATGGAGCCGGTATTGTCGGTGTCGATAGAAATGCAGGGTCGTGGACTGGTTATACTGGTTCAAATTCTTTGGCGGGATTTTTCTATGGTGATATCCATGTAACAGATGGCATCCGCGACTCCGGCGGCGATCTTGGTTCATCCGGGCAGATTTTGTCTTCGACTGGTTCGGGGACGAATTGGATTGCTGCGCCTTCCGCTACAACGTATTGGTCTGATGCAGGCACATATATCGATGCCGACAACAATAGCAATGTCAGAGTCTTTGATTCAGGTGAGATTAATGGATTTTCTGTATCCGAAAGTTCAAGCGATGCTTCTTCGTATGCAATTTTAGGAGATCATACCTATCAAGGATGTTTTGGCGAGTTAGGGAGTGGGCGACATACTGGTGTCGGTGTATATGGTGAAGCCGATGGCTCTGGCGAATCAGGCATCTATGGTTATAATTCATATTCTTCTTCGACTGCTTATGCGGGGTATTTTGATGGTAATGTCAGAATTACAGAGAGACTTCTGGATAGTTCAGGCGATGCCGGTACTTCCGGGCAGGTTTTAAAAAGCACTGGCACAGGTACCAATTGGGCAGATGAAAACGGCATCGAAACGGAAGTTACTCGAATGATAATGTTTAGTATAAGGTTTACCGGAGGTACTGCGAGTTTTACTCATGAAAGAACAAGGGTTTTGATGTCCAATAATGCTTCTGATCTGACAACGGATGTCGTTATTGCCAGTGCAACCAGAGTTTCAACTGGCCATTACCGCTTGAGAGTGCATTTCAATAGTTATTATATCGACTCTGATGAAGTTGTATCAACTAATTATATCATGGATGACGCAAGCACAAGAAAGCTTACCATGTCCGATCAGGATGGCAATAATACTATAGAATTTGTTGTCTCTGATGATTCTAGCGCAAATAATCTTGTTGCGGGTGATGAAATCAAATTCATGGTGGCATGGCCGACAGTGAATTAAAGAATTACAAGCAAAATTCTATTTAATAAAAGCCAGGCTTTTGTCTGGCTTTTGTTTGCTATGTTTTTTAATCTGAAGTTCCACGCCCAAATTCGCTATAAGTAATTATATCACATGAGCTTTACTTGATTTTGCACTTCATTATTGTTGTCATGATGATCTCAAAAAGCAATTGATAATTAGCAAAATTTGAATAACTTGATTTGGTTCTTTGAAAGATTGAGGATTATAGAAGCACGCGAATTTTTTCTAAAACCCTCATTATTCGCCGTTTCAGGCCCCATCCCAGCCTTCCCCAAGGCGTTGTGCTGAGCCTGTCGAAGTAGGGAAGGAGCAATAAAGGAATTGTCAAGGAAAGTAGTCATGACAAGTGAACCCCTAAAAAAAAGCGCAATTCCCTGTGTTGATTGGGATTGCTGTTGAAATGGCTGTAGAACTTCAGATTAATTTTTTTACGAAGTAATTTTGGACTTTTCGAATAAAGAGCAACCGCAAGGAAGCTAACTCTTAATACCCAATTTGACTTCCACATGGCGAATAAATTCACCTGCCCAGAGAGCGATCGAAAGTAGATGTGGTGGGCAATTATTATAGAAGTACAGTTTTGAAAAAATGCTTAGCAAATTACTCTTTATTAGCCCGTGTCGAGATTACCAAAGAAAAACTATTCAACCGCCGACTTCTTCTCCTCGAGCATCTCTTTTACTTTCATAAGTCGTGTTAGATTGCCTCTTTCCATCTCTTCCAGCTTCATATTGATATATTTGATTGTATCATTAAGGTCTGGAATCAGGATGTGTTCGAGAGCATTGACCCGGCGCCTTGTTTTGTCCAGCTCATCGGCGATAAGCTCCATTTTCTTCTCGGCTTCGGATAGCTTGAGAAGAATCTCGAGCGCCTTCTGAGCCTTCCGCAATGCAAAATCCGTATCTGCTGGCGATGATAAAAGGCTATAAGTATGTGCCTTCTCAAAATTCAATTCAAAAACAGGAAGCTTGATATTCATCAGGATTTTTGTATCGATTTCGACTTTTGGCTTATATGGTGATGCAGTATATATTATTTCTCTTTCCTTTTCGGAAAGTGAGCCATTAGTCCTGACAAATCGGCGCATGGCATCTATGAGTTCTCTCTCGGTTCTGTGCCTGAGGCCTTTGATCTCGTCGATAAGGCCAAGAAAATGGCGCATCAATTCGTCTTGTTTGTCTTTGAGTAATTTATGACCTTTTTCAGCAGTTTTAACGCGCTTTTTCAGCCGCAGGTTCTCCATCCGGCTGACACTGATTTCCATTTTAGCCAAAAAAGCCTCCTTTAAATATCGAAAATCCTACTATTATTCTTCAGTTTCATTAAGGTCTTCTTTTTGTATTTCGGGCTTAGCCAGGACTCTTTGTGCCTCAATAGAATATGCACCTTCCGGCTGCAGCTGTAGATATTTTTTCAACATCTTTCTACCCGGAGTTTCCTCGCCGAGTTTCATCAGAACCATACCGATAAAGAAATAAATCTGCGGTATTCTCTGATCTGATTTATAAACCTTATTCAATTCACAAAATGCTTCTTCGTATTCGCCATTCTCATACAAAGCCTGGCCATAGAAAAATCTTGCTCTCTTATCATCGTAATTTTCTTTGAGGACATTTAGCAAAATTTCTTTGGCTGTATCATATTCTTCTTTGGATATGTAAACTGTAGCAAGATTAACCATCGCTTTGGTATGTTCCGGATCGATTTTGATAGCATTATCGTATGCATCGACAGCCTCATCTAATTTGCCCAATTTAAGGCATATATCGCCCAGTGTTTCGTATATTTCGGCATCGGGTTCGATATTTGGAATTGCTTCAAGAAGATATTTTCGTGCTTTTTCATATTTCTTCATCGACATGAGCCGGCCAACGATCAGTACATAGTAGTCGGGATCTTCCGGATGTTCCAGAAATGTGTCCCAGACGAGCTTTATATGCTCATCTTCTACATCTGGCCCAAGTATTTCCTTTAATTTGGTTGTGAAATCTGGTGGCTTGACGGTGGTTTTCTTTGGTGGTTTGTGTTCTTCGCCAGTATTTCTGAAAAAGAAAATCCAGATAACAACGATTATTCCGATGGCTACAAAAATTATACCAATTACATTCTGCAAAACAAAACCCCTTTCAGAGATTTGCTAATGATTAATAAACTTAAACCAGCAAAAATTGCCAGTTTTAATTAAAATTTCTAGAAAATAATATATCCAGGAAGCGTTCCGCTGTCAATAAAAGAATAATCTAATTGTCTAATTTCCAAAACGCTGAATTTGAGATTTTCAAGATTTTATTTGCGGTATATTGCAATCCTCGATAAATTAAATTTCCCTTAGATTGAAAAGTTTAGATAATTGAATGAAGGAGCCTAAATGTCATTTTCGAAAAGAATAGAAAATCTAAAGCCAAGTGCGACATTAGCCATAACCAGTTTGGTAAATAAGCTAACGGCGGAAGGCAAAAATGTTGTCTCTTTTACGGCTGGCCAATTGGACTTTCCCACGCCCGAATACATTAAAGAAGAAGCTCATAATGCCATCAAGCAGAATTTCACAAGATATACGGCTGTCGATGGTATGGTTGAGCTGAAGGATTCAATAATAAACTGGACAAAACTCCGCTATGGACTCGAATATGCTCGCGAGAATGTGCTTGTGAGTACCGGTGCCAAGCAAGCACTATACAATGTGCTTCAGGTACTTCTCGATCAGGATGATGAAGCTATAATGATAAGGCCGTACTGGGTATCCTATCCCGAAATGATAAAATCCACCGGCGCAAAGCCTGTCATAGTTGATGCCGATGCCAAATCTGGCTTTGTACCATCAGCAAAAGCTCTCGAAAATGCCATTACTGATAAAACAAAAGTAGTGATACTCAATTCGCCTAATAATCCTACCGGCTCGGTTTATAGCAAAAGGCGTCTAAAGGCATTTGCCAAATTTCTTGCCGAGAAAGATATCTATGTCATTTCCGATGAAATATATTCCGAGATAATTTTCGACGGTGATGCAGAGCATATATCGATTGCTGAATTCGATGGAATGTTCGAAAAGACAATTATCATAAATGGCGTTTCGAAGACATTTGCGATGACTGGTTGGCGAATTGGATGGGCGCTGGGCGATAGCGAAGTCCTCAAATATGCCAAAAGATTGCAGGCTCATTCCACATCGAATCCATGTTCGATATCGCAGAAAGCTGCCAACGCTGCTCTGGATGGCGAAGCGGAAGGATTTATCCGCAAAGTCATCTCACGACTTTCGGCGAGGCGAGACATCGCCCTGGACATTATATCACAAATTCCAAAGATAAAAGCAATAGAGCCGTCCGGCGCATTCTATATTATGATTGATATCAGGAAGGTGCTCAAGGGCAAAACAGATCAGGAATTTGTACAGATGCTTCTCGAAAAGCATAATGTTGGATTTATCCCAGGAAGCGTTTTTGGACAGGATGGTTTCATACGGATGTCGATTGCAGCTTCCGAAGAGGCGATTCAAGACGGACTAAATAGGCTCTGGACAGCCATAGAAGAATTGTGAGGCCAAAATGCCCATATATGAATATAAATGCACAAAATGCGGTCATATTTCCGAATGTATTTGTAAAGCCAGCACAGTAAATGAGAAAAAATGCGAGAAATGCGGCGAAACCGCCAAAAGGCTTTTCCCGACCAAGGTAGGCCTGGTTTTCAAGGGCGATGGATTTTATATCACAGACTACAAAGACAAAAAATCATCGCTTGCGACGGATGAAGAGAAAAAGCCCAAACCCAAAGATGATAAGCCTGTGAAGGCCGATGAGAGTACTCCGAAGGATAGCAAGGCTGGTGCGGGAGAGTAGTCTTTTTGTATTGGGTCATTACAGCCTAACTTCGTTAAGAAAAAATAGAACTCCTTGCGGCTTAACTCCCTCATTCCAACAAGAATATATTACGGCTTAACACCCTCATTCCAACGCTCCGCGTGGAATGAAAGCATAGCAACGCTCCGCGTTGATTCAATAAACCCTTCATATCAATAATGAAAACACAAATAATACTTCAAGCAGCTCGCATGATTTCTCTTGCCAAAATTAC
>JBKHBT010000100.1:0-12740 GCA_046542255.1 Candidatus Zixiibacteriota bacterium | reverse complement strand
GAGTTTCTTTGGAAACCTTTAATTATCTCTTTTAAAGCCATATATATAACATATATATAATACTTAATATATATATCCAAAAGGCTTTACTGATGTTTTAGCCTGAAAAGTATGACAATGCGGAACAGCGCATTGTCTGTGTGTAAATATGAGTCTAAACAACCGTAATTCTTAATATAAAAAAATAAAAAGCTTGAAGTATTAGTATTTATTGTTATATATTTTATTGGAAGCAAGGGTTAATAGATGCTATTGGATTTCAGATATGGGTATTTTAGATATTTTCAAAAAGAAAAAGGATGACGATAGCCATTCACCGACAAAGCATGATAGGCTAAATAAAAAAGTGCCTAAGAATCCTGATGGCCAGGATAAAATAGATGATGATGATTCTGGCACCCGGCCTGTTAAGACTTATTGTGGTATTTGCGGAAAGACTATCACAGGTAATTCATTCAAGCGCGGTGATATGGGAATTCATATCTGCAAGGAATGTGCACCGAGATTTTCGAATCTTTCAACACATGAAAGGGTAAAAACATGCGAGAATTGCGGTTATCGATTTTTACCAGGATTTTCTAAGTGGTACTATTCTTCATCGCAACCCAAATGCATTGTTTGCGGCCATAAGCTATCTGAGAAATGGACCTATGAACGTCTCATGAAAATGCTTTCTAATCCCGATCTTAGCAGTCAAGCAGCTAGTGATGTTATGACTGTAATTAAATACGGCCGCCTGGGAATAGAAAAATGTCCAAAGCTCGAACTTTCTAAAATTCAGAAACAGCAACTATACCTTAAAGCAATAAAATTGCCATATCTTATATCACATTATGAGGCTTTTTTGGCACTCCGTAGATCAGAGCCGAAATCTGATGAAGTGAAAAAAGCAATAATTGATTATGAAAAGAAGCGCGAAGATAAGAAAGACCATAATAGCCAAAATAAAATAGAAACCCCACCCAAAGCACCATATTCGAAGCCTTCCAAAGATGCAGGAACAGATGGTCCAGGGCAAAAAAAATCGCAATCCAAAGCTTCTGATATTGCATCAAAGACACTTAACAAGAAAACGAGCCTTCCATCACATAGTTTAACCACAAGAGACCAATTGCAGGCCACTCTCAAGATGCTTCCTGTCGATATTTTATATAGCAATGCCTATTTCAAAAAAAACCTGACTGATGCTCTTGATTATATCCAGGATAAGATATCTGCGCCTTCTATGCACACTGTGAATCTTTGCCTATCACATGATAAAAAGACATTTATTATCGGAAATACCGATACGCATTTGCATATTATCAAAAGATGTGCCAAAGACCTCTATGCCTTTACAACCCGAAAGCTCTGAAGGCATCGATTTCATATCTTATATCCATCAGCGAGAAGCCGAAGCTATGTGATTTATTTTCGAGTAGATAGTCATATGATAAGCCTATTGAAAAATCCATCGGTTTGGTGAAAATCGCAAAGTCCATCTTTATTTCGCCTCCGATGGACTGCAGATAGTTTTCAAAACCTGGGTCCTTTAGATTGCAATGGTCGAAATGTAGATTTGTTCTAAAGCGTTTAATATAGAGCAAGTAGCCCAAAGCTGTTTCTGGATAAAAAAGAGGCATTTCATAATTAAATGACAAAGTTGCGATTCTCTTATGATACTGATAATCATATCCTCTGGGATAGAGAACCTTGCCCGGAAATCGGTAATTATCGGGAGCTTGTTCTTCTCTCGATGCTTTTGTATAAAAGGAATGATTCTCCATCAGGCCGGGCAAAAATATCGATGCACTTGCAGTTGTAGAAGCACCTTCAAAATCGGAATCCAGTGGCGTATGGCGATAGGATATGTTCATCATTCCGCCGAAGCGTGGTTTTATGTCCATCGATGACAAAAACCGGTAATTTCGCACAGAAACTTTATATTCGATAGGGATGAAGTCGCCATTTGAGATTTCATATGGCGCCGAAATATCCTTATCTTTTAGATTAACATATCGTATATTCGAACTAATGGATAAATCTCTATGATAAGCACCTTGTGAAAGGTTAAATGGTAAAGATATAGCAAACTTGCCATAGGCCTCTGTAAAATAGTCTTGGTATTTGTTATCGAGAGTATCGGCCCATTCTTGCATTCTTAACTGTTGGCCTCCGCCCAATCTTAATATTGGATAAAAGCCATAGTAGTTAAGATTAGCCCCTAGATGATATGTTTCATCTTCGATATTGTAATCTCCAGCAAGAGAAATATTTGTGGTATAGAGAATATCATCGGAATAGAGTTCTAAAGATAAATACGGATATGCTGGAATCAAAAATCTGCTATGGAAATTGAATGTATGAAGAAGTGAATGATACTTTCCCTTTTCTTTTTCGACACCTTCAATTTCATCGATATCCAGGGCATCGGTGGTATTTTCTTCATTTTCGAGAGGCTTATAATATTCGAATCGATTGACAGTTACTTCATCGAAAGGTTGCCAGTCTTTTGGTTTTATTAGTATTTTTGCGATATTATATCCCATTGCATGGTAGTCGGAATAGATAAGGTAATCATGGTCTTTACCATGATAGATAGAAGGGTTTTTAGCGCCAAATCTGCTATTTGTCAGACGATATCTTTTACCAGAATCGATATTAATAGCATAGATATTATCGATACCGGAATAAGGCGATTGAAAGATTATATATTCATCATAGAAGATCGGTTCGCTGATATTTTCATAGCCTTCCGGGATTATATCTTTGATTGTATCATCTGCAACATTTTGCACTACCAGGCCCTTGCCATGGAATTTCTGTCTTGTATAAACAAGCATCGCATCATCATCAGACCATGATGGCATAGAAATAAAATGATTATCGGGATTTGGTAGTTTTTTAATCATTTCGCCAGTTTCAGCATCGAGTATTACGATTTTGCATTTTAGTTCTGGCGTAAATTCTACCGCTGCTATTTTGGCACCATCATTGGAAAGGGCAGGAGCGTGGTATCTTGTTTTGTTGGTTATTCTTTCCAGCCTGTTTTCTTTTAGGTCGTATTTGGCGATATTCATATAACTTCTGGCACTCCAGCGGATGTCCGGCTTTAGTTCAGAGAATACGATTTGATTGCTATTGAAATTCAATCTATACGAGGGGCGGATTTCGATAATTTTTTCTTCATTTTGATTACTATCGAGAATTACCAATTCTCCGATATTCTGCTTTCCTTTTTTATATGATATATATTCAGAATCTGATATCGCGAATGTAAAATTATAGTTTGTCCAGACTTCTTTCTGCTTGGAATTGATCATTTGAAATTCACTTGGACTAATTTTTGCATCCTGTTCTTTCCAGAATTTTTCTACATCTTGCATTGTAGTTTCATAGATAAGCTTTTCATCGAGGCCGGTATATTTTTCGGAAGCATTTGAGAAAGCATATGGCCAGAAGGCTCTATCAGCAGTTCGGCCTAGTATATTTTGCATAGTTTTATAGCCATATTTTCTTCTCATATTGCTAATCATAAGGTATCCAAGGTCATAGAAATTAGGGGAGTATTCTTTATAGGTTCCGAGATAGGCCTGATAATAATTTTGCTTTATGCCAGATAGCCGATTGGCTCTAATTCTCATCGTAAATTCCGGTATTCTGCCCCTTCCAGAATTCGAGAGCAATGTTTCTGTCAGTACTGCATCGCCTTCGAAATACCATGCCGGGACAAAAGCAAACATGGTTCCAGCATGTCCATAATCGCCGAAAAGTATTTTCATTAAGTGAATAAAACCTCTATCGAGATAGTCGAATTGATTTATATGACGCATTTCATGTATTGCGAGAAGGCTGAGCCATTCACTTGTGCCGAGTAGATAGTGCTGGGGAGGGGTAGTGTACCATTGGCTCATCCTCGGCGCCAGAGCTGCAAAGCCATTAGAAATAGCTTCTGTATTAGAAAGCACAATATCGACATGCTTCATTTCCATCATCATCGATTTTGCAAGATATGGTCTGATATGTTCCAATGTATTGGCAATTCTCTCGGCCTCATCATCGATATTTTCAGGGTATATCAATCTATAATTTTCCGTATCGATATATTGCCAATCCATATTGGGAGGATGATTATTGCCATTGAAATCATAACTTTGTGAGAATATGATAGAACATATCGAAATCATTAGAATAATTTTTTTCATAGCCGTCCTTTCGTTCGTTTATAAATATAAACATTTTCAATTTATAAGCAATTTATCAAAAGTAGAGGCCACATTTTTTTGCTTTTATCTCTTTTAAAGCCATATATATGACAAAAACATAATACTTACATACATATAGCAAAAGGCTTTACTGATGTTTTATCCTGAAAAGTATGACAATGCGGAACAGCACATTGTCTCTTTTTAAGCTATATATTACATATATATAATACTTAATACATATAGCAAAAGGCTTTACTGATGTTTTATCCTGAAAAGTATGACAATGCGGAACAGCACATTGTCTGGATTTAGAAATGTGTTTGCCGATAGTTTTATATGGAAATTGGATTATTCGGTTAATTTTTATAGAGAATCATATTCTTTTGTAATAAATAATTGATTTTATCATCTTTAGTACATATATTTTATAAATTGTGTGAGCTATGAAAAAAACAGGCATATTCAAAATACTTAGTAATCGCGGTTATCTCAAAGACAAAGACTATGAAATGCTCAATTCCGAGGAGCATGAAGACCCGATAAAAGACCTTGTGCGCCTTGGTTATGATAAAGACGCTATAATAGACCATCTCGTATTTGCAACGAAAGTTCAATACATTTCTCCCGAGAAAGTTACTGCTGATTTGGCTTTATCTAAGACGATTCCCGAGAGATTAGTTCGAAAGCACAAGTTTATAGCAGAATATGGCGATGAACATTCCATAACGATAGCTATGGACGATCCTACAGACTTCAGTGCGGCACAAGAGCTGGAATTTATGACCGGCAAAAAAATTAAAACTCATTTTACCGACCTAAACAGGATACAAAACCTTATCGATGAAGTTTATAATCCTATGAAAACAATAGCGATGTTAAATGAAGAGAAATATGGCGACCTCGAGGATGATGATATTTTGATTCAAGCAGGCGACCTTTCCACTGATCTTGAACAGATTTCAGAATCTCCTGATATTATCGAAAAACCCATCGTCCAGCTTGTAAATACGATCTTTATAGATGCAATAAATCACCATGCATCCGATATTCATATCGAACCACTTGATTCGCATGTGGAGATTAGATACCGTATCGATGGTGAACTTATGAAGGTACAGAGCCTTCCCAAAGCCACTATAGCGCCAATTGTATCCCGCATAAAGATCCTTGCTAAGATGGATATTGCCATCACGAGAGTTCCATTGGATGGCAGCCTTCGTGTTAAAAGGCGCGATGAGGTGCTTGAGATGCGTGTATCGACATTGCCGACCAATTACGGCCAAAAAGCAGTAATACGAATTCTCGACCCGACTATGACTCGACTGCCGCTGGAAGCTTTGGGTTTTCCAAAAGATATTGAGACACAGCTCAAGGAAGTCCTTTCTCTTCAACAGGGTATGCTTATAGTTACAGGCCCAACCGGAAGCGGAAAGACCACGACACTTCATGCATCGCTTAATTGGATAAAGACACCGAAAAAAAATATTACAACAATCGAAGACCCTATCGAATATCAGCAGGAGGGCCTAAATCAGGTGCAGGTCAATAGAAAAGCCGGACTGGATTTTGCTAAAACCCTTCGTGCTATTCTAAGACAGGACCCGGATATTGTATTTGTCGGCGAGATCAGAGACCTCGAAACAGTCCAGATAGCTATTCGCGCAGCATTGACCGGGCATCTATTGCTTACTACTCTTCATACAAATAGCGCTCCCGCAGCAATCACTAGAATAGAAGATATCGGCGTACCAAGATATTTGATTGCATCATCGATGACGGCAGCTCTCGCTCAGAGGCTTATGAAAAAAATATGTCCTGCTTGTAAGGCCGAGGTCGATATAGCAACACTCACAGATGCTGAGAAGGAATTTTTAAGAAGGCAGGGAGTCAATAAAATATTTGAAGGCAAAGGTTGTGATGCCTGTGGAGGGCGAGGATATAACGGCCGTACTGGCATTTTTGAGTTCTTCAAAGTTGATGCTGATGTTACAGAGCTAATAAACCGAGGAGCGTCCGAATTGGAACTTCTTAAATTCGCGGTTGAAAGAAAAGGCATGAGAACCCTTTTTATGGATGCGGTTAAGAAACTTCGCGAAGGAGTTACCACAATCGATCAGGTTGCCGAGGTGGTCAGCCTTCACGATCCTCTGGAAAAGGCAAGGAAAACAGCGGCATCGATATCCAATCCTATACCCAGGCGTAATAATCCTCAGACACAAAATTCATCTTTACAAACTACAGATACTGAGAATAATGCCTTTCACGGAATGCAAAATCCTGAAATATCGATAGATAGAAATTTAGTATTGGTTGTCGATGATGACCCATTGATTCGTAAAATGGTCAGGTCTATTCTCGAGGCACAGGGATTCAAGATACTTCAAGCCGAAAATGGCGAAGATGGACTGGACCTTCTCGAGCAATATAAACCAGGCCTTGTAATACTCGATATCCGGATGCCGATTATGAATGGCTTTGAATTTCTAAAAAGATTCCGCTCGATGGAGCAATATCAAGGTATTCCTGTTATTATGCTGACTGCTGAAGTCGAAGAATCCAGAGAGCTATTTGCTCTCGATGTCGGCGCTGACGACTATATTAGAAAGCCTTTTAATCCCACGATTTTCCTTGCAAGAGTTAATGCAATGATTCGACGTTTTAAATCGGATTAAAGGCAATAATCTAAGCTTCTATTTCACTTGACAAAGTTTATTACTAATCTTAATATAATATGATATGACAGGGAAGTAATATGAGTGTTACATTTTTAAAAGCAGTGATAAAATCTGATCTGGGAATAATCGATTTGAAAAACCCGGATATCGATCATGATATCCTGTATAAAGAGTATCTAATCGATACCCAATTAGATATAAATAGTCTTGGGAAGCTTTCACTCGAAAAAATTCGAGAAAAGGAAAGGCGTAATAGAATAAGTTATATTATCGATAATTACTATTTAATGGATAATAATGGTAAGGCTAAAGATATTTGGCCAGAGCTTGCGGAGGAAGTCGATATAATACTGAAAAAAAGGATTATGTCTTATGCTTATGGTTCACTATCGGATAAAAAGCAGGATTATCCCTTTCGACATACATCGATAGACCTTCTAAGAGGCCCAATTTTGATTAGGACAGTTATGTTGACTATGACATATGAATTACTTAAAGATATGCCTATGGAAATATTGGCTGAACTTGTAAAGCATAATTTCGCCATCGATGGTTTCTCTGATGGTATATTGACATTGGATAAATCAGAGGTTGCCGAAATAATTGAGCTTCTGCTCGATAAGCAATCCCATGATCGTTTATTCCAATCTGTCCTTGCCTTTTGAGATGAAAAATTTCATTGATAGAGCTTTTTTTCTTTATTATTTTTTATTTATTTGTTAAATTGTAAAATGGCAGTATAGATATTAAGAGGTTAAGATTTGAATCTAGATGAAATATTAAAAAAGCATAATATTGGCAAAGAAGCCGGCAACGAAATCAAGAAGGCTTTTCGAGATATTCAAAAAGAAAATGATATATATCATTCATTAATAAATTCTTCTAAGGGTCTTATCTATGTCAAGGATAAGGAGCTGAGATTTCTTTTTGTTAACGATGCTGTTTGCCGATTTTTGAATTTAGAAAGAAAAGATATAATTGGCAAAAAGGCCATCGACTTATCAGATCTTCAGTTCGCTAATATGGTCGAAGAAATCGATAGAAAAGCTCTCAATGAAGGTATAGTAGATGTAATCGAAGAAGTTCAGTTTCCTGGCAAGGAAAAATTATGGTTCCACAATATTCGCTTACCTATTAATGATAAAGATGATAATATCCTTGGCATTGGGAGTATCGTCCGCAATGTTTCATCTTTGAAAAATGCAGAGAAAGAACTAGCCCACAAAAAAAGACTATTAAGACAAATATTAGACAATATACCAGCTATGATTTTTTATAAAGATTTGGACGAAAAATATGCAATAGTAAATATGGCATATGCAGATTTTGTGGATATGAAAATTGATGCTATCGAAGGTAGTCATGTTTCGGATGTGATAAAAGAGAAAAGCCGGTTGGAACGGTATAAACAGGAAGATAGAAAGGTCCTTTCACAAAAACAAGCTATCGAGGTAATCGAGCCATACTTTAAGGATAGACTTAGGTGGTTCCAGACAAAAAAACTACCGATTTTTGATAATCAAGGGGATATTATTGGCATACTGGGCTTTGCCAGTGATATAACAAATAGAAAAAAAGCTGAGGAAAAGCTTCGCCTGCAATCTACTCTTTTAGATAGTATTAATGAATCTGTGATGGCTATGGATCTTACAGGCCATATAATATTTTGGAATAAAGGCGCAGAAAGACTCTATGGCTATGAAAGCCATGAAGTTCTTGGTAAAGTATTTACTTTTATATTTGACCCTGATTATCTAGATGAAGAAATTAAGCGTTTCGAAGCTACTAAGGCCAAAGGTGTTCATCACGAAGAATATCGCCAATATACCAAAAATGGTGAAAGCTTTTATTCAGATAAAACTATATCTGTCATTACAGATGCCAGTGGCTATAGCGTTGGCTTTATGAGTATCGATAGAGATGTGTCCGATAAAGTAAATTACAGGCAAAAACTGAAAGAAAGCCAGATTAGGTATCGGCAATTTTTCGACCAGTCTTTCGATGGTATTCTTATGGTCGATGAAAATTGTATCATTACGCAATGGAATAAAGCTCTCGAAAAGATTACGGGAATAGAATCCGAGAACGCTATTGGGCAATATGTTTGGGATATTCAGTTTTCGATGATGCCTGAAAATCGAAAATCGATTGAGTCGTATAACAGAATTATTAAGGCAACAAAGCTCTTTGCAAAAGAAGGCAAAGGTAGTTTTGTTAATAAATATCTGAACTATGAAATTCAGAAACCTGACGGGGAAGAAAGATTAATACAGTTACTTCATTTTCCAATAAAAACAGATAAAGGCTATAAAGCTGGTTCTATAGTACGAGATATGACCGAAAATAGAAAAACCGAATTGGCACTTATCAAAAGCGAAGAGCACTACCGAAACATGTTTAATAATACTGGAATCGCTAACTTCGTCTATAATGACGAAGGCAGGATTCTACAGTGCAATCAAGCATTTGCCGATTTAACTGGTTATTCTGTCGATGAAATCCAGATGAGGATGAACTGGCGAGATATGGCAGACCCTGAAAGACTCCAATATTTCGAAAAAATTTCCAGAGACAGGATACTTGGCAAAGGAATGCCACCAGTGTTAGATTTTAGCATGATAACCAAAAGTGGAGAGCAGAAGCAGATTATCGTCAGAACTTCCGATATACCTCATTCCGAAAATCGAATAGCCTCTTTTCTCGATATTTCTGATAGTATCGAACTCAAAAGCAAGCTCGAGCTATTCGTAAGCAGAATCAATCATGCCAGCGAAGCCACCAATGATGTGTATTGGGATATGGACATTGAAAAAGGCGAAATGGTCTATGTTAGTCCCAATTGGCTAGAAACCCTTGGATATGAAAAACACGAATTTCCACATACTTTCCAGACTCTTGTCGAGCTTACTCATCCAGAAGATATGAAAGTGATGTTCGAAAGGTTTAATACTGTTTTAGAAGAAGATGCGCCTATTATACAGCATAAATACAGGATGCGTGATAAAAGCGGCAAGTATCGCTGGTTCCTAACAAGAGGAAAAGTCAAATCCAAGACTAAAGATAACAAGGCCAAAAGAGTCATCGGAACACAGATTGAGATAACAGGACAGATGTTTATCGAAGAAAAATTCAATATCATAAGTTCTGTCCTTAAGAAGGTCGGCTTCATGATTATTACCGATTCTGATCTGTATATCCAGGAGATTATTGGAGAAAATACCGATAGGTTCATAAATTATACTACGGGAATTTCTTTGGAGAAATACCTAAAAAAACCGGCCATAGGCCCAGATATTATAGCTGAGCTAAAAACAAGCAGAAGCATCGAATTCACAGATATTACTTTGATTAATCATCTTCTTGATTCAAAAATAAGGAAAATCACTATAAGCCTCTTTTCTGAAGATCTCGGGAAAATTGCTTTTGTTTTTATACTGAAGTAAGGATTATGGATAATTAAATTTTTTATATGAACATTCTTTTATTGAATATTCTAATTTTTTTCTACTTTTACCTAAAAACTTATAAATAATAAAGTTTTATATGAAATTTTCCTTTTATTTATTGAGAAAATATATTATGATTATCCAAGCAATTTAGCTGGAATACTAGAAGATTCTTTTTCATAGGTGGTGATAATATGGAATCCGAACTGATTAAGATTTTACATGTACAAAAAAGTTCATTGCAGACACAAAAAATAGAGACTTTTTTCAAAAAGAGAGAATTTGAGTGTCCATTCGATGCCACTTTTGAATATCATAGGGTTGCCAATGTAAAAAGGGCAGATAATTTCTTTAAGAAGAACGATGCAGATGTGATTCTGCTAAAAGTTAGGACTACTTGCTATTCGAATATCGCTAAGCTTAATCAACTCAAGGAAATCCGCCCCAATGTGCCGATTATCATTTTATGTGATGCCATGAGACAGGAGACGGGGGTCAAGGCTCTTGATAATGGCGCATCGGATTGCCTGAATGCAAGAGGTATCAGCGGCGAGATTATACTTCGCTCGGTGCTTCTATGGTTTAGTAGAAAGGAATTCAAAGAATGCCGGGCAAGGATGCAAAAGAAATTAGCAGGTATGGAGGGTATGGAGATATTAGGCAATTCGGTTAGGTCGCTGGATAAATATTCTGACGAACAGATTCATGAAAATATAGAAGAGATTCTTGAATTGACAGGAAAAAAGCTCAGGGCAGATTATATTAGAATTATAAATTTAAGAGAAAATCACAAAATATATCTCGAAGTCGAAGATAATTGGACAAATGATGGTATTATAAATTCCGATAAGTTGAAATTCACAGTCGAAGAGGGCGGTTGGTTCGACCGCAAGATCCAGCAAATGAAAGATGCCGATATAATAAATATCGATTCTCTTCTGGATATCGAGGATTTAGGCCAAAATGGCAGAAAATTACTTACGCCATTAGATGACTCGGCGGTTTCATTGTATCCAATTAGAAGAAATGACGAGCTATTTGGTTTTATGGTAATTGGTTATTTCGAAACCGGGGAAAAGACAGAAAAACTGGAAGTTCTCAAACCTATATCGCTTCTTTTGAATCTGATATATGAAAGGAAGCATCTCTTCGCTTCATTCACTCATCTGACAGAGACGCTGAAGCTGATTAATAAGATTCTCAGGCATGACATCATGAATAATTTATCGACTATCTATGGCATTCTCAAGATGTTCTCGGAATCGCGGGATGAGAAGCTAATCGAGTCCACGACCGAGGCGATAGAGCGTAGCCTGCATTTTATCGACAAGATGCGAGATTACGAGAGTTCTGTTATTATGGGCAATCAATTAGAAAGTGTCGAAATTGCCCCGATTCTGGAAAATATCAAAGATGCGATGAATTTCGATATCTCTATGGACATAGATGATGGGATTGTGGTTATTTCCGATAAGGCTCTCGGTTCTGTTTTGACAAATATTGTACAGAATGCAATAAGGCATTCCGGGACAGAAAGAATCGAGATTAGCGCAAAAAGATTTAATGGCACAGCCAATATCAAGATTGCCGATTTCGGAAAAGGCATCCAGGACAAATACAAGGCTCTTATTTTTGATGAGGGTTTTGCAATTGGTGAAAATCGTGGCAGCGGTTTGGGCCTTTATATTGCTAAAGAGGTCATCGAGCGTTATAATGGTGATATCAAGGTTTACGATAATGAGCCAGATGGCACGGTTTTTGAGATTTCGCTTGAAAGAGGTTAGAGTGAAAAGAAATCTTCTTTTAGTGGCATTTATTTTTTTACTTTTTGTATTTTCTTTACACGCACGAGTTAGGGATAATTTATTGTCATTAGGTTTCGATGCTGGCAGTTTGATTAATTTGAATGCCAGCTATCACACAGGTGAGTATAATTCCTATGAATTTTATTTTGCGCCTAATCCAGAGAAGTGGTTGCTTTTGGGTTTTGGATGGAAATCGCATATCACGAATCTTTTTGATTTCGAGCCGGATATTAATTTCTATTTTGGCCCGGAGGGATATGCATATTATATCGACCATGATCATCCTATGCAATTTAGGCAGGACGGCGATTTGGGTTTGGGTATTATGATTTTGGGTTCGGCGGGATTTTCATATTATCCCGATGAGGTACCTATTGAGTTCTTTGGCAATATCGGCGCTGGTTTAGACACGAATCCGGAATTGGATTTGGTATTGAAATTTGCATTTGGCTTGCGATTTAGCATAGCCGAGATAGGTAATTAGCAGATTGCCCGGATTGATTTAGATTTGCCTTGACAATTTGCACGAAGGGCATTTATTTGAATTTGATGTGCCGCTATGGTGTAATTGGTTAACACGCTGGCCTCTCAAGCCGGAGAGTACGGGTTCGATCCCCGTTAGCGGTA
>JBKHBT010000099.1:0-12933 GCA_046542255.1 Candidatus Zixiibacteriota bacterium | reverse complement strand
ATATAGTTTTCTATACCGATATACCTGCTTCTTGCATTTAATACTAATTTATCATTAAGATACTCGCAGGATATATCAATCCAATCCATACAAGAACAGATGATATGCCAATGGTTTTTACCTTGTCTATTCTTATAAAGATCATATGTATTGACTGAATTAATTTTATGCCGAAATTCATGAATTTTATTGGGGTCAATCATGTAATTCTTTTCATTATTCATATCATTTAATATATTACAAATAACGGAAATTGTCGATATTTTTTTGTGAGAAGACAAGGATAAATATTTTCATCTCATATTTTAAAATCCCATTGAAAAACCCCCCAAACCCCCTAAGGACAAACAATAACAAAATCCTGCTCAATGTCGATGAAATAGCCGGTATTCCATATTAATGTAGGCGTGAAGTCGCTTGCACCAATATCAGGCAATGCCGAAACACTCGACATTGGAAAAGTAGAAAACTCGATATCAATTTCCTCGCCGCAGCAGGATGACAGATCATCGAAGGTATTGATGATAAAATTGTCATAATCACCAGTGGAAAATGAGCGGCTTCGGCCACTTATCATATAATTTCGCGATGAGGTTTCGATGATATCATTTGCATCCTCGCGGTCTGCGCCGCCATATGTATATGATTCTAAAAGGCTTCCGGTAGGCGATAGCCTTATTGCGATGCAATCATCGGAGCATGCACCGAAGCTTCTTGTATATCCGCAGGCAGCCAGATTATTATCGCTCTGGACTGTAATTGAATACAGCTCATCATAATTGGAACCTCCGCCATCTGTGCACCATTGAAAAGCTCCGCTTTCGGAGTATTTGGCAATTATCATATCGGTATGCGAAGTTGCTCCCGGAGTATAGGTACCCGATAGGAAAAGCGAATTTTCAGCACCTTCTGTTATGCTATAGAATCTGTCTAAGCGTGATGTTCCGCAGACGCTTGCCCAGTTTATTAAGCCATCTTCATCTATCGAAAGCACAAAGCAATCATATTCGCCTGCTCCAGCCGATTGAGTCAAGCCACATGAAATAATATTGCCCGATGAATGATAAACCAGGCAATTTAATGCATCTGGGCCAGTTCCGCCATAGGTTTTCGCCCATACAAGGGTTCCATCATCACCAAGCCGCAATACGAATCCATCATTTGAGCCAGCGCCATAGCTGGATGTACTTCCCGTTACCAAACAATGCGCTGTTCCGCATTGTCATACTTTTCAGGCTAAAACATCAGTAAAGCCTTTTGGGTATATATATTAAGTATTATATATATGTTATATATATGGCTTTAAAAGAGAACTGCCTGAACTGTGCCGTGCTGGCGGGACTCAATAATATCGAAGGCTTCATCGGCGGGAACGAGTTTTTGCCCCTTGAGAATCATTCGCATCACTTCGATCTGATCCATCGAAAGAGAAGTAAGATTTCCAAGAGTCTCTTTGCAGACTTTTTTGCCATCACGGTAAGTACGCCGCAAAAGATAAGTTGGCTTGAGGTGGCGATTGGGTATTTTGTCTATCTGTATTCCCATGTCTGCTAATATAAATACTATAATTTTATTATCAAGAATTATATCTTCCGACTACATGACTACTTCTTGTACCCCAAATTCGATGTAACTCCATGTATTATTTGATGTTATAGGGATTTTGGGCGTGGGGCTTCAGATTAAATATGGGTTCTATGTCTTCATCTTCTCTTGCAGAAGTTTCTGGGAGTTTTATTCTACTAATGTATTTAGTTTAAGAATATATTGTTTTTTACTAGGTAAAAAGCCTTAGAAATAGCCATGTAGGCGATTCATTGACAATCATCGTCGAAGTATCGGTGTACTCTCTGCCCGAGCAATCGGTGGCTGTTGCTGTGATGTGTGCAGGTGTTGTAGTTACCGTCCATGGGCTGACATATACTCTATTGCCAGAAGGTGCATTCAGGTGAACCTCATCAGTATCTACTGAAAATTCAAAGCTGGGTGCTGGGTCTAAAATATTATCTTCGCTATCATAGGCCTCGGCAGTAAAAACCACTCTATCATCGCCAACATTGACTGTGATACTGCTAGGTTCGAGCACTACATAAGCGATATCGCAGGTATCGGAATTGCTAACGCCGGTAGGGTTTGCTGCATCGCAACTGGTAAAAACCAAAAGTTGGGAAATCATAATAACGATAGCAAAAGTGATACCCAAAAAATAAGCTAATCTTTTGTTTTTTATCCTTATATCCATTTTTCACCATCTATAAATATCGTTCATTCTACACAAATATACGAATTTGCAAATCAAATTCAAGTGTATAATCGATAAGTTAATGAAATAATCCTGAGTTTTTGGCGAATTGATTCGGCGAAAGCAAGATCAATTTGTAGGTGTCGATACCCATACTTCTGATGTTGCGCTATATGGAAGACCATCGCAGTCATAACACTTTGCTTTAACTTGTATTACACTGGAAAAAGACGTAAGCGGAGTTAGATATGCAAAATTTCTATCGGAATTAAATCTTACACTTCTTGTCGAGCAGGTAAAGTCAAAAGTTGGCGGTGGGTCGATACGTCTTCCATCATGGTCATATGCAGCTGCGCTGAATTTAATCTGTGAACTGCCGACTGTGGTGTAAACCTCTGATGGTTGCATAATCACTTCTGCTATCAAGCATGTATCTGCTGTGGTTTCTTCTTCCATAGGCCCTTGTTCGCAAGAAGTTCCGAACACAAACGGCAGAAAACCGATAACAGTAATAGTCAACACAGCGATAAGATATTGTTTATAATTCAAGTTCATTTCTCGGCCTCCATTTCAAAAACACATTTCAATGTAAATCAATAGATTAAAGAGGTCAAGCAAAAAAAGTGAGAATCTTGTTATATATGTAAAATATATATTACTATTAACTTGCTTTGCTGAGCTTTCGGTAGTTTTGCACCTGTGTCTGGTGTTTTAGCACACTTTTTACAAGTTCATCATGCAGAAATGGTTTTTGGTGGAAATCTACTGCACCGGCGTGCATTGCGCGATACATTGTTTTCTTATTCATCTGGCTGGAAAGAAAGATTATTCTTGTAAATGGATCAAGCTGACGAAGGGCTTGCTGAAGCTCAAAGCCATCTATATGTGGCAATGATATATCCAAAATTGCGACATCCACATTTCTGGTATTGGCTATTTCGATAGCATCGATCGAATTATCCGCTGTTATTAATTCAAGGCCTACTTTAGTAAATAGCTCGGTCAAAAGCTCCAAAATTATATGATCATCATCGACAGAAAGTATTATTCCCATAAAATCCCCAATATATCTTCTAAAGCCATTTATATATTATACAAAATATACATAATGCAACGGCTTTACTGATGTTTTAGCCGAGAAGTATGACAATGCGGAACAGCGCATTGTCTATTGTCTTCAATTTATTAATCGGTTTTTTACAAGAAAAACTTGAGAAGCTATTTATATGGAAATTAAAAAAAACCGGGCTTGTGTAAGGCCCGGTTTAAACTTTATAGTGTGTGTATGGATATATATTAAAAATTAGTCAAAGATCATTTGCTTGACCTGGACTCCTTCGATCGCATCGAGTTCTTTTACGATGTTCTCTTTATCTTCGCTGTCTCCATATAGCTCCAGAACAATAACGCCATTTTGTGCGCAATAGTCTTTTTGAACTTCGTGAAGACCTACTCTTGTGCGAATCGAGCAACCGTATTTAGTAAGAACTGCCTGAACATCAGACACCTCTAGAATACGGTTATCGATTCCAATACCAAGTATTACTACTTTGTTTTCAGCCATATTGCCTCCTTTTTAAAATTGGCTTTTTAATTTATTTTTGCTTAGAAGAAAGATACAAAAAGTGAAAAAAATTATCAATGTTTATTTTATATTTTCTTACTACTTGCTTTTGATACAAAATTTGATAAATTATCCAACAGTTTGAGATAATTGAAACCAAGAGGTTTTTACAATGAAAAAAGTCTTCTCGATGATTTTAATAATGGTTTTCATTTTTGCATGTGATCAGGATACTGGCGAAAAAGAGATAGAAAACCAGGGTAAGGTTTTCGTTCAGGCTGAAGAAATTTCTTTGCAGAGAATATCGAGTACATTAGATTTTTCCGGAATATTAGAGCCGGTCCAGTCTGCGAGGCTCTCCACTCAGCTTTCTGCACAGGTATCTTCTATTGAAGTCGAGGAAGGCGATAAAGTTCGACAAGGCCAGGTTCTTGCAAGGATGAGCGCGGCAAATCTGGATCAAGCCAAGGCACAGCTTTCTGCTATCGAATCTGAATGGGAAAGAGTAAAGACATTATACGATGCTGGCTCTGTCAGCAAAGCTGCATACGATAGGGCGAAATCGCAATATGATGCTACTATGGCTGCATTCGATATGGCAAAAGATAATACAATAATCAAAGCTCCATTTTCAGGAGAAATCCTCGATATTGGCGCCAAAGAAGATGAGATTTTCAGTCCGATGATGGCAGGAGCAGCAGGGGCAACTTATGTTGTCCATGTCATCAATAATGATACCCTTAAAATGGAAATAAAGATTCCCGACAGGCATATTGCCAAAATCGAAAAAGATGGCCGAGTATTTTTTACATCCGATGCGACAGAAGATACCTTAGAAGGCTTTATTTTTCAGGTCAATAAATCGGCCGACCCGAAAAGCGGCGCATTTTCTGCTACTTTATATTTGCCCAATCAGGAGCAGAATATACCATCCGGAGTTTATGCAAAGGCACATATCATAATTGCAAATAATGATTCGGCGCTAGTAGTGGATCAAAGTGCGATAATCGGTGATAGCCTTGTTTTCAAAGTTATTAGCGGCAAATCAAAGGCTGTAAAAATCCACACTGGAATTCAGACCAATCAAAGAGCGCAAATAATATCTGACAATATAAAACCCGGCGATACAATAATTACTCATGGCAATGTCGGGCTTAAAAATGACATCGAAGTCAGAATTACAGAATAAGTTATTCTATCGCTGCAAGAACACGCGTTTCTATTCCAAATATATCCTCGATAATAAATGCGACCGAATTACCATCATCAACATCGATATGAATTTTTCTCTCTGGCGGAATATAGTTTCCACGGCTTTTGTGATTAACCAAACTTGAATATTTTGCCTTGAAAACATTGCCATTGTAATTCGGGTCTATTGCCCAGAATTTTATGAGATTCATTGGATTTTCCCTGTACTTTGCGATGAGTTCTTCTTCCATTTCAGATGGAAGCCCTATCGGAAAGCTCGAATATTCATAATCTTTTATTGCTAAAGTTATCCCATCTTCCAGATTTATTTCGAAATCGACAATAGGAGCATCGATAACGGCCCCTTCTATAACGATTTTACCCAAAGAAATATCATCTGGTAAATCTGGGTTTTGTTTATAGAAATAGAAACCATCATCCTTATGAAAATATGGAATGCCATAATCATAGCTGGATGCCAAAATCGCAGGGAGCGCTTCGAATCTGTTAGCTATTCGCCCAAGCTCCAGCACCATTTTTTTGACAATAATAGAACCGGGTGGGCTGGTCAGAAGGGCATAGCGTCTGCATTGATTTTCTCTGGAATCTTCATTTGCTTGGATGATTCGCACTAAGTTCTCATCGAAAATATAGATCGCATGGTTTTCTGCCCTTTCATTGAGAGAAGGATTTTCAATTATGCGGCCTTCGAGATTGGTAACAGATGTAATATAAGCATGGAAAAAAGTCGCATTGGCTTCGAGCATCCTATATCGGCAAGCACTTATTGCGACGGGGCTTTTGTCGGTACCTATCCATTTTCGATTAAGCTTATCTGCTGCATGAAGGCTTGTACCACCCCCAGCAAAAAAATCGGCAATAAGGTCGCCTTCATCGGTGAAGGCATAAATCAATCTCTCGAGAATGAAACTCGGTTTCTGCGTGCGATAGCCGGTTGACTCGGAATGAGACGATACAAGAATATTACGATGCCAATAATCCGGGCAGAGTTTGCCCTGTTTTTTCATATAAGTACGCGTTATACGCCCATCCGAAAGTTGATTTTCTTTATACCGCCTACCATCTTTATCTTTTTTATTGAATCGCTTCAGTGTTGACTCGGAGAAATCCACATAAACCGGATTAAATTTGTAATTTCCT
This sequence comes from Candidatus Zixiibacteriota bacterium, assembly GCA_046542255.1. Classification (GTDB taxonomy): domain Bacteria; phylum UBP14; class UBA6098; order JBKHBT01; family JBKHBT01; genus JBKHBT01. Next base: position 6,775 of record JBKHBT010000099.1, on the reverse strand, counting down.
GTCTTGCTATAGACCAAAATCGTATCATGTTTCTTAGCAAAGCCATTGCTTCTATCAGTTCCACCTGTATATGTCCATATTATTTCATTTATGAGATTATCATAGCCAAATATTTCATCCATCATCACCTTGACATAATGAATAGTCCGCCAGTCGGAATGGAAACATATCACTCCCGTATCGGATAATAGGTCTTTCATGAATTGGAAGCGGATATGGAGCATATCGAGGTATTCATCTATGCCGCCTTTCCAATTGTCTTCATAGGCTGGCCTATCTATACGCACATTTCCATATCTCTTCCTAAATCCATAGTTTGCCTGGCTCATAAATGGCGGATCCAAATAGATGAAATCCAATTTGCCAGCATATCCATATTCGAGCAGCAATTGCATAGCGATCAGATTATCGCCAGAAATCAAATAATTATCATGTAAATTCGGAGGACGCTCTTTATTCAAATAGCATGCAAACTGGCCTTTATCGGCATCAGGATTATAGATTTCAGACCGGAAGATGGTATATTCGAGATTTTTTTGAAACATATCTATTTTTCTTTGAATTTTATCGCTATTGCCGAAGCTGTTTTATCGACATCGACACGCGGAGTCTTTCTAATAACATGATGCTTTCTTCTGTAAGGACCGCTTCTGACTACATGGTGATGTTTTTCCACATAGCGGCTTTTGGAAATATCATATTCGACAGCCATGAGTCCATCAGCTCCGATTTCATTGGCCTTTTCGATAAGAAGTTTATTCAGGTCGCCGCGATTGGCATCTTTCTCAAGCTCTGCCTGGATTATTCCAAGAACTCTATGTGGTTGGTCGATTGTTTTCTGCGAAAATACGATATCTTTTCCAGCAGGATTCGGTTCCGGTTCATAGCTCTCATCGATCTGCTCGAACCAGACATTCTGTGCACATCCAGCAAATAAGAAAGTTAGAAACAATGCAAATATTATTCTTTTCATTATTACTCCTTGCTAATTTGTTTTTTTAATCTACACAAAAATAGTATTTTCGGCAATCGATATCCCTATTTTGTGCTTAATTTTATATTTGGATTGCATTTGCTTATGACGGCTCTTATATTGACTATGCGAGGTGATGGCATGAAAAAGGCTATTTTAATAATTTTGACAATTTCTTTAATTCTTTCAAATGATGGTTTCTATAAGGATATTTTCATGGATGGCGGATGCGATCTCTATTCGCATGATTTCTTCTATTCTGCTGATTCTTTGGGCTTGGAATGGGAATTCCTTGCAACAGAAACCCAGTCGCTTCAGGATGCCGTTTTCATAACCAATGAATGGGATCAAAATGGCATCTTGCTATATCCTGATGGCGAGCCACGCTTCAGGATAATATACACAAATGGCGGAAGCGCAACCAATCACGGCTATTCAATGGGTTCTGATGGAAGGCAGGCAATTCGCGATTTTTATTATGCTGGCGGAAGCTATACCGGCTCTTGTGCCGGGGCATTCATATCATCGCTATCATACCGCGAGACTGGCACCTGGACAGCATATTATCATCTCTGGCCGGGAAGAACATCCAGTACTGGCCTTATGGACACTCCAACCGGCCATGATATCGAGCCGGATTCGCCGCTTCTTGCCTATTTCGACTTTGGCGGCGATATGTATATCGATAATGTCTATCATACTGGCGGATGCTATGCCAATGTCTCCATCGATTGGCCATCTGCGACTGAAGTGCTTCTCCGTTACGATTATCCAGGGCGCGATATGAATGATCAGCCAAGTTCATGGGCATATAAACATAATGACGAATCCGGCCGTGTTGTCGTTATCGGTTCGCATCCAGAGAACTATGAAAATGGCGAGCGAATGGAGCTAATGGGCGCAATTTTGCAATATGCTATCGCCGGACAGGGCAATCCAAATATCAAAGCAGCTCTTTTTCCCGGAGAATGGCGAATTATGGACAGGGAAACATCCGAAGATATGCCAGAATATACCAAAATCGGGGATAAGCAGTATCATCATTTCACAGTAGATGTACCATCGGATATGCCTCTTCTAAGTATCGAGCTGGATGGAGAAGATGGCTATCATTTCAATCTATATGCGAAGCAGGGTGATTTTGCATTCGCTAGCACAGCCGATTTCGCAGATTATAGCGAAAATTCAGACAAAACGCTTCATATCGATTTTCCTGAAAGCGGAACCTGGTATATTGGTGTCGAGCTTTTTACGACTGTCGAAACAACTCGCGAAGATTGGGGCTATGATTATACAGCAAATCAAGAAGTCCTGGATGGATTGCAATATTCAATCATCGCCAATCTTGATTCAATGACCACTGTGGTCGAGGATAATGAAATTAATAATGCAGATCCAATTGAAATATTCCCGAATCCATTTTACGGCCGATTGAAGATCAGAAATCTTGATAGATATCAATTGCCGGCCAATATCGAGATATTCGACCAGAATGGCCGCAATATTAAAACTATCGATATTGCAAATTCTGATGGCTCGGTAGTCTGGAATGGTGAAGATAGACAAGGCAAACCTCTTCCGACTGGAATATATCTTATCAGAATCCAGAGCAAGGAGACTTTCATTACAAGGCGAGTGGCTTTGATCAGGAATTAGATAATGCTTCCAGTCAAAACAATCACTTGCTAAATTTTACTTTGAATTTCCGAGATAGTTTTTATCTTTTGAACTAAATATCGATTTTGAAATGGGAATTCTGATGAGCAAAAGACATGTCGAAATAGCCTATATCAAACACGGAGATGCCATAGAGGAATACCGCGCATTAAAAGGCGAAGCCGAATGGAAAATGGCCGACTCTATAAAGCCATATATCCAGGAAATAATCGAATCCACACGAGGCAGACGCTCGCTAATACTCGGCAATGACGATAAATTTCACAGGGCCGAGATAGATGTCCACACTTTCATTACGATGCCGACCGATAAGAAGCGATCATATATTGCTACTATACTAGTCAGGCTCTGGTATGCTATACGTACCTTCTTTTTCTTTGTTAGATACAGGCCAAAGGTTATTGTGGTTTTCGGCAAGTTTTTCCATCTATTCTTTCCATATTTCTATGCGAAGCTATTTGGTGCAAAAATAGTTATGGTAATGACCGGCTATATCGGCTGGGAAACAAATAGATTTTTGAAAAGGATTCTTGTTGCTCCATTTATCAAGATACTCAAGACAGAGCAAGTCGGCCTGATCCTATCTCGTGGCAAATCGCCGGAGATCGAGCTGGCCAGCTTTGGCCTGGATAATGATAAAATCAAGATATTCTTCCCGGAGTATCCACCGGAATTTTTCGATATTTTGGATATCGATGAAGAGTTTGATCGGGATTTCGAGCTGTTTTTCCTCGGCAGATTTCACACAGATAAAGGCTTTATGGACCTTCCCGAAATGCTGAAGAAACTCGATAATAAAAAAGTCCGCCTAAATGCAATCGGTTGGGGCTTCGAGGAGGAGCTATTCAAAGAAAAAATCAGAGAATACTGCCTTGAAAATCAAGTAAGAATTATCGGGCCAAAGGAATCCAAATATGTCTATTCATACCTTCGTCATGCTGATATACTTCTTATTCCAACCAAACAGGATACATTGTGCAAGGTTTCAATCGAAGGCGTTCTGTCTCTTGCACCTGTTGTGGCATACGATATCGGCGGTATCAAATATAATGTAATAGATGGCAAAACAGGCTATATCATAGAGCCGGAGGATATGGATAGTTTTGTATTGGCGATTAAAAAAATCATCGAAAATCCTGAGATTCATGAAAAGATGCGCCAAAATGCCAAAGAAGACCGCGAAAGATTCCTCAAAACCGAAACTACTTTCTCACAACTGGTCGGCGATTTTATCGAAGAAAATATCGATTCGGCCCGATAATAGAAAATTCAATCTCATTTAGATATTAAAAAAACTTTCGCATCGCAGGTTTTGTTAATATATTGTAATGATAAGGCGTATTTCATGAATTATGCAGAAAATGGAAAAGAAAGATAAAATAAAAGAAAAATTAAAAAGGATACCGAATTCGGCCGGTATTTATCTTTATCGTAATGAGCGAGGCAAAATTATCTATATTGGAAAAGCAAAATCATTGCGAAAGCGTGTCAGATCTTATTTTGCGAAAAATCATCCCGATCCCAAAACCAGACGATTGGTCAGCAAAATAGATGATATCGATTATATTGTTGTGGATTCCGAGTCAGAAGCCTTTCTGCTCGAAGCGAATATGGTGCGCAAATACCGTCCAAGGTATAATATAAATCTCAAAGATGACAAGCATTTTCCATATCTTAAAATAACAAAAGAAGACTTCCCAAGGATACTTATCGTCCGCCGCAAAGAAAAAGATCGCGCAGAATATTTCGGCCCTTATACCGATGTCGGCTCGATGCGAAAGGTCTATAATACAATTGTAAATCATTTTGCGATTAGGACATGTAATCATAAATTGCCTTTAAAAAACCACCGCCCCTGTCTATATTATGATATTGGGCACTGTTTTGCTCCATGCACCGGCGATATACCGCCAGAAGAGTATAATGAAATAATCGATGATGTGCGTCTTTTCCTGAAAGGGCGAAGGACTCGCCTTCTCGAAAGGATGGAAAAGAAAATGGCCGAAGAAGCTGATGCTCTTCATTTCGAAAGAGCCGCCGCATTTCGCGATGCCATCGATGCAGTTGAAAATGTGCTAAAGCCGCAGAAAATCGACCAGGGCCTGAAAACGCGCGATATTATCGGTGCAGCGCTTGGGAAATCTATGGCGACTTTTGCTGTTTTTCGAGTTCGGGAAGGCGCAATAATCAATCATCACCATATGACAGCAAGCGCAAATGAAGATACAGACCTTAGGCAAGCACTCGAAGATTTTACCAGCCAATTCTATACCAAATTTGGTGATATTCCGCCCGAAATCCTTATGCAAAGAAAACCATCGAATATCGAAGACCTTCAGAGTTTTTTGGCGGAAACTGCCGGCAGAAAGGTCAAAATTATTACACCAAAACGTGGATTGACTCTGGGGCTTCTTAAACTGGCCAGGCAAAATGCCAGGCTGGAGCTTACTGAAATCATGGCCCAGAAAGGCAAACATCACCTTCCATTTGCAGTTTATAATTTGCAGAAAGAACTTGGCCTTGCAAAATTACCCAGAAGAATCGAGGCCTTCGATATCTCAAATATTGGCGAAAAGAGCCGCGTGGCATCGATGGTCAAATTCATCGATGGAAAGCCATATAAAACTGGCTATCGAAGATTCAAGATCAAGACAGTGAAAGGCCAGGATGACCAGGCATGTATGCACGAAGTTGTCAAAAGACGGCTTTCGAGAATTATCGAAGAAGACAAACGTCTTCCCGATTTGCTGCTTATCGACGGTGGAAAAACACAATTGCGCGCAGCGATAAAAGCAGCGAGTGAATTAAATCTCTTAGATGAGCTAGAAATCATTTCCCTTGCCAAAAAATATGAAGAAATCTATCATCCGCAATTTGAACATACGATAAATTTGCCAAAGGATTCTGCTGCTATTCGCCTTTTGCAAAGAATCCGCGATGAAGCTCATAGATTTGCTATCACATATCATAGGATGCTTCGGTCTAAAAGTGCTTTCAAGAGCGTTCTCGAAGATATTCCAGGTGTTGGGCCAAAAAGAAGAAAATTGCTTCTTAAGTCTTTCAAATCCGTAAACGATATCAAAAAGGCAAAACCGGATATCATTCAGGAAAAAGCCGGAATCCCTATCAAAGTGGCGAAGCAGATTTCGGAATTCTTTGCTATCATTATTATTGCTTTTCTCAGCTTTTTCAATTGTGCTTCTTCACCGAGATATTTTGCTGATGAATTCGATCCGTATAATCGTAATCAAGAGCAGAGGGTTCAAAGAGCTGAATCCAAAGACGAAGAGAAAAAAGACATTAAAAAAGCCAAAAAGAAAGAGGATAAAGAAAAATCTGAAGATTTAGAATATACGGAAAACAGGCCATACATAGAAGAACCACCAGCAGAAAAGCCAAAAAGCAAAGAAAGCCCTACTTCGCCGAAAGAAGAAAAATCAGATAGCAAGTCGAAAACGGCATATACTTCAAATGCCAATACCGACAGAATGTTAGGTACTATCAATTATTATCTTGGAACACCCTATATCTATGGCGGCGAATCGAGCCTCGGCATGGATTGCAGTGGCTTTGTAATGACTGTGTACGATGAAGCTCTTGAAAGAGAGCTTCCAAGAACGGTCAGCCAAATGATAGGCAGAGGCAATAAGATTAGTAAAAACAGGATGGAAATGGGTGACCTTATATTCTTCAAAATGGAATCATCAAGAGCAGACCATGTGGGCATCTATATCGGAAGTGGGAAATTTGCTCATGCTTCAGAAAGCCGCGGAGTTACCATCTCAAAGCTGAACGACTATTATTCTAAACGCGTGGTTATGGCACGGAGAATATAGCATCGATTCTGTTTTAACGGAATGTAATATTTCCTATTTTTATAATATTAAGCAACTTATGTTTTTTGAAACATTAACCTAAATAATGATATTCAGTAACAAAATAAATAAATAAGGTTATTGCCCTCGAAAGAATGCATAAGTCTATAACCTTCGAAAGGCAGAAGCAGAGCTTCTCAACGAGGGTAAAATTATTAGATATTACCCTCGACACAAAGCTCCAAACCACCCTCTATACAAAGCTCCAAACCACCCTCGATACAAAGCTCTGCTTTGTATCGCAAAAAGT
>JBKHBT010000098.1:0-12937 GCA_046542255.1 Candidatus Zixiibacteriota bacterium | reverse complement strand
TTATCTATTATACACATATTAATTTAACTCCTAAAATATATAAAATCCCAACCAAAATCAAGCCGAATTATTATTTATGTTTTTAACTTTATAGAAAAAGCCTATCTCGAATTTGTCAAAGTTTTCTATATTGCTTGATGGTATTATCTCGCTTGGCTTTCTCAATGCCAAACTTTGCCAGTTGCTCTTTCTTGGTTCGGTTCGATAACCATCCGGCATAGCGTATATGATGCATTCCACATTTATATTTATCTATCCTTTTGACATAGTCAAAAGACAATGGCTCATTTGGATAAACTTCAGTATAATCTTCGATAGGGCTTCGCAAATCGTATCTTAAAACATGGGCTAATTTGCCGAAATTGCAAAGATAGGACAAGGTAATAAGCCCTTTTAATATTTACATGTAGTTTTAATAGAGATATGTTTTAAGAAATCTCTACGAAATTGCACAAGCGTTGAATATTAAATGAAAAAAATCCAATAATGAAAGTAGATTAAAAATCCTTCTTCCTAACCAATATTATACAAAAATGAATAATAATATGCAACTATCGCAAAAATAAGTGCCGAAAGCGATAATGTGGCGGAATAGTATAGAGCAGGATGCGTCTTCATGAAATCTAAGGATGTCTCACGGATTCTCTCGCCCACCAGCCAGCCAATCGGGAAAAAAGTCGCCGAGAAAACTGCCCAGGAAAGCCCCTCGCGAATCATGAAACTTCCAAATCCCGCTGCTGTAGCAAATGATCTCAGGTAATTGCAGGGAGCAACATGCATCCCAATCATACGGAAAAGCCCAGCACCAAGAAATGCAGCTCCGAATGAAAGAGCAATACGACTTCGGGTATTTTTTTGCATGCTGGTGAATCCAATGCCCGCGATTGCTGCCAAAGCTCCGTATTCCAGGCCGACTGCAAGGCAACTGTTTAGCTTACAGCCTATTGCCATACCTGCAAAAGGCACAATAAGTTGTTTCGTGAAAATGGCTATCGCTGCTATTCCAAGAGCCAATACTGGTTTTCTGAATATCGCAATTACAATAGCGATAAGGCCAAAACCGATCCCTGTTAACAAACCCGCTCTAAAAGGGAAATTATGTATTCTCAAAAACTCGCTTATGAAAATTTCAGAAAGGCCGCAAAGTGCACCAATAAGGATAACTGCGGCTATTAGTTTCATATTTTTCGATAAAACTTTCGCATCATTTCTTTTGTCCATATCTTCTCCTTATTAATTTTTTATAATAATAGATATTTTTGCATATTTACGCAAGTATCTATTAATCAAATCATTAAACTTCTTATGGGCGATTGAAAATTATGGCAAAATGATTGAGTTATCTAATGCCGCTTCATAATGTCGCTATCATCTTTACTCGGGAATTACTCTCAGAATACCGTCCTCGGAGATAAGAAGCCAATATCCGCTTCCCGGCAGAAGCTCGGATGCTTCAATATAAGTGCTACCAGTTTCATAAGAATAAGGGCCAGAGATTATAATTCCATCCGGAACAGTCGCTATATCATCAGACAGATAAGAGCTATATGGTGCGCCGATGATATTCCATCCCCGCTCGATAACAATTTGATAAGAATCAAGAGGATAACCTGCGATATTTATATTCGTATCGCTCAAAGCAAATACCCAAAAACCCATACCCGGAGCAATATCATCGATAGCATAGTATCTTCTCTCGGCAGCATTATACCCGAAAATATCCACTGGCGAGAATGAGAAAATCTCATTTGCAGAAATTGCAGGAAGTAATGGAAGAGAAACCAGATTCCATCCTGGTTCAAATTCGATATTGCCCAGTTCGATATCGGGAAGCTTCCATTCTATTGCAATAGTGTCTCCAGCAAAGAAGTCTGCATGAGATTGAGACTTCATATCGATATGATTATTCAAAGTGAAAATTCCATCCGGGAAAACAGATGGATTCCATGATACTTCGCCATTTTCATTTGCGATAACCTGCCATATCTGTGGTGGGGAAATCGGCCTTAGATCGCGCCTTAGTCCGGCGATATGTGGATTTTCAGGATCTACGATTAATAATCTGGCATCCATCCTGTCTGGTGTCGTTGGGAGGATGATAAGATCCAACCCGGCATCGTACATTTCAGTAGCATCGGAAGTTACCCCGATTGAAAGCCGTGTTTCACGGGCTTCTTCTGATGAGCTGAATCTAAGATTAGCAATCCATGTGTCCGGACTAACACAAACAGCGATCATACCCGATTCGCCTGTCAGAATAGGCATTCCAGAATTAAACTCGATATCGCCAAAATCGATATTGGCAAAATTCCCGCCTTCTGCATCAACTGGAATATAGCCTTTAATATAAACAAGCTCTCCAGAAGTATATGCATCGAAAGATGCCTCGGAAGACATTCCAAAATGCATATTACCATCTTCGGGAAATACATCGATAAAATCAGACGTCCAACCAGCTGTAATAGAGCCTTCGGATATGGCATTTATCGGTACAAATACTTCGGGGTCGCTATCTATTTCGATGTCGATACTACTGATTCCCGCTCTTTCGGTGCTATCGAGTAGAATCGGGACCATGATCGTCTCGCCGGGACAGGCGATATATTCTTCTATATGGATATTTGCATACCATACCGGCCAAACATAAACAGAACATTCAGCTGATGACCAATTACAGAATGAATCCCGGCTGGCAATTCTGAAATTAACATAGCTAGCCTCGACAATATCTTCGGGAATTACAAAATCATACTCTCGTCCGCTAACCATTGTGGTTTCTGCAAATTCTTCATGGCGAATAAACAAGCTACATGGCTCCGATGATGTAAACATATCCAAAACCGCCCATTCGATTGTGCAAGTATCGCCATTTATAAAAGTGTCCGCCGGGCAATAGATATGGACATCGGGTGCCCTAGAATCGGTTGGAGCATTTGCAATCTGATTGGCAGATGTACTATCGGTTATCATAATTTTGTAGATTTTGCGTGTTCCACCATTCATAAACCACATATATTGGCCATCGAAACAAAGGCCTTCCGAGCCGCTGCCGGTATTGGGAATGGGATAACATCCGGTATACTCAGGAGGGTCGAGTGTTATTTGTGTCATTCTGGCAAAATTATTGCTGCTCCATAGATATCCATTTGCATAAGCCAGGCCTTCTGTGGTATGGCATGTATCTTCGGAGCTAGTTAATAATGTATCCCATTCGGAAACCGGCCATGAATCGCTTAGGTTAATATGCATCATAAATCGGGGATTTGGAGGATCGCCATACCATGTAAAGTATAAGTCATCGCCCATAGCATGAACGCCCTGCACTCCAGAATAATACTCTGGCATGATAGCGATCGTATCTCGAATACCTGTTCTTGTATTAAAGACTTCAATAACACGAGGATTACCGCCAGCAGAAGCAAAATATACATTTCCACCATCATAATCGATATCGGCATTATTTAGCCTTCCGACATAAAATGAATCGCCTGCCGGGCATGAAATACAACTGCTCTTGTAGATATAGCCATTTCCATAATCGTATATCCAGAAGTTTTCATCGCCATATCCAAGTCCCCAGCCATATTGCGGCCTATGGCTTATATCTATAGAATCGATGACAATAAATGTATCGAGAAAGCTGGTCATTTTGGCTTTTATCATCCATCGCATGGATTCTTCACCAGGATAATCGGTACCATAATCCCATAGAAAGCAGTGTTCACCAGGCTCGATATCGCTTCCAATATCGCCATCATCACCGGATATACTATGGAGCAAATCAGACTCCCAGGTTTCGCCGCTATCGGCAGAAGCTTCGATTCCGATATCTGCGATTCCTCCAGTTAGGCTATAGCATACCTCAACTATATTTTCTCCATCACAGTCGTTTTCTTGATTAAACCAAACGCTATCGATGACAGCATCTTCCATTTCTGAGCCTAAAACAAGGCCAATCGTAATTAATATTATTACTATAGTTGCTTTTGCTAAAATTTTCATATTTTTTTCCTCCATTTTTCAATATTATTTAGTTAAATATACTAACTCCAATAAATACTTCAAAGGCTTTTCCCAAACGAAGGCAATTTATCAAATCTCAGTTCAAATATTCAGAAAGTTATAGATTTTATTTGCATTAGGAAATAATGACCTTTATATTTGATTTCGAAATGCTTTGTTAAGCGAAATTATTAATTTAGTATAAGCCAAGGAGCTTCAGGAGGAGTTATGGTCAGAATCTCAAGTGTTTTATTGATCATCTGCCTTGCTATTGGTGTCTTATTTGCTCAAGGTATGGGCAATTATGATATCTACAAGGGCAGCAGAAAAGTTGGAAGTTCAGAATTTGAACTGGTAAAAGTAGGCAATCATCTTCAGCTAAAATCTACTACTACAATAGAAGAGGCTGGAAAAAAGACGGATTACATCGAAGAAGGTCTATTTAATTCGAAGATGCATCCGCAGTCATATAAGCTTAATATCAAAGAACCGGCCAGTTTGATGATGATAAATGCCGAATTTTTAGGCGATAAGGTCGAAATTTCTGGATCGGCGGGTGTTCAGGAAAGCAAAAAGAGCTTAGAATTCGACTCGAAGGGTTACGTCCTTTTGGATAAGTCGCCCGCAGATATTTGGATGATTCTCAAAAACTACGACTTCAATTTTCTCGGTGTAGCGAGAGTTCCGGTTCTTATGGTAATGAAACAGGAAACTGGCGAATTGGTACTTAATAAAAAAGGCGAAGAGAAAATAGATGGCGCCAGACATTTCAAATTGGAAGGCCAGGCCGGAGATAAGAAAATAAATATATCAGTCCGCAAAGAAGACGGTATTCCAGTTATTATAGAATATCCGGGCCAAAACATTGAGATGCGGCTTATTGAAAAACCATCCTGGGCAAAAGATGATAATAATAAGAAAAGCTCATCGAATTCTTCGCCTTCAAGCGAGTACTCGCCAATTTCACCAGCAACCATCCAAAGTGATGAGATGCTCAAGATGCTCCGCGATTACGAAGAACTAAGTTTCGATTTCGCACTCGATGCCGACGATTTCCTTGATAGAGTTTATCTGAATAATCGAATGCAAGAATTTTTGGGCACAATGGATGAAGGTGGTAGTTTATCAGGTACCATAGAAGTCGAAGAGAAGAAATACCGTGTTACCGGAGCACCAGACTGGCCACCTGTTTATCCTTTGCAAATCGACGAAGAATACAAAATGCCTGCACCTGGAATAGACTCTGATGATCCAGATATCAAAAAGAGAGCAGAGAAAGCAATTGCTCCAACAAGGAGCATGTGGGATGCTGTCCGTGCTATTAATCTGTGGGTCTATCTAAATATCGAATATACAAATGACTCATATACTTCAAAAGAAGCCTTTGTTAATCAAAAAGGCGATTCGAGAAGCAAAGCACTGCTGGTTGCCGCTCTTTGCAGAAGTGTCGAGATACCTGCAAGGTTAGTCGGCGGTATGCTCTATGATGGCACCCAATTCAAAGACCATTTCTGGACTGAGGTTTTCCTTGGGCAGGGAATCGGATGGGCACCTGTCGATCCTACGCTCAATGATGTCGATGATATATCGGCTGCCCATGTTTCGCTTTATGTAGGAACAAAAGATATACCGATAAATGCCAGTAAAGTTACCGTTCAAAATATAAAGGCAAAAGACTAGTAAAGCTGGTTAATATAACTTTGAAAAGCTGCAACCTTAAATAAGGATGCAGCTTTTTTTAATGATGAGACTTTACAAGGATGACTTTTTATATGATATTGCTTACTTCGATTGGTCTTTCTATGGATTGCTTTGCTGTTTCCATTGCAAATGGCCTATCGATTAGAAACCTCAGGCTGTCAAAGTTATTTTTTAATTCTACTTTATTCGGGCTTTTTCACATAGTAATGCCTTTAATTGGTTGGATATGCGGTGCATATATCGTTGATGAGATCGCGTTTTTCGACCATTGGATAGCATTTGGTTTGCTTTCTTTTGTTGGTGGCAAGATGATTTATGAACCCTTTGCAGAATCTTATGAACAGGAAATTCAAAAAAGCTTTGAGCTGAAAAGGATGTTTCTACAAGCGATCGCTACAAGCATAGATGCCTTTGCTGTGGGGATTAGTTTGGCAGTACTTGAATTTCCAATGATGCTTGTTCTTATCACAATGGGCATAACTACTTTCATCTTTTCTTTTATTGGCCATAAAATTGGAAAATTCTTTGGGAAATACTTCAGAAAAAAGGCCGAAATTTTCGGAGGAGTCATTTTAATTCTTATTGGCTTGAAAATTTTGATAGAACATTTATATTTGAAGTGATGGAAAAAGGTATATTGAAATATAGCGATAAAGAAATTGAGATTTTAGAAGATTGCAGAATCTGTCCCAGAGAATGTGGCGTGAACCGTTTCGAGCAAAAAGGCACCTGCGGAATGGGCGTGGATATTTATGTTTCCAGCGTTAATCTTCATTTTGGCGAAGAGCCACCGATATCTGGCAGCGGCGGAAGCGGTACTGTTTTTCTTTCCGGCTGCAATATGAATTGCATTTTCTGCCAGAATTACCCGATTAGCCAGATGGGACACGGCGCGAAATTTTCTGTCGAAAAGCTGGCTAAAGGCATGGTTAATTTGCAAAAAAGAGGGGCACACAATATCAATTTTGTTACTCCATCGCATTATGTGGTTCAAGTCAGAAGAGTCATAATCACCGCAAGAGAAATGGGACTTGAAATTCCGATCGTTTACAATACAAGTGGTTATGATTCTATAGAAGCGCTAAGATTTCTCGAAGGATATATCGATATCTACATGCCAGATATACGCTATGCATTGGGTGAATTATCGAAGAAATATTCCGGTGTCGATGATTATCCCGAAATAAACAGGCTCGCTATTGAAGAGATGCATAGGCAGGTGGGCGATCTCGAAATCGGCGATGATGGAATTGCCAAAAAAGGCCTTATAGTCCGTCATCTGCTATTGCCCGAGAATATATCGGCAACCGATAAGGCTATGAAATTCCTAACCGAAGAAATATCGATGGAAACATATGTTAGCTTTATGAGCCAATATTTTCCGGCGCATAAAACCGCAGGAATAGAGCGAAATAATTACAAACCAATGCATCGTAGGATAAATGCCGAAGAATATTATCAAATGCTGAAATATCTCGAAGATTCCGGAATCCAAAATGGATGGATTCAGCCCTGTCCGGAGGAAAATCTATGAAATTTAGCAAAATAGGTAATTTCCGTATATTGCGAAAAGGGCTTATTTTAAGCTATGCTATTTTGGCTGGTGCGATTATTATTTCCATGAGATTTGCACCATATGGGATTATTGCTGGTGTATTTTTTGGACTGCTTTCGGCTATTGTTTTCTGGTTCTATCGCCATCCACATAGAAATAGCGATGCCTCCGAGAATACAGTAATATCGCCAGCAGATGGACAAATTGTCGAGATTTCTTATATCGAAGATGATTTCGTTGGAGATTCTATAAGAATCGGTATTTTTATGGATGTTTTCGATGTTCATGTCAATCGTGCAATTTTTGATTGTCAGTATCTTCGCGGAGAATATACAAAAGGCAAATTTCTTCGGGCATCCATGAATAAAGCCCCCTTTGTGAATGAACAGATGCATCATTTTTTCAATACTCGCAAAGGCAGAATGAAAATAATCCAGATAGCTGGCCTATTAGCCCAGAGAATCGACAGCATATTAAAACCCGGCGACCGCCTAAAACGCGGCGATGTAATAGGAATGATACAATTTGGCAGCAGAGTCGATATCGTCATTCCAGATGATGCGAAAGCCCTTGTAAAGATTGGTGATAAAGTGAAGGCGGGAGAGAGCGAAATGGCGGTGTTTAATGGTTAGGAAGAGATCACAAAGATTGGTATCGAATGTTCCCAATATGTTCACGGCAGGCAATATTCTCTGTGGCTTTCTTTCTATTTTGATGTCCATAGAGGGCAAGGTGCAGAGTGCATCCTGGCTGATATTTGCGGGAGCATTTTTCGATTTTATGGATGGCAGGATCGCAAGATTTACCAAGACGCAATCTGATATCGGAGTCGAGCTGGACTCGCTGGCCGATTTCCTGACATTTGGAATTGCCCCGATGATTCTTATTCATCAATTGGGTGGCTATACTATCTCGGATTGGAAATTGGTATTGCCGATAATTTTTATTATTGCGGTCGCATTCAGGCTAGCCAGGTTCAATGTCGAGGCACAACCGGTGAAATTACCATATTTCCGGGGGCTTCCATCGCCAGCAGCCGCTCTTTTTGTGGTTAGCTATACGATGTTTAGTAGCTCTTTCAATTGGGACTTTCTCGATTTGGAGAAGGCTATCGTACCGATTTTGATCGTTTCGAGCTGGCTTATGATTTCACATGTCAGGTTTTTGTCGGTATTTGCCAGGAAGCGTTTGGGAAGATTAATCGAGGCGATTATTCTGGCAATCTTCGCAATCTTGATACTTATTCGAGCGCAGATTTTCGTATTTCCGATAATTTTATTTTATATACTTTTCTGTTTTGCAAGAGAGCTTTATCTTCTAACAAATATACTAGTCAAAAAACGGAGCAGTCATGAAAAAATTCAAAGCGATAGTCAGAGTGAAAAGGAAACCGGGAGTTCTTGACCCTCAAGGCAAAACGATATTGGAGTCTCTGCAAAGACTCGAATATGGAAATGTAAATAGCCTCTATGTCGGCAAATCATTTTTTATTGATATAGACTCTGAAAATGCAGGTGATGCAAAAGCTGAAATCGCAGAGATTTCCAAAAAGGTTCTATCGAATCCAATAATCGAAGATTTCGAAATTTTGGAAATCGAGGAGATTTGACATGGCCGGATGTAAAGGATGTAGCGCTTGCAAACCGATGAATCTGGACTATACACTAAATGCCGGAGTTGTTATTTTCCCGGGTTCTAATTGTGACCGGGATTCATTTTGGGTTCTCGAAGAAGTCATGGGCTTTAATACGCAATATATCTGGCATGATAGTAAGAGCATTCCAGCCGGACTCGATCTTATAATTCTTCCCGGTGGTTTTTCCTATGGCGATTATCTTCGTAGCGGTGCAATCGCAAAATTTTCGCCTATTATGGAAAATATCATCGATTTTGCAGAAAAAGGTGGGCTTGTCCTCGGAATATGCAATGGCTTCCAGATTTTGCTCGAAACTGGATTATTACCCGGAGCTATGCTGCATAATGACCATGTAAGCTTTATCTGTGATTATACCTGCATAAAAGCCGACCGTCTGGATACACCTTTCACAAGGATAATGGATAATAAAAAGCCACTCAGGATACCTATCGCACATTTCGAAGGCAATTATTTTGCCGATGAGCAGACAATAAAAGAAATAGAAGATCGGGGTCAGGTTGTTTTCCGGTATTGTGATAGCGACGGCAATGTAACAAAAGATGCCAACCCCAATGGTAGCATAAATAATATCGCTGGTTTATCCAATAGGAGAGGCAATGTTATGGGGATGATGCCACATCCCGAAAGAGCCTCGGAGAAGATTTTGGGTTCAGAAGATGGTTTATGGATATTTAGATCACTTGCGGCAATGTATAAATTATGAAAAAACACTGGCTTCTAATAATCGGTATATTTATAGGAATTCTCGCCGGCGGCCTTGTAAGCGAACTTTTTGACATGCTGGCACCGACTGGCATGGTTCGAGAATTTTTCATTAAAGGTGTCGATTTCGGCATGGAAACGGCAACTCTCGACCTTGGAGCTATATCTTTCACATTCGGCTTTAGTATAAATTTCACCGTTGTAAGCTTCCTGGTTCTTTTGGTGATGATATATTACTTTAGATGGTGGATTATCTAATTCTATCATGAAGATAATGCCGGCCCAAGGATTCCGGCGATATTTAATGGATGGAATTATAATGAAGGCGATACAAATGCCTGTTGGGACGATTCTTCACGATGCATTTCTTGTCCTTGAGAATCCCTAAAAAGTTCTATTCATACCGTCTTTACGAAAATTATTATAAATAGAGTATTAAAAAGCGTTATGATAAGTATGAGTGAAAGGAAAACTGGAGAACGCAATGATAAAAGTAGTGCTGGAATCATTATAATCCAGGAAATAATCAATGTTATTACCTTCTCCTTTTTCTTCATGCCCCCTTCTCTGGAAAACCTTCGCATTGTCTGGCCGGTTACCTTATTCTCATATAACCAGTTATAGAGTGTTTCTGAACTTCGGAAAAAGCATGCTCCTGCAATGAGAAGAAATGGATACCCGGGCAAAATCGGCATTATTATGCCAAATATTCCCAAACCTACAAAGAAAAGCCCGCAGAGAATCAAGATTATTCTGACCAGAAGACGTGGCTTTTGATATTGCGGATGGTTCGCTTTCTTTTCTTCCATATTGTTAATTTAATAGCAATTAATAGAAACCACAAGAAAAAGCCTATACATCAAATTTTAATTCATTATATTTTTTGATAGTGGAAAATAAATAAATGGTTGCAATAGACGTGAATACAAAAAGCGTCCCCCAAATTGGGAGTTCTCCAGGAGCTTCTGAAAGTCCGAGCATAATAAAGGCAATACTGTTTATTGTCAGTAGTAGCAGATAAAAAGACCCAAGTACTCCCGAAATGCTCGAAATAATAAAACCCCAATCCTTTCTGTTCCACAATAGCTTGCCACCGATGATAAGAGAAGGACTAATAAGACAAATATCCATTGTGGCAACTGTTCGGAAGGCATCCTCGGCAATCGGCAGGGATTTGCCGGCAAAGATAAAAAATGCCCAAAAAATCAGCCAGATTATGCCCAGCATAAATCCAATCAATATGAAATAACCGCCAAGAAGCCGATTTTTTATTCTACTGGAAAAACGAGCCGAAATTTCGGCTATATCCAAATTAGAAATGAAAAGTATCATGGTAATAATCGAGAAGATAAAGGCAAATAGATATATCGGGAAAAAAACATTGATTCTGGCGCCAAGAAGATAGAAACCGTAATTATAGATGGAATAGCCAATAATCCCGAGCCAAAGCAAACCAGCCCTAATCGACCCTTTGCGAGTTCGAAGCATCGCAATAATCATAAAAAATGCAAGAATCAAGGTTAGAGCATCATTGGCATGCCATGTACCTGCGATCATCTTGCTATCGCGGTAGAGCCGGTGCAGGACAAGCCCCAGAATTCCCTGAAGCATCATAAGGAAAACCAAAATATCCGTTAAGCCATAGATTCTATTTTTCAGCTTCATTAGCTACTCCAAAATCAAAAAATCATCAATTTCAAATAATCTTAAAAATTCATCCATGATATTTTCGCGGACTACAACATAGATATTCTCAGTATAGGAGAAAAGAGATTTCGAAAAAATATCAAAATAGCCTTTTCTATCGAGTTCCATAGGCCCGATTTCATCTATGAAGAGATGCTTTTCATCAATGCCTTTTTCGATAGCTCTTTTGGCAAATTCGAATGCTTTTTCCGAGAAATGGAATTTTCCAAGCTGGAAGCCAACGAGTTTTTCATTGGTTCTGGCGAGTTTCTTTCTGTGGCCGGTATCGAGGTCGATTATGTCGAAGCCTATTTTTTTATCATTTTCGAAAATGCCTTCTGCAATTATTCCATAAATCTTCTCGCCACGTGCTTTCAGTGAATTAGCAATTTCGAATAACCTTGTAGATTTGCCTGAATTTATTGGCCCAGTTATTATTTTGATTTGCGGCATAATAAAAAGAGTTGCTTTTTGGGTTTATAGCTAGCTAACGAAAAAATCGCATGATATCATTACTCGTAACAAGTACAATAAGCATCAATATCATAACGATCCCGACATTCTGTATTGCACTACGTATGCGCAGCGGCAGTCTCTTGCCACGGATTGCTTCCAGTCCAAGAAATACAAGATGTCCGCCATCAAAAACAGGAAAAGGCAAAAGATTGATAAAAGCCAGATTGATCGATAGAAATGCAATGAATATCAGATATTTCGATATTCCCATCTTAGCTGTTTTACCTGCCATCTGAGCAATCATCACCACGCCGCCCAGTTCTTTCATTGATGTATTACCGGTTACCGATCGATAGATAAAGAAGACCATTTCTGCAAAGACATTGACCTCCTGAAGAGCAGCATATTTGACGGCTTCGCCGAATGATAAAGAGATATTTCGCGAAGCTGGGCCAATCCCGATAAGGCCTATCGGTTTGTCGTAGCCGGGCTGGACTCTTGCATATGTAATAATAGAGTCGGTAATTGTTTCACCATCATGCCTCCAGGTAACAGAGACCATCGAATCAGGAAGGGCGTGTACAAGCTCGACCATATCCATCCAGGTTTCCACTTCCAGGCCATCGATAGCGATAATCGTATCACCGACTTCGACACCGAGGTCTTCCGCTGGCATTCCCGGATTTATCATACCGACTACTGCGTGGTCGGTAATAGCTTCGCCGATTCCCCAGAACATATTGACAGCAAAAAACAGCAAAAATGCCAGAATAATATTGAAAATCACTCCGCCAGAAATTATCAAAGCCCTTGGGCCAACTGATTTTCCATAGAAGCTATCGGGTTCTGGGCCTTCTTCGCCGGGTTCATAATCGGCCTCATCGCCCTTCATCTTGACAAAACCGCCATAAGGTATTCCGATAGAATACTCTGTCTCGCCGATTTTCTTTCGCCAAAGAATCGGTGGAAATCCCATCGAGAATTTCTCGACCTTGACTCCGACCAATTTAGCCATAAGGAAATGCCCAAGTTCGTGGATTATGATTAATGCGCCCAGCGCAATTATTGTCGCGAAAATTGTTACAATGATATCCATTTTAGCTCCTAAGCTGTATAAAATTCTTCAGCCGGCAACAATATAATATCGGAGATGATATATCCAAATATTAATTCGATTT
>JBKHBT010000097.1:0-13175 GCA_046542255.1 Candidatus Zixiibacteriota bacterium | reverse complement strand
TTTAAAAGAGGAAATTAGGCGTTGGGAAGCTCCACTTCTCAACGAGTATAATCAATAAAAAACCTCGGCTTTATCTAAAAAAAGCAACCCTTTTTACAATAACTCTCTCGCCATAAGTGGCTTCGATGAAATATACTCCTTCCATGACTTCTGCAGAAGGAGTCCATCTAACAGAACCTTTGCCAAGATCTTCGATGCATTTACCTTGGATATCCAGAATTTTGACATTCCATCTATCATCGATATGGATATTGCAGGCATTATCGAATGGATTAGGTGAGATATAGAGTATTTCTTCTTCATCGATGTTTTTCTCATCGATTGATAATGGCCCAAGTGGCCCGCTTCTTTCGGAATCGGGAATAACTCCATCTGGCCCGGTAAAATAAAGAGTATAACCCAAATCTTCTACAGGTCCGTCGATGCATACTATAAAGGAGCCGGTTTCTCCCGGCCCGATTTCATGGCCATCGGTTGCATCGGCTTCGAGAAAGCTGTTGGGCAAAGCATATCGAAGCTCCCAACCTTCGGGAAGCATAACTTCGGGCGTTATCGAACCCGGCATATCGACACTAAAATGGAAATCCGTGATCGGAGTTGCCATATCTCCAGAATCATTGATAACTCGAATTTCATAACATGCCGGCGGGCCCTCTGTTACCTGGACAATCTCAATCTCCATTGCAAAAATAGATAAAACCAAAGCCAAAGCTGCGATAATCCTAAGAGCTCTCATTTTTGTCTCCTTGATTTAATGCTGTATATATCCATTATATTTACAGTCTTCGCTTTTGTCAAGTATTTTTCATACATCAATTAATTTTAGAAATTATAAATCCCAATAAATAAATCGAAATATACATTTTACTTGAATCAGACATTGCGATAAGTGGCGATATTTATTATTTTAATATGAATAATTTAAGTGCGAATTTTGTCAAATTCTTAAAGAGGGAGATACGATGAAAAAACTAATAGCCATCTTGTTACTAATAGCTGCATCCATTTTTGGTGCAGAAATTTCTGGAACCTGCTATAATGGAGGTATGCCATTTCCGCTTCCGATGAGTGATGTCGAACTGGAGCTTGTCCCTGATAGCGGGCCGGCCAGTTTGACAGTTTCTGGAATGGATGGCACATTCTCTTTCACAGGTGTCGGTACAGGAAGCTATACACTTCGCCCAAGCACAGCAACCGGAGATCCGCGTGATTATTCCATAACCGTAGAAACAGAATCGGATGTTCTGACTGGATATGATTTTACAATAACCGGTGGCGGCTCTGGTGAAGCGACTGTCGCTGGCATGATTATCTATGATGACGGTAGCCCGGCTCCAGATATAAACCTAACCATAGTATCAGAAGATTCACCAATGCCAATGTTAGCTACTACCGATGCCGATGGCAAATATGTTGTCGATGTTACCGCTGGCCTCGTTACTATAACACCAATGGCAATGCCGCCATATACAGCAATACCCGAGATGCACGAAGTTACGGTCGAAGAAGGCGAATTTGCAGGTGGCCTAGATTTTAGATTCGTTGGCGGCGGCCCGATGGTTTATATGATTATGGTAAATGGAACAGTCGATGGTACTCCAACTTCTTTCTCCGCAAATTACAGAAAAATGTATGGTGATACAACATGGTATTCAGTAGATGCAATGGAAACCGGCTCTGCAATGATCGAGGTTTCCGATTCTGGTGAATATATTGTACGCGCAGAAAAGCCCGGCCACCGTGCAGAGCCGGAAGAACAGATTGTTACTGCCAGCATGTTGCCAGTTACTGCTGTTTTTGAATTTATCGATACATCCGAAACCGATGATTATATGATAACTGTCCGAGCGACAGAGGGATTGACTCCAGTAATGGAATTTACAGCCAAATGGCGTGAAGAATCAGAAACTAGCTGGACATCGGTAGCATCTGGCATGATGGGCACAGCCGAAATCACACCCCCCGGGCCAGGTACATACGAAGTTTCTGGTTGGTATGATGGAAGAGAACCAGTCCCAGAAATCACTACTGTCGAGCTAACGACTTCTGAGCCAACCGATTCTGTGGTTTTGAATTTCGCAGATACTTCCGAAACATCTTCTATCGAACTGACAATTATTTCTGTCGGCGCTGAAGGTGTTCCCTATCCCGGACTCGCTGTTGATTGGATCAGTGCTCTTGATTCTACTGTCGAGACTATTGTAACCGATGATGAGGGCATTGCCGTTCTGGACTTCGATCTTTTTGCATCGATTACACTAACTCCAGACCCAGAGCCTGGTTTCTATACCATTCCAGATGAGGAGTCTTTTACATTGACGCCTTTGAATCCTGCTGATACAGTGATTTTCGAGGTTTATGAGGGCACCGCTCATGACTACTGGGTTACTGTTAGCACAGTGGATACTCTTGGCGAACACTTCTCTACTTTCACAGTACTATACCGAAATGAAGGCGATACGACCTGGGAAAGCAGCTTTTCCTTATCCGAATATCAAACAATCGAATTCCTACACCCGGGAACATAT
Organism: Candidatus Zixiibacteriota bacterium; assembly: GCA_046542255.1. GTDB lineage: Bacteria > UBP14 > UBA6098 > JBKHBT01 > JBKHBT01 > JBKHBT01. The sequence continues at coordinate 10,647 of JBKHBT010000097.1, read as the reverse complement.
GAATTCTCAGCTTCCAAACTCGGCTATGAACCAGTTCCAGAACTAATAAGTGTTACACTGGATTCTCTTAGCCCGGTCGATTCTGTTGAATTTGTTATGGAAGAATCGCCCGATACCAGCGAGAGCGATATGTATGTTACAGTCATTTCAGAAGATGAATATGGCGAGCCTTACCCAGAGCTGGATTTCTTCTGGACAAGGTCATTATCAGATGAAACCGATACACTTTCGACTGGCGATACTGGTATCATCGATATAATAATCGAAGATATGGACAATTATACATTCACAAGCCTGCCCGAAAGTGGTTTCTATACGATCCCTGAAGAAGAAAACGCACTTATAACTTCGTTAAGCGAAGTCGATACGGTTATATTTACTGTTTACGAAGGTGAAGCTGGAAGCTATCGCATCAACGTTAGCGCTATCGATGATTCCAGCGAGATCGTCTTCGATTATATGATACAACATAGAAGCCTGGGTGCTGATTCATGGAATAGATCCTTCGCGGATTCAACAGGCTACACAGATTTAATCTATGATTTCCCCGGCGACTATGAAGTTACAATATGGAAACTCGGATTCATCACAATACCAGAAATCGATACTGTTTCTCTAACAGAGACGATGCCAATAGATACGATAGTTTTCAATCTAACAGATACATCCGAAGCAGAAGAGTTCTCATTGACAATTCTTTCAAACACGCCAGAAGGCGAGCCATATAGCGGCCTTATTGTAGAATGGGAAAATACATTAACCGGCGATGATGGCGAATTCGAAACCGATCTCGGTGTGCACACAGAGATTTTCACATCATCTGCCTATCTGAACCTGACACCGATTGTTCCTGAAGATCATTGGGTTTCGCCCGAGAATGCTTCATCATTCCTCGGCTCACTAAATCCAGCAGATACAATAGAATTTATCGTTGGCGAAGGAACTCCGCCCGCTACATATTCGATTACGATTTGGGCAACCGATAGTAGCGATAATCCACAATTCGGAACTTCTATGGGCATAGATGATGAGACGGCTATGACCGGTATGGGCGGCTATGCCACTATAGAAGTCGATGGCCCGGGTGATTACACTGTCGCTGCATGGATGAGCGAAATACCCGGATTTGAATTTGTAGTTGTTCCCGATACCTTCGATATTACTCTGACGGAAACACATACCGCAGACACAACACATGTATATATTACTTCGGTCGATGATATAGAAGAGGATATTTCTACTCCAGAAGCTCTTGGCCTGAGTATCTATCCAAATCCTTTTAATGGCGAATGCCGAATCGATGCTCCAGCGAATGCTAATATCTTTATCTATGACCTTTCAGGAAATCTAATCGAGATATTGCCGAAAGGCACATCGAGCTGGTCGGCAGAATCTTATGGCTCCGGTATATATATAGTAAAAGCCATTTCGGGTAGCGATGTATTTATTAAAAGAGCACTTTATGTTAAATAGGCTTATTTAAGAATGATTCTTGAGGGAGCATATTCCACTTTGAAAAGTGAGTGCTCCCTTTTATATTGTAAACACTATGGCATTTTCACAGCAGACATTAGAACAAATCCGTGAGCAGGTTTCGATAGTCGATATAGTAAGCCAATTCACGACCTTGAAGCTTCGCGGCGGCCGGCATGTTGGCCTTTGCCCATTCCATTCTGAAAAGACACCATCATTTAGCGTCGATGAAGGTAGAGGGCTTTATCATTGCTTTGGCTGCGGCCGTGGCGGCGATCTTTTTACTTTCGTACAGGAGGCAGAAGGTTTATCATTCAATGAAGCTGTCGAAAGGCTGGCAAATCACGCCGGAATCGAGATTCGCAAACAGAGGCCATCGGAAAAGGGTCTGAGTGAGGCTTTCAATGTGGCACAAAAATTCTATACCAGCAATCTGAAATCACCAGAAGGAAAAGCTGCGTTGGAGTACCTAAAAAATCGCGGTATTTCCGAAAAGCTTGCAATAGAATTCGGCCTTGGATTTGCACCAAAAGAATGGGATAGCTTTTATAAGTATGCACGAAAAAAGGGAATAAAAGATAATGACCTTCATAAAACGGGGCTAATCAAAACATCGAGCATTGGCAAGCCAATCGATTTCTATATAAATGGCATCACAATTCCGATACATAATAGAAGCGGCCGTGTGATTGGATTTGGTATGCGCAATCTCGGCGATGAAGGCCCTAAATATGTCAATAGCCCCGAGCATCCACTTTATAAAAAAAGCAGCACACTTTTTGGTTTCAGCTATGCGAGAAAAGATATCCGTAAAAATGAGATTGCATATATTACAGAAGGCTATTTCGATGCTATTTCTCTCTGGGAACGCGGTTACCGCAATGTTATCGCCGGCTGTGGAACAGCACTCACGCAAAAACAGGCATTTCAGATTAAGCGATTGACCAATCGAGCCGTTATTTTCTACGATGGCGATAGTGCCGGAAAAGCAGCTACGCTAAAAGCAATACCGATTCTCCTTCGAGCCGGCATAGAGACAAGAGTCCTGGAGCTTCCCGATAATGAAGACCCGGATAGCTTTGCCAGAAGCAGTTCGCCGGAAGTCCTTGTTAAATACATGAGTAGCCATCTGGACTTTTTCGAGTATATTACAAAAATTGGACTTCAGCAGGATATCCCGAAATCGGTTCCAGAGAAAATGAAAGCGCTTGGCTTTTTCAAGCCATTTATCAATGCTGTCGATGATTCATTGAATAAAAGTATGTATATTGCAAATCTTGCCGATATCTTAAGACATCCTCGCGATGAGGTAGAAAGAGTATTCCATGATAGGTCATTTGAGAATCAGAAGAGAAGCACAAATCGAAATAGAAACCAAGATGCAAAGCAACCAATCAAGAAAGATCGTGCCAAAGAATCCGAACTGCTTATGATTTCATATATCCTTTGCAATAATCGATTAATCGAGTTTATCGGAAAAATCAATCCATTTGTCTTCTATCGGGGAATTTTCGAGGAAATCCGAGACATATATTATGACATAGGTAAGGTTACCCTGTCGGATATCTCGGGAATCCTTGCAGATAAGAATGATAAGAGTTTTATCGGAAAATGCATATTCAATGCCGATGATGAAAAGATAGATATAAACTTCACAAAATCTCTCTTGCAAAATCAAATCCATGATATCCAAAAAAAGCAAAATGACATAAAAAGCCGCTTTGAATCCGGGCAATTGAATGATGACGCTATTGCCAAATACGATAAACAGCTAAGAACATTGGACAAAAAAAAGATGGCTCTATTCAAATATCTAAAAGATCCATATAAACTTCTGGAGTTTCTCCAGAACAATCTCTGATTCTTGTGTAAATCTATTCTTATCTTAGGTTTTAATTCAAAATCAAAACGATATAATATATTAATCATGCATTTTGCATTTTGCGATAATTTTCTTTGACAAATCTCTCTTCTGAAAGTTTTGGATATATACGCATATAGAAAAAGTCCTAAATTATGGAAAAGAATTTTATAAATATTACACATCATTATATATTCATGATTACGGAAATGATACATCGGATTGGCTGCAAATTGGGAATTTGCATAATAGAGCCAATTTTCGTTGCAATTTGCAAAATGCAAACCGATATATGCCCGATATATATAAACTTACACCATGTATCATTTTTAATCACCTAAAGCATGGGATTAGCATGAATCTCAAATTTTGGCATGGCAATTGCAATGTATATAATGGAAACCCAAAACCAAAGCCTAAGGAGGCAAAAATGAAGAACAAAAAGGGCTTCACACTGATCGAACTTATGATCGTAGTCGTAATCATCGGAATCTTAGCAGCGCTTGCAATTCCACGTTTTATGGCTGCATCCAAAAAAGCCAAAATCGCAGAAGCAGAAGGCATCTTGAAACAAATCTATACACAAGCAGAAGTTTACTATCAAGCAGAAGGTCAATACCCAGAAGCTCATACCTTTAATGAAGGTAACAAAGATGACTGGAATGACCTCAGTGGTGTCGCAATAGATGCACCTTCTGGCGAACCTCGCTTCGGTTATGAAATCACTACAGGCGGAACTGAAGGATTTGCAGCAGAAGCAACTACTGAAAATTCATACGACCAGTCCCTCAAGAATGATAACATTACATTGTCAATCAACCAACGAGGACAGATCACTAAATAATTTTTCTTCTCTACTGCTCTGAAATGGGCGCCTCTAAGGGGCGCCTATTTTTTTGGGCTTTTTTTACCTGTTATGGTATTAGAATATTTTTCTTATACTTTATTGCAGGGTAGCATTGAGTATCAATAAATATAACCTAGCCGTTAAAGCATTATTTAAATAGATTTTTTTTTTGATTTATCGTAAAATTTTTATTAGCTTACATTAAGTAAATTGTAAAGTCATAGAAAAGCTTTTAATTTGATTTTTTATTTAATGGATAATTGGCATATTAATTGCTTTATTGTAAGAGGTGAAATAATGAATAAAAAAGGCTTTACATTAATTGAACTTATGATGGTAGTCCTGATTGTCGGGATTATATCTGCTCTTGCTATACCAAGGTTTCAAAGAGCATCCGCACAGGCGAAAAAGCGTGAAGCGCTGGGAGTTCTCAGGCAAATTGCCATTCTCGAAGAAGCCTATTATATGGAACATGGCACATATCAGCCCTCGACTGGTGTTAATGAAATACCGAATATCAACTGGATGATTCCCAGCGACAAAAGACGATATGATTACACTGTTGAACCTGGCTTAACTGGAGATATCAGTAGTAGCATACACATAGTAGCCACAGAGAAACACGATGCCGACAATGACGGTATTAAACACGAGCGCATTATACGTAATGGCGATGGTGACTACCTCGGCGACTACCAATATGATTAGAGATTTTTTTCTCTAAGAATAAAGGCTAGCAATATTAATGCTGGCTATCTTTAGATCAGAATAATGCCCAAAAAATGCAATGACTTTGTTTTTTATGTTTTACTGCATTCATTGCTTTTTTTATGGAGAAGTTTATATATGAAGAATCTACGAAATAGTTATATCTTAAACCGCTATCAAGGCAAATCTTCTCTTGCTTGTATAATTACTTTAATATCGAAGGTATCTTCTGGATAGAATTCTGGTGTACGAAGCATAAACCAGATCATTTCGGTCATGTCCCCGGTATTGGGGATCTTGATTCCGCCTGTTCCGAATGTATCTGATGATGCATAGTTTATAGTCTCGGTTATGAAATCCTCCGGGCCGAAGTCGCTTGTATCGGGTGCCGTGGTTTCATCATTGAAGATTGCCTGTAGCGAAAACCACCCATAATGATATTCGAGAGTATCATCATGATCATATATGCTATCGATCAGAGTAAAGCCTACTATCGAATCGACTCTCAGGCTTAAATCGATTGGAACATCGCCGGTATTGGTTATCATAATATCCTGTGAATCGGCAGAGACTATGACCTGCTCACGATCATCTGCAGTAAAAAGAATTTCGGTGGATGTCAGGTTAAAATCGATGGCGATATCTGCCTCTACGATATGTACCGACCAAGTATATTTATTATCACAATTGTTACTTGGAGCATCTTCAACAGTGCAAGTAACAATAAAAAGGCCAGTATCTGAAGATGAAAAACTGTATTCTGTACCGCTGCCAACCATAGAGCCATCGACATCCCAACTATATGTCAGGGCATCCGATTCCGGATCATCAGCTGTGACAGCAAAATCTATTGTCTCGGTTCCGCCGGATGTTTCTATATATACGAAAGACGTATCCGGAGTTGTTGAAGTGAAATACGGCCCATAATTTGCGATTTCAACCACTACATAGCTAAATTCATACATCGCTTTGCCCAGATCATTTTCGATTTTCAATCCAACCATATAGATGCCTGGAGTATAATAGGTATATGAGGGATTTTCGGTAGTAGCATCGGTGAAATCTCCATCGGCATCGAAATCCCAACCATAGTCGAATGAAGAACCTCCTCCTGCATCAGAACCTGTAGCTGAGAAATTTATAGCCGTTCCGGCCTGTCCGCGATATGGGCCATTTATCTCGGCGACTGGCTCCAAATCCTGAATGCCATATTCGCCATCGGTGAGTGAATCTACCATTTCATTAGCAAAATAGATAACCGTATCCAATGCTGTATGCCATTGTCTCATTGTATCTGCGGCATCGGTCCACATCTCAGAACCAGTTTTGCCGATGAATTGACTGGTATTTGCATCTAATATTTGTTCTTTCAGGCTATCGAGCTGCTCATCAGAACATCCCAGCTTGCGGAATTCGAGAAGCTCATCGGTTGAATATCCGGTAGTCGAAAGTCTGTCCTGTATCATTCGTACATTCTGGGAATCGGGTGCCATCGCAGGCGCGACTCCGATAGAATCCCAAACATAACCCAGTCTGTCATAAGAATTTGCGGTAGAATCGAGGACCACCTTGAGTACTTCGCTAAAATGCGCCAACATCTTTGCCTGAATTCTCGCATATTTGATTTCGCCTTCATCCCTTGCACCCTGATATCTCTCCAATGAAGCCAGATTTGCCCGGCGAAAATTATCATTTATTGCTGTCCAGTTTCTTGCATGGTAAATTGCAAGAACATGGGTATCATCAACAGGTGGCTCTTCCGACGCATGCTCATAAGGCATATATACATAAGGATAATTGACCAAATCTGGTGGGTCTGCTGCGATTCCCGCTGCTGTTTGTTTGGCGGCATCAGCTACTGATTGGAGCAAATCTTTCCCGATAGAGAGAACAGCGCTATTATAATCGGTTGAATAACCGGCTAAAGAAGCTCCATCAGAAACTGCACCGACAAAATTGCCAGCGACTAAGTTTGCAAAGAAACTATGCGAAGTCATCATAAGGCTGAACGCATTAAGATACATAATAGTTTGTTCGCAGGGATGCATAGCATTTTGATCATGTTCGGCTGCTTCTTTGAGATCGGAGATTCTCTCGTCCATCCACTCGGGAACAGGGCCGCCCCAATAGATTGTTAAATTGTCGATAAGATAATCATAAGAAGGTTCATAGGTACCACTTAGATTTCCGTCTAAGACTACATCATAGACACCAGGAGCTGTTTCTGGCAATAATATTGGTTCGTCGTAGAAGGGGCTTCCTATACCGGTACCTTGGATATAATTTGGTGTACCATTTATATCATTTAAGGCATCACCTGAGCTCCATTCTTGATCTTCGACAACATAAACATCTCCACAGCGTGAAACCATGGCACATGGCTCGCCGCCATCCTCCCAGACGCCGCTGATATAAATTATTACATTCGAAGGCTGGCTCATCGAACCAAAGCCCATCGAACCATCTCCAATCCAGCCTTCGACTGATAAAAGGGATGTTATCAATAGAACAAAACACATGCAAACTAGTTTTCTCATGATTTTCCTCCATCCAATTTCCCAATACTACTTATGAAATTTTAATTTAACAATAAATATAGATTTTTTCAAGGAAATTCACGAACACAAACAAATTCAATTAACTTATAATTTCTGAATTACAGGTTAGGCTAATTATAAAGTATTACTTCATACTTTTCATCTGTCAAAAGCAGATATATCGATTATCTTAAGCCCTATATTATTACATGCGACGTAGGCATAGTCTCCGCTAATTTCGAGTGCCCATCCACCGGGCGAGAGTTCCCAAAAGCCGACTTTGGTTAGCTCTGCTGTATATGAAATATCGATCACATGCATTCCCTGCCAGACATCGGCAAGATAGGCAAAATTGCCAATCACCTTCACTTCATAAACCTGGTTCACATCGATAAACCTCGCCAGTTCTACTGGATCATATGGGTCGGATATATCAATAATCCTGAGCCCTTGTGAACCGTCTGCGACATAGGCTCTGTTACCGACAATATCTAAGGCTTTGGTTTCGCCCCAGGTGTCGTATGCTGAAACATCTTCCGGCGATGTTGGATCGGAGATATCGACTATTCTAATGCCGGCTTCATTACCAGCTATATAGGCGAAATTTCCATCGACAAATACATTATTAGCAATGTATTCTGAAGCTGGTGTAAATTGGCCAACCAGCTCAGGATTTGTAGGATCGGAAATTTCGACAATGCTAATACCATCTTCCCAGGCTGCGACATAGGCATAATTATCCTTTACAAAAACACCGGTAGCGATACCATCGATTAGCAGAAAACCGGCTTCTTCTGGTGCGCCAGGATTGGATACATCATAAATTCGAAGGCCGCCGCCATCTGCGCAATATGCATAATCTCCGGACAAAAAGACAGCGTCTTCATTTCCCGATTCGCCATCTGCACTTCCTGAAATAACAGGTTCTTCTGGATTTGTAATATCGATGATAACAAGGCCATCAGAACCGCCAGCGACATAGGCATAATTATCTCTGATTGCGACACTCATAGCCGAAGCAAGCTCCACCTCGGATATCATTGCAAGCTCATGTGATTCATCCATATAAATATTAATTTCGATAGAAGCAAAACCTACATTCTCGTCTGAATCAGCACCGGATAGAGTAATTGTATGGTTACCAATCGACAATGTGGTTGTAATTTCGCTTCCTGTGCCAAGCTCGCCATCTATGCTGGATGACCATGTCATGTCGTCTATCGTGCCATCTTCGGCATCTGTGGCAGTGCCAGTGAATGTTATATCGTCACCCGATGGATGACGACTTCCATCATCGGGATACAGGATAGTAAATTCTGGTGCACTTCCTATCGAAGTCACTGTAATAGAAACATCATCCGAAGCATAATTGCTATCGACATCGGTATATGATAGCGTGATAGCATGTTCTCCAGCACTCAATATTCTGCTAAATTCTATTCCGGAGCCGATTTGCTCATCGATATTGGAAACCCAGATAATGTTTTCCGCTATTATTTCGCTTTCTGCATCGTCTGTTACATCGCCAGAGAAAAATATGGTATCAGAGCTTTGGAATTCTGCGCCATCGTTCGGGCTTAGGATTTCTACTTCGGGGTTTCCGGTATTATCGTCATTATTGTCATCGTCATCACCGCCGCAGCCGGCAAAAATAATCAAAGATGATAGAAATAGCAAACTTAGTATCTTTTTCATAATATGCTCCTTTTTTTTATTTTTTCTAAAAATAAAGCATCGATGCATGATGGTCAATGATATTCAAAATACTTGTGAAATTCATAGAAATTAATATCTTTATCGATATGAAAAGAAATAGCCTAAAAATATCGTTATTGGGAATAATCATCGCTTTTATTTTGATTCATGGAGTAATTTTTCTTATAACTACTAAATCAACCGATGGTGAGTTTGTATATACATTAGACGATGCATATATTCACATGGCGATAAGCAAGAATCTTGTCCAAAATGGCCAATGGAGCACCTTGCCCGGAGAATTCAATTCTGCTGCATCGAGCATTATTTATCCGCTATTGCTTTCCGGGTTGTTTGCCATTTTCGGGATTAATACTCTTTTGCCGCTTTTAGTAAATATGCTGTTTTCAGTGATTTTGATATTGTTTGTATATTATATCGCAAAAAGAGAGAATCTCTCGAATTGGAATTTCGTTTTTACATCTCTCGCCATCATAATCTTCACGCCGCTGACTCTTATAATCTCTCAAGGCATGGAAAATATGATACAGATTTTCGTGAGCCTGGCCTTTTTGTATTTTTCGTCATTGATTTTATCATATGATAGAAGCTATCGTTCGCGAGATTTATTTGCTTTCTATATGCTTGCGCCTCTGGTAACTTTTGCGCGCTACGAGGGCATGTTCCTTGTATTTGCAGTATTTGTACTTATGATGATCCGAAAAAAGCGTCTTCCGGCTATTCTAATGGCCGTGCTGGCGGCATTGCCTATTGTTATCTTCGGCATAATATCTATCTCTAATGGCTATGAATTCTTCCCAAACCCTGTTTTGTATAAGTCGCATATGTCCGAGATAAGCGGCCTGAGCCAGATATTGATGAAGCTGAAAAATATCGCTGTATTTTACCAGCACAAGGGTCTTTTGCTATTGATTATGGCTGTAATATCGGGAATAATAATAACTTCGCGCAAATCGACAAAATTCTTCAATTTCGAAATTGTCTTTGGTATACTGGTTCTTGCGGCAAGTGCACAGCATATTATGCTTGCAAGGCTTAGCTATAAATTCGCCCGTTATGAAGCATATCTTGTGGTGATGTTATTTGTGGCCTTATCATTGTTTTTGGAACATATCAATTTCAAAAAGCTTTATCATTCTAAGGTCAGATTCGCTTTTTCAATATTGATGTTTATTCTTATTTTATTGCCGCTCGGCAAAAGAGCCAGCTATAATAGGCTGGCATTTTACAGCAAAAATATCCATAACCAGCATATTATGATGGCAGAATTTGTCGGCGAGTACTATGATGATGCGACTATCGTGATAAATGACATCGGTGCAATCTCTTTTTATACAAATGCCGAATATATCGACCTTTATGCACTTTCGAATATCGAGATTCTCAGGATGATTGAAAATGGCGAATTCAATTCGAGTAATATTCAACGCCTTGCTTCCGAAAGAAATGCGCAGATTGCTATTCTGAATGAGGAACATCTCGCAGACAATATCCCCAAAAGCTGG
>JBKHBT010000096.1:0-13206 GCA_046542255.1 Candidatus Zixiibacteriota bacterium | reverse complement strand
CTACTACTAATATAAAGTGGTTACGCAAAAAATCCTAGCCTTTTTTTATTTTTTTGGGGACAGTACTAAGGAGAAACAATGAAAACAAAACTGATCTTAACAATTTTAACACTGGCCATCTTTGCCAGCCTCGCCTCCGCACAGGCAGACTCATGCAATATGTCTATTGCTGATGAATGGACTGTAGTAGATACATCTAGCAGTCGCAGTTTTGTAACGTATTATGGTTATGGTTATAGTCCGAGAACGACTCATCCTTCAGACTGGGCATTAATATCTTCTTTTCCCTCTTTTGCAACAGCGTCAAATTGCTCTTTGATAAGCCTGATTGATGTTCACGCTTCTATTACCCATTCTACTATCGATTCTGCTGAGAGTACAATTGTCTGCATGGAACTTCCCACATCGGGCGGCCTATTATACGAAGGAAGAAGATGTGATACTATTGGAACTCTTCACGGTTTTGAAACCGCACCTATCGATTTACAATTCCGCATTCCTGATGGCTATTGGCTGGCAGAAACGCAAATAGATACTATTTTGATCCATGTATCATCATCGAGCCCGTCTCATAGAGACTTTACAATTGATAGGCAGTTTATTACTCCATTTTTTAATGCGACTCCACCAGATGTTGATTTCCTATTTGATGATAGCTTATATTTTTATGCTGGAGAGGAACTGGCATGCTTCGAAGCGACAGACGGAGACACTGCTGTACATACAGAAACAATACGAGTCGATTTGATAGATGACGATGAAATATATTCTCTCAACCCTTATAGTGGCCTTTTTATGACAATCGATGGTATAACCTATCTCCAACTGGAAGATACTATGGTCACTTTGACTGGTGATACTTTGGTCCTCGATGGCTTTGTCGATATTTGTATTACGCAGCTCGAGGATTATTTCGGCTGCGGTATCGATACAATGTGCAGAACTGTTGAGCTTCCAGGTTTGGAATCTTTCGAGCTGGAAATTCAAGCCGGATGGAACTTGCTATCGCTTCCTATTAGCAGCTCAAATTGGGATAGCTTATTATTTCCGGAAAGCAGTGAGCCGATCTATACATTCGATCCAGTAGCTGGCCTATATGTGGAAACCGAAACTGTAGAACTCGGCAAAGGATTTTGGTTCTTCTCATTTACAGCTACCACGCTCGAAATCGAAAATTATTTCTCAACAAGAGCAAGCTGGGAATTATATCCGGGATGGAATATCATTGGAATGCCATATATCGAAACAGAGATTGATTCGATAGAAACAGATGGCCTTTTGCTTCCAGCATATCTTTATAATCCGGAAACTCGAATATATGAAGAATCCTCAACTCTAAGATATGGCAATGGTTATTTTATATTTGCTGAGGATACAGTTGATATTGAGATAGAATAAAAGCTTTGTCAGATTTTTTGTAATAACTTACTATAACTTTTTATATGCAAATTCTTTTTACAAGATATTATAAAAACAATACTCGTAACAAAATATTTTCGAGTATAAATAGAAAACAAGGTTGCTAATTAGCTATCTTTATTTTTCTTCTTATCAAATTCAGGAGAATATTTAATCTGCTTTGTTGCTTCCATGGGTTGATTATCAGGGTCATTGAAATGTGTTGAATTACCGTAGGTTGTGAGATCTTCTGCAATTCTTCTTTCCTGTTCCTTCAGCTCGTCTTTCAGACGGTTTATCTCATCTTTGTGTTCCTGCAATTCATTTGCTTCGCTGATATTTTTAATACCAAATGGCACCCCGACAGAAAGAATAAGTCCAATTAATGGATAGATATAATAATAGGCCGCATCAAAAGAAACTACTTCGAATATACTATTTACAATCAGTAGAATACTGATAAAACCAAAAATAATGAAAGTGATTAACATTTTTTCTCCTTTTTTATATGAATTTAATACTAAAATTAAAAATAACAAGAAAAAATTCATTAGTTTTACATAATATTCATCGATAAGTTAATATCAGATAATGCGCTGTTCCGTATTGTCATACTTCTCGGCTAAAAGATCAGTGAAGCTGTTGCAATGTTGATATATATTACTATATTGCCCTTAAAAGGGAACTACATAGCTATAGAAAAGTGCAATTTGACAGGTATTCATTGACTATATCTCTTGACAAAATTTGAATAGCATATTTCATTAATATCCGATGGAAATACTATTCGGAAATTATCAGATAATCGAAGAATTGGCACAAGGCGGAATGGGCAAAGTTTTTAGAGCTACGCAGCTCTCTTTGCAAAGGCCTGTTGCGATTAAGCAGCTATCGACACGCCTATCTTCGAACCCCCATTTTATAGCGCGTTTCGAAAAAGAAGCTATTTCTCTTGGCATTTTATCGAATGAAAATATTGTTGGCGCATTGGATTTCGGGAAAACTGACAATGCGTATTACATTGTAATGGAATTTATCGATGGCATCGACTTAAAGATATTATTAGAAGCGAAAAAGCTTCTCGACCCCAATACATCGATGACGATATTGGAACAAATAGCAAGAGGCCTATCATATGCCCATGAAAAAAACATTCTCCATCGTGATATAAAACCTGCGAATATTATACTATCGAGAGATGGAGTGATCAAGATAACGGATTTTGGCCTATGTCAATTTGTGGATGATAGCGATGATTTGACTTTGGCCGGTACAGTTATGGGAACGCCAAGATATATGTCCCCGGAGCAGGCGATGGGAGCAGAGTTGGATGAAAGAAGTGATATTTATTCATTAGGCCTGCTGTTTTATGAATTATTAACCGGAGAATTTGCCATCCATGGTTTTTCGACCCGGGAGCTACTGAATCAACAGATAAATGGCTCAGGGCCCGATTTCAAAGAATTACCCAAAAATGTTCATAGAAAGATAAAAAAGATTATAAAAAAATGTGTCATAAAAGACAGCAAAAAGCGGTATAAAGACCTAAGCGCATTATTATATGATATTAGAAAAATAAGGCAAAGTCATAAGAAATTCAAAGAACAAGCTAATTTGGCAGAGCTTTTTACGGATATCGGTTTGAAAAAAGAAGCCCCAGATGAGAATAAAAATCTTTCCCTAAGAATTAAAAAAATAAGGAAATCTCTCGATTCACGATTAGATGATAGCCATCTTCCCGAAGAAACCGCAGAAATATCAGAAATTCACGCTCTGAAGCTTTCGAAAATTGATGATATAAGCAAGACAGATTTCATCATAAAAAATACTGATATCTTTATCAAAAATCCTGAATTCGATTATTTTGTGAATTCTCTTAAAAACAAACAATCGACTCTCATTATCGGAAGGCCAGTCAGTGGCAAAAGCAGAATTATTTTCGAGGCTTTGAGTAGTTTAATATCTCAATTCGAAGGCTGGAATATTCTTATTCTGAAAGCTGAAAATATTATCGATGACAAAACACTTAATAAACTTTGCTCAATAGATAGATTAATAGTCATTTGGGAAGATATCGATAAATATATTAGCGAATGGAATCCAGAGAAAATGTTGTTAAAATTAAAACAGGATATAGATCAACTTATTATAATAGGAAGCATCCGAACAGGTTCTGAATATTCCAAAGTTGAAAGACAAATACCGGATTGGTTTTATCTCTTTGATGAAAATATAAAAATCAATGATATCAAGGATAAGGATGCCGTAAAATTGGCAAAATCATGTAATGGTGAAATAAAATATTTCGATGGTACACCAGGGTCGATTGTTATGGATTTACTCGTGGTAAAAAGTCGTTATACAAGTCTAAAAAGACCCGCGAAAGAAGTTCTACAATCGATAAAGCTTTTATATTTGATAGATATTAAAAATCCAGAAAGAGATATAATAAAAGATATTCTGCATGAGATATTTGAAATTGAGCTCGATCGTAATAAGCTAAGAAAAATCCTAAAAGAGCTAATTAAAAACAGTTTTATTATTCAGAATGGCAAAAATTATAGCTTTTATCATAAAATCTATATTAAGAAAGTCATTACAGATTTTGAAATTGTCGATATAGAAGAGGAAATGGATGTTATCATCGATGTAATAAGTAAATCAAAAAAATCCGAGTATATCGAGAGCTTGACCAGATTCTTCTGGGATAGAAATAATTTTGAAATAATGAATCAAATGGCTAAACTTTATATTACCAACGCTCCAGATTCAGACATGGCGTTTATGCTTCAGGCTATTGCACTTTCTAACTTAGGCTTAAATGAAAAAGCATTGGAAAATATTAATAAATCCATTCAACTAAAACCTCAAAATATAGATCTTTATAATCAGCGTGGGCTCATTTATCAAAGAGTAGATAGATACGAAGAAGCTCTGCAAGATTTTAACTATGCAATTAAACTTCAACCTGATTTCGGTGCTTGTTACAACAATCGTGCGATACTTTACAGCTATTTAGGTGATCATGAAAAAGCTATGCAAGATTATGATAAAGCCATATCGATAAACCCCAATATGGCAAGCCTGTACAATAATCGCGCTGTCGAGCATTTTAAAATAAAAGACACAAAAGGCGCGTTCGAGGATTTAGAAAAATGTATCGAAAAAGATCCTGAACACGGAAACGCTATCACCAACCGAGGCCTTCTCAAGAAAATGAGTGGTGATATTGAAGGCGCTAGAAACGATTTCGAGAAAGCGATAAAAGTCGCGCCTCTTAATCCACATGCACATACAAATCATGCACACCTTATGAAAATCGAGAAAAGATATTCAGATGCTTTGAATGACCATTCCAAAGCATTTGAGTTATTTCAAAATAAAACAAGAAAGGCTAAAACTCTCGCTGCCTGTGCGATAATCTATGCAAAACTCGATAACAAAGAAAGAGCGTTAAAAACGTTTGAAACAGCCGAAAAAATGGATTCTAAAGCCGTTTTATATAATAAGCTATGCCTATTGACAGAGTTTGCAAAAGAAGATGAAGAATATATTAACAAAGCCTTTGAACTACTCGAGATTATTCTCGATGATAAAAAAATCCCATTAAAATGGTTACAGCAAGATGAGGATTTAGAGTTTTTGAGAAACTTCCCCAGATACAAAGAACTTGTTAACTCAAACTAAAAATCCATCTAAGACATATCTATTTAGCATCTTTTTTTTCAAATGAAATATTTCAATTTAATCTTATCTCTTGAAATATTCCTTATTCTGGTCAAGATCCAGCTCGACATCTACTATTCCATTTTTGTGGTCAAATTCTAATTCGAAATCTCGGGCTTCGAAGACCTTTATCATACGCTTATTATCGGTCGTGGTCTGTGCTATGACTCGATTGAGGCCCCATCTTTTGGCTATTTCCATGCAATAATCCGTGAGAAGTCCGCCAAGGCCACGGTTCTGCCATTTATCGAGAATCAATATGGCAAATTCGACTGTGTCATGCGCATAATCTGCAATCAAGCGGCCGACTCCAAGTAGTTTTCGCTGGCCATCTTCTACCATTTCGGGAACAATAGCCATTTCACGATCATAATCGATGAAGCAATAGCGCGATGCGACATCATGGGTATTCCAATTGAAGAAATAGCGGAATCTTGCATAAAGGCATTCCTGTGAACAATTACCAAGAAGATCCAGCCACATCGGTTCGTCCTCTGGTTTTATCGGGCGGAGCGTTATGTCTTCGCCATCGAAAGTCATCGAATGGATATACTCTTCGGGATATGGCCTAAAGACAAGGTGGGCGAATTCTTCCTGCTTCTTGTGAAGCATCTCTTTGTCGATTACGACCCTACCATCGAGAGCCATAGCGCCACGTGGCGTAACAAGCAGCGGATTAACATCCAGCTCTTTGATTTCGGGATAATCAACGGCAAGATATGAAAGCTTGATAAGTGTTTTAATCAGGGCATCGAGATCGATAGCTTTGTGATGGCGGAAACCAGCAAGAAGCGGATATATTCTCAGCGATTCGATCATATGCCTTGCAAGCCTTTCATTCAAAGGCGGGAATCCGAGTACGCTGTCCTGGAAAATCTCTGTCTTGGTTCCGCCCATACCGACCATGATAACCATTCCAAAAACAGGATCACGCTTTATTCCAAGAATCATCTCGACACCGTCTGATGTATCGATCATCGGCTGCACGGTAACGCCATCGATTCTTGCTTCAGGAGCATTTTTCTTGGCATTTTCATATATTTTATTGAAATCTGCCTTGACCATGTCAGCATTACGCAAATCAAGCGATACACCGCCAACATCTGATTTATGAGTAATATCGGGTGAAAGCACCTTCAGCACAACAGGATAGCCCATATAATCGGCTATCTTTGCAGCGGCCTCTGGCGATACGGCAAGATGTGGCATCGTTACCTGAATTCCATAGGACTGAAGCAATGTCTTCGAGACCTCTTCGGATAGAATCTGGCTTTTGTCTTCGACCAAATTTACAAAACGGTCTCGCAGCTTGAAACGCTCTGCTGGAAATTTGATATCGACTTCTCGAGGCGTTTCATATAGCGCTTCGACATTCTCATTATACTTGACCATCGTCATAAAAGCTGTGATAGCGCGCCTTGGCGTGTCGAATGTGGCAACACCGCTCTTGTTTAGAATCCTGATGCCTTCTTCCATCGTCTCGCCGCCGAGCCATGCTGCAAGGATTGGCTTTTTGCTCTTTTCGACCAGTTTTCCAATAGCTTTGGCACAAGCGCGGGGATTTGTCATTGCCTGCGGAGTAAGTATCGCCAGGACGGCATCGACATTATCATCTTCGAGAACAAAGCGAACTGCTCTGCCGAATCTTTTCGAGCGGGCATCACCTAGCACATCGACAGGATTGCCATGCGACCAGAATGGCGGAAGTCTTTCATTGAGCCTATTCATGGTGACATCAGATAGTTTGGCCAATTCTCCGCCAGCCGCAATAAGTGCATCAGTAGCCATAACTCCGGGGCCACCAGCATTTGTTACGATACCGAGCTTTGGACCTTCTGGTAATCTATGTCTTCCGATAAGTTCAGCAACATCAAAAATCTCGCCGATATCGAAGACTCTTGCAATACCAACGCGATTGAAAGCTGCGTCATAGACTTCATCCTCCGCAGCCATGGCACCCGTATGCGATGATGCCACCTCGGCGGATTCTGGGAATCTACCGGCTTTATATGCAATAATGGGCTTGGTTCTAGCGAATGCTCTGGCAGCAGTCATAAATTGTCTTGCTTCGGATATTGATTCTGCGTATAAGATTATTGATTTGGTATTTTCATCTTCGCCGAAATAATCGATCAAATCGCCGAAATTGACATCGAGGGTATTGCCGATAGATACGAAATGGGAGAATCCTACATTTTCTTTGAGTGCCCAATCGAGTACTGAAGTACAAAGTGCACCGGATTGCGAAATAAATGCTACATTACCCTTTTTGGGTGTTCCGGCAGCGAAACTAACATTGAGCGGTCCATAAGGATTTATGATGCCAAGACAATTTGGGCCCATTATTCTCATTCCATCGTATTTCTTTGCTTCTTCGATAATCTGCTTCTCGAGTTCCAGGCCTCTTTCGCCTGTCTCTTTGAATCCTGCTGCCATAATTATTATGCCGAGAATTCCGGCTTCACCACATTGCTTAACTAAATCGGGCACCTTATCGGCGCCGGTGCAGATAACACCAAGGTCAGGAGTCCTCGGCAATGAACTAACATCGGAAAAACACTGTATTCCGAGTACAGATTCGAATTGCTTGTTGACCGGATAAACTACGCCACGAAATCCACTACCAACCAAGTTCTGCAGAACCTGCCCGCCAACGCTTTTGGGATTAGGTGTAACGCCGATAAGCGCGATACGCTCTGGCTTGAAAATTCTATCTAAAGGATTGAATTGATCCAAAATGACCTCCATAATATTTCATCTCTTATTGACAAGATTCAAAATTATATAAATCGTCCGAGTCCGAACAAAATTAACCAGCTAAGTTATCAATTAGACTAATATATATCAATAAAAATTCTTAAGCAATAGATATTGTGAATTATTGCACAATTGAAATTTACACACATGATTTTTGAATTATTCGAGTAATTTTATCGATTTAAAAAATTCCATCAAAAGCCAATAGCTTCGTGGTTTTTTTAAATAATGTATTACTATCAATTTATTGACTTAGCTGCGAAAATCTTTATAACTATTGTTGTAATTCATAATATCTTTTTGATTTACTTGGTCAAACAGACAATGCGCTGTTCAGCATTGCCATACTTTCTGGCTAAACCATCATTAAAGCCGTTACTATACATGTTCTTATAATATCTATATCAGGTTTCAGAAGAGAAAGGGCTATAAAAACGATTAAGGAGGATCTGCTTTATGTCAATGAATTCAAATCAGTAGCGCAGTTTCGTGATAAGTTCGATGAATGGGCTAATTGGTACAATGAAAAGTACCCACATTCATCGAATAAATATAAATCTCCATATCAAGTAGAAAGAGAATATGTCAACAAAATGATTCAACTAAGTTGTGCTTGACTTTTGGGGGGGAGTACATCTACACCAACA
This sequence comes from Candidatus Zixiibacteriota bacterium, assembly GCA_046542255.1. Taxonomy (GTDB): domain Bacteria; phylum UBP14; class UBA6098; order JBKHBT01; family JBKHBT01; genus JBKHBT01. The sequence goes on along the minus strand of JBKHBT010000096.1, from coordinate 4,678 downwards.
CCTGTTTTATCGCCACGCAAATAGATATTCTCGCCATCTGTGCCGACTTTGATTGCGAAAAGGGATACTGCAAAAATCATGCTAAAAACAAAATATCGGAATTTCATCTGGCTCCTATCATAAAAGATTTGAAATAACTTTTGTCTATTTATTATTCTTATTTAGGCATTTCAGAATATTGTGCTTTCTTCCATTCTTTAAGGTATTCATCGCGGCTTTCAGGGATTTCATAGAAATTATCTTTATCCTTTATTTCTCTGATAGAATCAATCTTTGCCATTGCAATCCAATCTATGAGAATTGGGCCGCCACCGGGGTTTTTTGTCATAATAGTGAATCCATGGCTGCTTTTTTCTGGAATATATGCATCCGAAACCGCTCGATTTGATGATATAGTAATAACCGGAATCTCGCCATTTAGTTTTTCGATGAAATCATCAGAGAACTTGACTTCGGCCTTTGTCGATTCGAGCTTGATTGTGCCAAAATCGCGAATTATTTGTTTTTCGCTTTGGATCGATTTAATAGTGGATTGATGTTCTTTAAGAATCTCAATCAAGTAAAGAGGTATTTTATTATAATTGATCGACTTAGGACGGCTTTCTGCATCGTAGAATACTAATGGATAAAGGCCGAGTGAATCCAGCTCTTCTGCGATAAGGCCGATATTTCTGTCCTGGCCGGTATTGCAGGTATATGCTTTTGGTACTGCATTCAAGATTATTTCGGGATTTAAGTCAATGGTTTCTATATCAGATTTGAACCTTCTCGATGATGACTCTTCGTAAATAGTTCCATAATATGAAATAAGATTATCACCCGAGCTTCTTGAGCTGGGAGAGAAGTCTATTTCATCGCAATCTATATCATCGCAAGTTATATCGCCGTAATAGCCGAGGTCTAATCCATCGGCTTCGATAGTACCATAGAAATCTGCATCTTCGGCATAGATATAGTCCCATCTATTTGATGATGTACCCAGGCTTGCTGTACCATTTGGTACCACATCATCGCCATATCCTGATGTCCTAACTGCCGATGAATACTCTTCCCAGAGGCCGCCAGAGGATCCGCCATCGGGCCAGGTGGTTCTTGTTTCTCCACCGAGTTCGATTGCATCTAAATGTGCGGTGCCATCTATGTATAAATCCCGCCATTCACGGCTACTTGAGCCAATATCATAGTAATTATCAGAAGTTGGTTGGATATCATCGCCAAAGGAAATATAATAGGCATCCTTTGGGTCGATCTGGTCTGTGTAGATATTGTCTGCATAGTAACTTTCGGCATAGACATTTTGCCATGAATAATAGCTGCTTCCAAAGTCATAATAACCATCGCTTGCTGGCCTTATATCATCGCCGATTTCTATATAGCTGGACAAACTTGCCAAAATCTCATCGACCTGGATTTGATTTATGGCATAGATATTATTACTGTTCATATTGATATCATATGTTCCTGCTGAATTTCCGTAGAATAGGGTAGTTTCCAGGTCTCGAGTTCCCGAACCGGAAAGGTCATTATCTGGTGTCCAGCTTGCGCCGTTCCATTTGAGAACCTGTCCTGATGATGCGCCTTGTTGTGCCAGATTCAATGGCGTAGTTGCACCATCGCCTGATATTGTTGTACCGGTATTGACTACCTGTTCACCCCAATCATCGCCATCTGTTACTTCGCTTGGGATATCGGTTATATTGCTCCATAGAACTTCATCAGCATACTTTGCGCGGAATGCGTATCCATCGGAGGATAATGCTTGTCTTGGCGACATAGTATCGCCATCGATTTCGATTTCCAGATAATATTGTGACGAGAAATCCAGCATTATTGGAGTAGTCTCACCCAAAACGACATTGAATAGCCCTTTCTCGATTGGGACTGCTGCATGTGTTTCTGACCAGAGAGCTTCACCACCTGATTCAAGGTCATAAATTTTGAAAACAATATCGAGATTGTCATTTATCCCGATTCCAGTTGCTTCTGAAATTTTGCCTTGATAATTAAGCGTTGACGGAACCTGCCCGACAAGAATTGTCATTGATAGCGTAATTGCGAACCATGCGGTTAATCTTTTCATGAAAATACTCCTTTTCTTCTTCTTAACACTTATAATATAAGATTAAAATTCGATTTTAGGAAGAGATTATTGAATAGTTTATATCACCCAGGGTTGAAATAACCAATCTATCGATCTTTATGCGCCTCCTGTGTCACTTGATATTTTCGTTTTTTTATTAGAACTCGATTTTTCGAATTCAATGCTTCACAAAATAAATCTCTGATAAATCAAAGCCCCAGTCTTTCGCCTTTTTTAATAGCATATCGAGTTTTTCTTCTGGCATTTTTGGACTTCGGCTCAGAATCCAGAGGTATTTTTTCGAGCTGCTTGTTACCATCGCATAGGAATACTCATCATCCAGGGCGATTATGCGGTATTCCGCAGAAAAGATCCAAAAGAAGCTGACCTTGAGCCGCGCAGGCTGGTCTTCATTGGGAATCCAGGCCTTGCCCTCGGCGGTTGACCATTTCCCTTTTTTGGTATTGTAGCCTTTATTGAGCACTTTGATTTTGCCATCATCTCGTACAGAATAAGTCGCTGTAACAGAATCGAGATTGCGCTCGAAGCTATGGTCGAGGCGCGCGATTTCATACCAGGTGCCGAGATATTTATCAAGCTCGAAATTCTCCACCAGCGGTATGTCTTTTGCCTTTGGTGCATTGCTGGAGGCAAAAATGCCAATGATTGCGAGTAATAAAATTATTAGTTTCATCCGATTTCCTTCAATTAAGATGTTTGCATATAAATGTAAATATCATTTTCATTTATGTCAATTCGATTGTATATTTTTATTATCTAGCTAAAATAAAAGAAAGGGTAGAATATGAATAAAGAGAAAATTTTCAGGCAATTAAAACAAATCATTCTGCCATATTCCGATGAAATGACGATTACCAAAGATGAATCCGATGAATTTTATCTTGATACAAAGTATATTTTGAAAGGAAATAAACCTTTGTTTTTCTCATCGGTAAAGATAAAAAAACTATGTAAGTTTCTATTTGATAACGATTTATATTTTTCCGGATTTGCTCAATGAAATGTCTGATGAGCCTGGGAAGAAGCTCAAAGGGAAATCATGTTTTCATTTCAAAAATTATGATAAAGAGCTATTTGCTGAATTGACACATCTTGTTAAAATGGGCTATGAGAAGTATAAGGAGGCTGGCTATGTTTGAGAAAATAATTTTAATATTATTGATAATTATCACGGTCTTTTCGCAGGATATCTCCTGCCCAGATGGTTTTATCCCTATACCTGCCGACCCGGAAATGGGCACTTATGCCGATTTCTGCGTTTCGAAATATGAAATGAAGATCGTTGGCCTTGATGATGGTAATATCGCTTATGACTCAAGCTATGTAGCAGAATCAAGGGCTTCGGGAACCCCCTGGCGCAATATGAATCAGGTGCAAGCAAAGGCCGAATGCGAAGCACTGGGTGATGGTTTCGCCCTTATCAGCAATGCCGAATGGATGACGATTGCACATAATATAGAAAGAGTCGCAGCCAATTGGAGCGATAATTCCTCCCATGAAACCGGAATCACCATAGCCAAGCTGAATATTGGTCATACCTGCCGAAAAGGCCCTATGGGCGCAGATTGCAGGATAGATGGTATCGCATATTCTGGCGAGGCTTTGCCGGCGAGCGAGGATGATTCCGATGGGCTTTATGGCTATGTAATCGGCGATTGGGGCGAAGATAGCCTTCCCACATTAAACGAAAATGGCTGGAATCTCTATCGAAGGACATTTTACCTGACCAATGGCGAAATAATCTGGGATTTTGCGGGCAATCTATGGGAATGGACGGATTATTATATTGCCCGTGCCGAAGACAGAGCCAGAGTTGACGGTGTTATTGACAATGAATACCTCGAGATAAATGCCGCAGAACCAATGAGCGATTTGATGGTCGAAACCGACTATAAAAGCATAAATACATTGATGAGGGAACCTCTTAACCGCAATTGCCTCGGAAGATACCATCCGACCGCTATTGATGATTCGGCTGGATGTTCGATGCGCGGCGGGAATTTCATGCATGGCATGTATAATAATGGTATCTATGCCATTGGCATGGGCTATAGCCCGGATGCCGGCCATCTTATATGCCGTATCGGCTTTAGATGCGTTTATCATCCTGATGAGGCAGCGATTGAGGACGCCCAAGTTGATATAAAATCGGAAATAATATGCCATCCAAATCCATTTAATGGTAGAATCCATATTGAAATTCCCGATGATATTCATGATTTTGCTATTTATGATGTCAGCGGAAAGCTCATTTATCGGCCTCCGGAAAATTCATTTACATGGCAGCCAAAGCAAAAAATCCCAGCCGGAAGCTATATCCTGAGATACAATCACAATGGCCAGGAATTTCAGCAGGTTTTGTCCTATGTGAAATAGTTTAGGTGCAATCGTTATTTTTCATCTTAAAATAAATTTGTTTCTGAAGAATATCTATTTTTAGGCTAAAGATTATAAATCAGAGCTTATTTTATTGTTTTTATATTTCACTATTGACTTTGATCGAAATATCTCTATAATTATTGTTGTAATCCAGACAATGCGCTGTTCCGCATTGTCATACTTTTCAGGCTAAAACAT
>JBKHBT010000095.1:0-13242 GCA_046542255.1 Candidatus Zixiibacteriota bacterium | reverse complement strand
ATAGAATGGTTGTCGGCGCTGGTGACCCTAATGAAAAGGTTACTGTCGAAGGTGCTATAAGCATTCAGGAGCAGGATTTGCCGCCATCTGCATCGACAAACTTTGGTAAGATTTTTATCGATAATTCTGATAATCATCTTTATTATATCGATGAAGTCGGCGATATTACCGACCTAACTGTCGATGGCAATGCTGTGCAGTCTGTTTCCTCAAGCGCAAATATTAATGGAAGAGTCGACCATATGCGCTTTATACCTGGTGAGGCAACAGAAATCACAGAATCGGCTACAGATGATACGATTTATATCAGATATGATATTACCAGCGATGGTTCTGGCACTTGTACTTCTCCACCACCCACGCCGTCATTTATCGATGGTAATGCGCTTGCATGTTCTGGGGAACCAGGCACAGCATATTCGACTTATCCCATAGATGGTGCCAGATATTATCGATGGACGCTACCCTCAGGCTCAAGTATACTTACGGGAAGTGGAACAAATTCAATACAAGTGCTTTTTGGTAATACCGATGGTGATGTATGTGTTTCGTCAATTAATGATTGTGGAGAATCTTCTCCATTTTGCATGAGCGTTACAATCAATCGCCCAACAACACCGGGTTCAATTTCCGGGGATGCCTTAGTGTGCTCTGGCGAGACAGGAATAAACTATTTCATAGCTACTGTACCCGATGCTGATAATTATATTTGGACTCTGCCTGCTGGAGCAGTTCTGGCTTCGGGAACAGGCTCACCAAGTATTACTGTTAATTTTGCTGATATTGCTGGGGATATTTGTGTCCAAACAGAGAATTCATGCGGAATATCATCACCTGTTTGCATGCCGGTTTCTATAACCGATATCCCGGAGACACCTGGAACAATATCTGGTCCGACAGATGTTTGTAGCGGAGAAACAGATGTAACATATTCTATTAGCGCAGTTGACGAAGCTACCGATTATACATGGACGGTACCTTCAGGAGCAACAATTGCCACCGGCGATGGCACTAGAACTATCACTGTGGATTTTGGGTCATCCAGCGGGGATATTAGCGTAACAGCTTCGAGCATCTGCGGTACTTCTTCGCCAAGGACACTGGCCGTTGCAGTTAACAGTATCCCATCTACTCCAGGTACTATCTCTGGTGCATCCGAAGTTACCATCGATGCGGAAGATGAGTCATATTCAATTTCCCCTGTTACAGATGCCACAAGTTATTTATGGACTGTCACCGGAGACGCTTCTATCGATGGCTCTGCAACTGGCACAAGCATCGATGTAGATTTTGGAAGCTCATCGGGAACAACGGTAGATATTTGTGTAAATGCTTCCAATACCTGTGGCACATCATCCGACAGGTGTTTAACTGTTACTATCGAAGATCCTTATTTATATTCTTTTACAAGTCATACTTTTACTAATTGCGGAGAAACCGGTGCTCAGGGGCCACTTCTTTCTGATTGTGTAAGTTCGAGCCATTACGGAACTACCGGCTGGGTATCTGATATATCATTTTTCAATATTGAAACATCAGAACGGGGAATACAAAAATGGACAGCCCCTGAAACCGGAAATTATGAAATTATTGCACGAGGCGCCGAAGGTGGAAGAAATACTAGCCATAGTCATGATGGTGGCGATGGTGCAATAATAACAGGAACTTTTTCTTTAACAGAAGGCGAAATCTTACATATTTTGGTAGGACAAAAAGGCCAGGATGCTTCACAACAAGCTTGTGGTGGTGGAGGTACTTTCGTAGCTAAATCTGATGGAACTCTTCTGATTGCTGCTGGTGGTGGTGGTGGAGGATCCGAAGACGATTGCATCCCAATGTATGTAGATGCAAATACCGGGCCTGATGGAAAAGATGTTCCCCAACATGGCGGTGGTACAACGTCCGGTGGTACTGGAGGTGCCGGTGGTGATTATGACCCGACAGACTATAGTTATTTAGGCGGTGGTGCTGGCTTTTCAGGTAATGGAAACAGCAGTTATAGCTATTATGGGAAATCATTCCTAAATGGTGGTGAAGGCGCAATGGCCCCAAGCCTCGAAGGTGGGTTCGGTGGTGGAAGCTGCGGCGGCGGCGATGGCGGCGGTGGCGCCGGCGGATACTCCGGTGGCGCTGGCGGTGCCGGCGGTGGAAGCCCGGATGGACCAGGCGGTGGCGGCGGTTCATACAATACTGGATCATCCACATCCGCTACCGTAGGAAATGAAGGACATGGCTCGGTTGATATTCAAAAGCTATAATCTAAAATCGTTTACTAAAATTCTTAAGTTTTTCAAAAGCGGCCCATGAAAAGGCCGCTTTTCTCTATTGAAATCATAGATAATTACATATACAATTATTTCCTGCGCATCACGGTTCAATCTTTTCCTTTTGAACCACGATTTTGAAAGATAACAAGGAATTACCTGGATAGGTAGGAATAAACTTATTTCGTTTCTACAGCAGAGTAACATTGTTTACCCTGTATCTTGTTTGACATATTAAGAAGTTTATAAAATGTTGCAGATAATTCAAAAAATCGTAAACCTAACAGAAACTTTGCCGTCTATTAATTTGAAGATGCTAATATTTAGGAAATTCTAACTATTAGGAAACTAAAATGAACAAGAATGATAAAATCAAGTATATTCTAAATGCCAGTAGAGATTTTCAGCAGTATCTTTTGACGCGAACAAATAATAAAAGCCATCCTAAGCCAAAACATAAACCACTTCTTCGCGATATATCCGGCGGACAGGTGCATCTTATAAGAACTGCCCAGAGAATGCTTCGACATCGCCAAGATGGCCTGAAGCTTAAAGAGCTTTGCGATGAGCTAGGTGTGACTCCGGCATCAGCATCTTCGATGGTCGATAGACTGGTAAAAAAAGGGATTTTAGTAAGAAAGCAAGACCCCAATGATAGAAGAAGCATAAGAATAATTCTATCGGATAAATTGCAAAGAGAATTCCATCATCAAGACACAATGATGAATAAAAATGCTGAAGAAATAATAAGAGAATTAGACGATGAAGTTATCGATAAATGGCAAGAAGTTATGGAAGCAGTTATTTCAGAAATTATAAAATAAAAAGGAGTTTGTCATGAAAAGGCTAAAACCATTATTTGCAGCATTGCTTCTGGTTATATTTATCACAGCGAGTTTTGCTGTGGATTACCCCATCGTGGATACACAGCAGGAGAGCTGTTTTAATAATTCATCAGAGATCTCAGAACCATCTGTCGGCAGCGCATTTTACGGCCAGGATGCTCAATATGATGGAAATTTACCTGACTATGTCATAAGCGGCGATGGTTTAACCGTTTATGATAATGCCACGGGATTGACCTGGATAAGAAGCGGCGATACCGATGGCGATGGAGATACCGATGCCGATGATAAACTTAACTGGGAAGAAATCCAGGGATATCCCGACATTTTGAATGCCGAAGAATTTGGTGGTTATGATGATTGGCGAGTACCTACTATCAAAGAACTCTATTCTCTCATCGATTTTCGCGGGCAGGATATCAGCGGATATACCGGCGACTTATCCAGTATCCAGCCCTTTATCGATGATGATGTTTTCGATTTTGCCTATGGTGATGAATCCTCCGGCGAGAGAGCTATTGACTCGCAATACGGATCTTCGACAGTGTATAATGAAACAACCATTCCCGGTGTGCCCAAGTTATTCGGCGTGAATTTCGCGGATGGTCGTATCAAAGGCTATGATACCGAGCTTCGTGGCACATCCAAAACCTTTACATTAATTTGTGTCCGTGGCAATCCCAATTATGGTGTGAATGATTTCGCAGATCTAGGAGATGGCACAATAATCGACAGCTCAACCGGGCTTATGTGGCAAAAAGGCCATACCGATGAAGCCATAAGCTGGCAGGATGCACTTGAATATGCAGAGAATCTTACTTTAGCAGGATATACCGACTGGAGACTCCCTAATGCTAAAGAGCTTCAGAGCATTCTCGACTATACCCGCTCACCCGGCTCAACATCTTCGGCAGCCATCGACTCAATATTCACCTGCGAATCAATAATAAATGAATCCGGTAGAAACGATTATCCCTGGTTCTGGACAAGCACTACACATAGGACAGTATATGGCGGCTCAGCAGCAGCCTATGTCTGTTTCGGAAGAGCCACTGGTTGGATGGAAATTCCCCCCGGAAGCGGCTCTTTCTCACATATAGATGTCCACGGTGCTGGTGCACAGAGATCGGACCCAAAAACCGGAGACATTACAGATTATTATCTCGGTGTCGATTCTCTTGGAGACCCGGTCTATGGGCACGGCCCACAGGGCGATAATATAAGAATCGAAAATTATGTCAGATGCGTGAGAGATTCGGATATTCTCAATATCAAAGAAAATCCCAAACCCAAATCACATGGATTCAATACATATCCCAATCCATTCAATAGCGCAATGAATATCGAATTCGCTCTGGCAGAATCTTCAAACATAAGGTTGGACATTTTCGATATCAAGGGCAACTATGTCAAAACAATCGCAAATGGCCAATATAAATCCGGTAATTATGCCTTTAAATGGAATGGAAATGATTCAGAAGGCAATGAAGTTGTTTCCGGGCTATATCTTGCAAGACTTGCAACAGAATTTTCAGAGCAGTCCAGAATAGCGCTCTATGTAAAATAAACAGTGCAATTTGTATGACCCAAAGATACCCGAAAGCAAACTTTCGGGTATCTTTATTTTTGTTCCTGCATTTCACCAAACTTTACTATTGATTAACAAAGCGAAATCGTTTTATTTAATATTAATAAGCATTGAAAGGAGATATAATGCCAAAAAGACATTTATTAATTGTTTTGATAGTACTATCTTGCCTGCTCTTCTCGCAGGATGAGTTTTATCCAATCGATAAGTTAAGCAAAAATCTCGAAAATGCTGGCGAGAATGAAATCGCTATTCTCAACGTTTTAGAATCGATAGGGAATCCAGAATTACGTGATGCTTATTCATTCCTACTTGCATATATGCCAGCAATCGATATCGTAGCACTCGAACCAAATAAGTATCTTGAAGAAGTCGAAGTCGCTCTATTCACAAGAAACAGCCTGCCATGGGGCAAAGACTGCCCTAAAGAGATATTCTATAATTACGTGCTTCCTCATCGAAACTCCCAGGAGCCTCTTGAATACTGGCGATGTTTTCTGCTTGAGCAGCTTTCACCTGCTATCGATACAGTCGATAATGCCTATGATGCTGCAATTGCTATAAATTATTGGTGCGGCGAGCGCGTGGATTTCCAGCAGACACAAAGACAGGATCAGGGAGTCTTCGAGACCCTTAAATCTGGCTATGGCAGATGCGAAGAGATGGCGATTATGTATGTCTGTGCATGCCGTGCTTGCGGTATCCCCGCAAGAAGTGCGTGGACACCATATTGGACTCATTCGGATAATAATCATGCATGGGTAGAAGTCTATGTCAATGGGAAATGGCATTATACAGGAGGATGCGAGCCTAAACCGAAACTTAATGATGCATGGTTCAATAAATCTGTCAAACATGCCCCGGTGGTACTTACAACATGTTATGGTAAGCCACTTATCAAAGACAATGTATACAAAGAAAAAGAAAACTGGGCGATAATATATTCAACTTCAAACTATGGCCTAAATCCAGGAAAAATACATATTCAAACACCAGAAGAAAGCCTTTCGGTTGCTATATCTGTATATAATTGGGGAGCTTTTAGGAGTATTCTTCGTCAATACACCGATGAAGAAGGCAAAGCGACCTTCGAAATGAATGAAGGCCAATATTTCATATCCGCCGGCGACAGTATGGTTTTCGATGATGCTATTGTAGATGTCAAATCAGGACAGAATAGCGAAGTCGAGCTAAAGCCTGAAAAAATAAAATATGTAAAGAAAAGCTTCGATTTGAAATATCGATAATTAGCTTTTTCATTACCTATTAAGCTCGATGTATGCTGTGAAACCACGACCTGGTAATGGCCATCATCCATCATAACTATCCACTACTATCCCGAAGACTCAAAACAAGCATCCCCCTTTTCTATCTTCATAAATGCATGTTTTTATCGCAAATAGCATCTTTGCTATTTCGACTCTTTCCAACGCTGAGTGTGTAATTTTGCGAATGAGGCTTAATATTTTGCCATCAAAACCAAAGACACGACAAAATTTTATTACTTATTTTTTTGTTAATTGAAGTAATTTCTTTTTAATGCAAGATACCAAAGGTGAAAGGAACCCCTCTGTTAGTGAAGCTAACAAAGGGGTTTTTCGCAAAACCAAAAACTGCAATTTGGCGAAAATCTTAAAAAATATATATCCTGCAACAATTCCTGATTTTTCTTTGGGACAGGACTAATAACTATCTATGTCGAATAAATTGGTATATCTTAGGCCAAAACTGGCCTGTAAATATCTAAGATCTATCTCTCTAACTAAATCCATATTAATGGTATGACATGGATCAAGGATTTCTTTATTTCCTCTATTCTTAAGACAAATAATTTTACAAATTATTTAAATTTATTTTAACACAAAAATCATTTGACCTTTGTATGAGTAATATGTATTTATTATTTGAAAAATATAAACAGGGAGTCAAAATGATCAAGAAGACGCTAATAAGAATCTTGTGGTTTGTATTACTAATTTCAATATCCATAGGTGCAAATATTACCGGTAAAGTTACAGATTTAATATCTGGTAAACCAATCAAGGATGTCAATATTCTTTTAGAAGTTTCGGGCCTTGGTGATGCTTCCGATGCAGATGGCAAATTTCGTATTGATGAAATCCCTTCCGGAGAATACACTCTGATAGCTTCCCATGTAGGCTATCAGAAATATACCAAAAAACTGAATCTCAAACAGGACGATGAGATAAAAATCGAAATTGAGATGATGCCATCTTCTGTCATGAGCGATGCTATCGTAACCACAGCAACAAGAAGGCCGGCTCTACTAAAAAACGTCCCGGAAATTGTAATGGTAACCACAGAAGAAGAGTTGCGTAATATCTCACCAATTATGGTAACCGATGCTGTCCAATACGTGCCCGGCGTATCGATTGAAGCAGGCACCGGAAGTGGCCAACCTTTCAAAAAGAATATCACAATAGATGGACTTCCTTCGCAGTATAATCTTATCATGATGGATGATTCGAGAATCGTCAGTTCTCATTGGCATACGGGCGCAAATGTAAATATTATTCCACCAGAACATATCGAATCTATCGAAATTGTGAAAGGTGCTGCATCGGCTCAATATGGGTCTGATGGCATGGGTGGCGTGCTAAATATCAAGACCAAGAAGAATGCCCAAAAGCCCAAGCTTCTCTATTCTGCATACGGTGGAGATCAAAATACCTTCATTACGAACCTTTCTTATCAAAGCCCTGTGAATGATAATGTATCGCAAAGCAGCTTTGTAGGATGGGAACAGTCCGATGGTGCGAAGATAATTGCTCCTGCATTCAGACTCGGCGATTTCAATTATAATCGCTTCACCATGATGAATCGTGTAGATGCAAAGATAACAGAAAAAATAGATCTCGGTGCGCAGATTTTCTATCTTAATTCAATCTATCCATATAAGAGTGAAGACAACTATGAGTCCTGGCTCTATACACCAAAAATGGATATTGCATTTAGGCCTAATGAAAATATCGATATTAATGCCTCCGCATACTATACAGATTGGGAAAGCGAGCGAAATGAAGAGATCAATCAAATCTCAGAACCCGAACTTTCAGTTGGCTATAAAGGCATAAAAGACAACTATCTACTTATTGGCGGACAGTATAAGTACCACAATTTCCAAAGAAAAGCAGTCCCTGAAGCAGACCAGACTTCGATGGGATTCTACTTGCAGGATGAATGGAAGGGACTCGATCAGTTCGCTATTCTAGCAGCTCTCAGATATGATAAAACCAAAGAAGTCGATGCTGTTATATCACCTAAACTCACTGTGAAATACCACCCTACCGATAATATTGCATTGAGAGTCTCCGGCGGACGAGGTTTCCGTGCACCAAGCGTCCAGGACCTCAATGAAACGCTGTACGGTCATAGCTGGAGCGATCATTACCGGGCTGGAAATCCCGGGCTGCAGCCAGAATATTCAACTTCTTTGACAGGCGGAATCGAAACGGATATTATTGACGGGCTGACATTAATTGCAAATGGTTATTACTCATCTATTACAGATATGATAACTCCTGTCGATCACGGCCTGGAAAACCCTTTAGACTATTTTGATATCGAACAAATACCCGGCCATCTAATCGATTCGACTGGGAATATCGACAGCATCTATATTTACCAGAGGCAGAATATTCATGAAGCAATTATCTATGGCGGAGAGCTCAAACTTTCCTGGAATTTCTATGGCGGCCTATATCTTGATGGTTCATATAACTATACTCATAATGAAAATAAAGATACCGAAGAATCATTGCCCTATTATCCCGGCTCGACAATAGGCGCCAAATTGCATGGCAGTCAAGATATTAATGATTGGCTTGCATTAAGAGGTTTTCTTGGGCTTAATATGGTAGCAGAAAGAAAAATCTGGGAATTCAAACATGAAGGCGATGAACCTCAGCAGGAGGAGCTGGAAGACTATCAAAAACTCGATGGTGGACTATCATTTGTCCTGGATAATAAATATGAGCTATTCTTTAGAGCTGACAATATTCTCGGGCAAGAGATCACTACATATGAAGACGTGATTATGACTTTGGAAGGCGTTCCAACAATAATTGGTGGTTTGAGAATAAATATCGAATAGATAAAACAAGATAAATAGATTTGAAAGCCCACCGTACGGTGGGCTTTTTTTTAATAATTTCTTTGCTTTTGGAACAATGGCAAAGTATCCTTATTTGTTAAAACCCATATGGTATAGATTCCAAGTGCAGTTCCGAAAGGTATGTCGAGAATTTTGATAATGCCCAAAACCAAAATCAGAATTCTGGCCCAGTCCTTGTGCTTGAGCAAATTGATACCGCCGATTATACTTGGTACAGAAAGCACAACCATAACAATCGGTAAAACAATACTCAAGATAGTTATTACCAATTTTGCTTCGATTTCATCTATTGCTATTCCCAAAACTGCAAACAACAAAAATAAAATCAAAGCGATTGCTAACATAAAGGCTCCAAAAACTATATGGAGTATGCCGAGAATTTGTACATGTTTTTCCATTATTTGATATACACCACTCTTTCTATTAATGTTTTATTTTTTGCTTTAATATTGTCAGAAAAACTTTGATCATAGATTAATTTTAACTAATAGAATTCCTTCCAGCAATAGCTAAATTTCAAATAAATTATTTCTTGTCGTTTTGATATACAGCCTTTCTCTTTTGCTCACAATTAAAATAATTATAAATAACAATATCACAAAAGTCAATCTTTCCAGGCTCTTGATTTAAATTTAGAGGAAATGAGTAAATGATTTTTCAGTAAAATGTCGTTGACAATTTGTCTAATATTTGTTAAATTTTAAAGATATTGAAATTTAACTTAGGAGAAAATATGAAAAAACTACTATTATTTCTTTTTATCGGAGCCTTATTTGCATGGACACCGATCAGCTTAAACCAGGCAAGTCAGGTGGCACAGACCTTTATCGAGATTGATAATCCGGCATCGCAACTGGAAAATATCCAGAGACTGGAAAAAAATGAACAGATTCTGGGCTTTGTCTGTAATCTTGCGCCACAGGGTTTTGTATTCATAGCTCCTGTAAAGGAATTCGAACCAGTAATTTCATTTAGCTATGATGGTGATTTTCAATTCACAGATGTCGATGATAATTTTCTAAAAGACATGATTGAAACGGATATGTCATTACGTCTTTCTTCGGAAGATGTCTATCCAGCGCAGCTTGCCAATGAAAATATTGCCCTTTGGGAAGCTTATTCCAATACTGAAGGCCTTATGCGAATACTCGAAACCATGACAACTTATGGCCCCTTGACCGATACCGAATGGAGCCAATCCAGTCCGTATTTCAATTCCTGCCCAATCGACCCGATGACTGACGAACATTGCGTTGTAGGCTGCGTTGCAACAGCTCTCGGCCAGCTAATTAACTATTGGGAATATCCGCCGTCTATCGAATTCCGTTCGTGGGATTCATATACATCTCGAAATGATCCCGATGATGGGCATGGTGAGAGAGTTATTGAAATCGATGCTACGGCAGCATCAATTGCAGATATAGATTATGATGGCTCAGGCTCGCATCCAACCGATGCTGTGATGGCAGATATTTTATATGCTTCGGGCGTATCGGTGAAGATGAAATATTCTTCGGAAGGATCGAGCGCATACACATCCGAATGTGCTTCGGCATTGCGCAATAGATGGAATTATGACGATGCCGATGTTTTCCGTGATGTCGATACAGATTTCTACAATACATTGCAAAACAATCTCAGGCATAGCAAACCTGCCCTCCTGTCGATTTTCCGTGAAGAATATTCTGTCGGCCATGCTATAGTTTGTGATGGCTGGCGAGATAGTGATAATATGTACCATGTCAACTATGGCTGGGGCGGATATTATTGCGGCCCAAGCTATTGGTATTCTTTGCCGGATGGGCTTCCTTCGGAGTTTATCATTTTACATCAGGGCATTCTCAATATCACACCACCGCCTTCAGAATGCGCTTCTGATGCGCCGGATAATTGTTCTGAAGCCATCGAACTTACAATAACCTCCGATGAACAAACCCGGCCAGATAAAATCGATTCCGATGAGGACGAAGACTGGTATCTCTTTGACCTGCAGGCAGATGTCGAATATACATTCTACACTTCAGGCCCTTCGGATACATATGGCGAAATTCGATCTTCATGCTATGGTTCTGCGATTCGTACCGAGCATTCTGGCGGTGAAGGAGAGAATTTCAATATGGTCTTTACGCCTTCATCCAGCGGTGAACACTATCTTCGCATTCCCGGATACTACTATTCGCCAGCCGATACTTATGTACTTCATTACAGAGCATCTGCCACACTTCCACCTGATATAATCGTTGATTATCCCGATGGTGGCGAGACTTTCGAAGAGGGCGAAGAGATCGATATCTATTGGCTCTCGGAAGGTATTCCTGCTATTTCGGAAGTTAAAATCGAGCTGTCGATGGACGGGCCTTTCGGAACATTCACCACAATAACCGAAAGAACAGACAATAACGGCGAATATGCATGGCTCGTCCCGCCAGTAGATTCCGATGAAACAAATTGCATAATTCGTATTTCAGATGCCGATGACCCTTCGGTTTCCGATGTTTCTGATTTCGAATTTACTATCACCGATATTATCGCAGAGGATGCTTCCAATTCCTGCTGGTCGGCACTTTCGCTTCCTATGAATACCAGTCTATCATCGCGAGAGGATGCAATCGATCCAGCTGGCGATATCGATTATTATAGCTTCGAGCTGATTGCTGGACATTCTTATTCTTTCTATGCCGAAGGTTCAACCGATACCTGGGGCGCACTCTATAACGGATGTAGCTCAGATAGTGTAATCTACGATGATGACTCTGGTGATAGCTATAATTTCAGCTTCAGCTATACGCCAGAGATGTCTGGAAGCTATAAACTTAAAGTTCGCGGTTATGATCCTGAAGAGACCACTGGTGATTATACAATTTTCTGGCAGGATAATGGCATTTCGGATGCTCCGGATGATTGCTATTCAGCCATAACTTTGGATATAAGCTCCACAGAGGAATCTCGCCCTGATGCAATATCTGGCGAAGATGATTATGATTGGTTCGAGTTCTATTTGGAAGCTGGTATGGATTATCATTTCTATACCACAGGGGCAACCGATACATATATCGAAATATATTCGAGCTGTGGAGGCAGCGCACTTGCGAGCGATGACGATGGCGGTTCTGGTTATAATTGCCATCTAAATTATAGCCCGGAATATACTGGTACTTACTATGTAATGATATGGGGCTACTGGGAAGGCCCTGGTGATGAAGAATATACATTCAAATACTATGAGAATGTGCCGGAGATATTGGTTGTGTCGCCGGAAGGTGGCGAGGAGGTTTTCGAAGGCTCGAATATTACTATCCAGTGGCTCACAGAAAGCATCGACCATCTCGAAGACCTTACGATAGCATACTCGGTAGATGGCGCTTTCGGCCCATGGACAGATATTACTACAACTATCAATGATGAGGAATATATCTGGGAAGCTACCGATGTTACCGGTATCGAAGATAATTGCTTTATCAAGATTTATCACCCGGATTATCCTTCTGTTTACGATGTTTCGGAAGATGCATTCACTATAATGGATATTCCACCCGAAGAAGGCGGGGATGACTGCGGAAGTGCCAGCGATCTTTTTGTAACCGACTATGAACAGACTCAGGATGAATGCCTTGCTCCACAGGGAGATATAGACTTCTTCCGTATAGATATGACATCTGGTTATCAGTATATGTTCTATACTACCGGAAATACTGACACATATGCCGAACTATACGATGATTGCATAATGCCTAGAATAACCTATGATGATGATAGCGGTTTTGAATTCAATTGCAAGCTTTTCTATACGCCTTCTATTTCGGGCATATATTATCTTGCTATAAAAGGCTATTCAGAAACAACGACTGGCGATTATACGCTTCATTATATCTACGATCCCGATGGTGAGTTATCTGTCGATGATGCTGCTTTGCCAGAGGATATCGATATTGTGATTTCGCCTAATCCTTTCAATGGCGCAATTTCTATCGATGCTCCAGAGAATGCGACAATTAGGATTTTCGATATGAATGGACATCTTATTGCGGATATCGGAGATGCTCGAATCTGGCAACCGGATGATGATATATCATCGGGTAATTATATGATTCATGCGGAAACTGAATCGGGTGTTACTATTGTTAGGGCTGTTTATATTAAATAATATAAATAAGCAAAAGGCTTTACTGATGTTATAGCATGAAAAGTATGACAATGCGGAACAGCGCATTGTCTCTTTTAATACCATATATGACATGTATATAATACTTGATAAATTCACCAAAAGGCTTTACTGATGTTATAGCATGAAAAGTATGACAATGCGGAACAGCGCATTGTCTGCTTTGACTTTGTCAAGCATTCTTAGTTGCATTCGATGCGGATTTTTTTACTTCGACTTAATAAACTATTACTATTTTTAGTCTGATA
>JBKHBT010000094.1:0-13248 GCA_046542255.1 Candidatus Zixiibacteriota bacterium | reverse complement strand
TTAATGATGTTATGTAATTAACCAGATTCAGTGTTAAACCTATGTAAAGTAAACAATCTCGAATTATATCCTCGTTGTGAAGCTCCGCTTCACTTAGGCTTTAGAAAGAATCGAAGCAGAGCTTCGGAAAATGTGCGCTACAAAGCAGAGCTTTGTAGCGAGGATGTTTGGGTGAGAGTTTTGTAGAGAGATGGCTTGGGTGAGAGTTTTGTAGAGATGTGGCTTGGGGTGAGAGTTTTGTAGAGATATGGCTTGGGTGAGAGTTTTGTAGAGAGATGGCTTGGGTGAGAGTTTTGTAGAGATATGGCTTGGGTGAGAGTTTTGTAGTGAGTGTGTTTGGGTGAATGCTTTGTAGCGGGGGTGTTATTTTTGTATCCAGGGTAGTATTTCTTTATATTTGGTTACTGAAGTTCACCATTTAGGTTTATGTTCCAAAGCTATAAGTTGTTTATATTTTGCAAATAGAAAGGTTTACATTCCGATAAAGCAGAATCGAGGTCTTAAATGTAAGTTATTTATAAATTAAAAATAGGCCAATTTATTTTTGGATAATGCAGAATCAAGATAATTTTTGACCTGTTGTATTTACTTGTATCTAATATCTGGATTCTGCTTTTTGGAATGTCTCAGGTCATCATAAAAATCACTATTGCCATTTTTTTGTACCTGTGCGAGTCTTTGCATGGTAATATGCTCCTTGAGATGAGCATGGAGATCGAATGCGATTTTCAAAATTACCAGAATAGATATCACTTGTACCGGTGAATTGGTTGCCAGAAGCACATAAGCTCCCAATATTACCGTTATTTGCAGTATGATAATTCTTTTATAAGGCGCTGTCATTAGTTTCTGCAATTCAATATTTTCATACTCTCTTCGCCCAACGAAATTAACGGCAAATGAGATTCCATGGCTGATAAATGATATCATCATAGTAAGTGCCAGGCCGGGGGTTATTAGAGCCATTGGCCCAAGTCCTTCGCTACCGCCGAATCCCGACTCGCGTATAAATAAATGCCATATAAAAAATCCGTGAATAAAAGTAAAACTTCCATAATGCAGGACAAAAAACGGCACCAGGGAAAGTGATGCCAAAAAGTTCTCTTTGCCAAAATATCCAGCCCAAAGAATACGTAAAACATTAAAAAAACCAATAACCACATTCTCGAACCAGTATAAACCCATCACCAATCCGACATCCCATTTCCAGAAAAGAACTCCAAAAAGTGGAATAGCATTAAATACCAGAAGCGATATAGTTGAATAATTCGGTATCTGTGCAATGCGGTATTTTAGGTTTAACCAATAATCGACAAGATTCACTGCCATTTTCTCTCCCTGATTATTATAAAGATACCTATCAAAAAGAAATTGGCAAGTCCAAGAAGCAAGATTTTACTTGAAAAATTTGATTTCTTCCATAAATTCAATAATATTGAAACTTATTCGAAGGAATGGTATGAAAGCAATATTAATAATCATCGATGGAGTAGGAGTCGGAGGCGCCCCCGATGCTGGAGAGTACAATGATGAAGGTTCCAATACATTAGCCAATTTGGCCGATGAACTAGAAGGGCTGAAACTGCCAAATCTTCAAAAAATGGGTTTGGGCAATATTGTCGATATCAAAGGCATACTGCCAGAATATAAGCCACTTGGCTCATGGGGAAGATGCCTCGAGCAATCGGTCGGAAAAGACTCTACTACCGGCCATTGGGAAATTGCCGGCATTATATCTGATCACCCCTTCCCGACATATCCCGATGGTTTTCCTCGCGAGATAATCGATGAATTTCTCGATGATATCGATGTGAATGGCGTTCTTGGGAATAAAGTCGCATCCGGCACGGTTATCATAGAAGAACTCGGTGAAGAGCATCTTGAAACAGGCTATCCGATTGTCTATACCTCTGCCGACAGCGTTTTCCAGATTGCAGCGCATATCGATATTGTGCCATTAGAACAGCTCTATGAGTGGTGCAAGGTAGCAAGGCGTATCCTTACCGGAAGACATGGCGTATCTCGCGTTATTGCAAGGCCTTTTGAGGGCAAAGGCGGAAACTTCAAAAGGACAGTCGATCGGAAAGACTTCTCACTGCCACCTAATGGGCCGACTATTCTCGATATTGCCAAACAAAATGGCTATACCGTTACTGGTATCGGGAAAATCGATGACCTATTTGCAAATCAGGGCCTTACACGGAGCTTCCATACGCATATCAATTCCGAAGGAATCCCAAAAACGCTTGAAATGATCGAAGAACAGGAAGATGGCCTTATTTTTGTGAATCTTGTCGATACAGACCAATTATATGGGCATCGCAATGATTGCGAAGGTTTCTATAAATCGCTCAAGGAATTTGATAATGCGCTACCCGATATCCTTGCCGCCGTCAAAAAAGACGATATCCTATTTATCACCGCCGACCATGGCAATGACCCCACAACGCCTTCGACAGACCATTCGCGCGAGATGGTGCCGCTTCTTGTATATGGTGATGGTATCAAGGCAATCGATTTGGGAATCAGAGAAAGCTTCGCCGATATCGGCCAAACTATCGCAGATTTTCTCGATACACCAAAAACACCCGATGGAGTTAGCTTCTTGAAAGATATATCATGAAAATCACAGATGAGATACTTGTCCGAATGCATAAAGCTGCGATTGATGCCTATAAAAATGCTTATGCACCATATTCTTCTTTCCCAGTAGCTGCTGCTGTATTAAGCAAAGGCAAAAGAATTTTCGCAGGCGTGAATATCGAGAATGCATCATATGGACTTACGCGCTGCGCGGAGCAGATTGCAGTGGGCAATGCTATCACAAATGGCTGCCACGAGCTTTGTGCTGTTTTAGTATTCACGGAGAAGGGTGATTCATGGCCATGCGGGGCATGCCGTCAGATTCTCGCTGAATTCAATCTGGATATGCCTGTCTATATTGCTGATAAAAATGAAATCAAGGACAAAAAGCTTGTCCGAGAGCTATTGCCGTGGGATTTTTCGTGTGATAATCTCGTAGGGTCCTGATGCCTCAGGTATTTTCCTAAATCTCTAAAACTTAACTGCTACTTTGCTGGAAAAGATAATACGATACTCCTTTATTAGGATCATCAAATAAATAACCATTTCTTTCAATGCCACAACTTGAACAAAACGCCTTTACCACTACGAATGAATAATATAGACAATGCACTGTTCCGCATTGTAATAATTCTCAGGTAAAACATCAGTAAAGCCTTTTGCTTCATATATATTATATGTATGCAATTAAAAGAGAAAAGATAAATAATAACAGCTTCGCTAACCCGTTATCTGCTCGATACCTTTGTCATCACAGTATTCTGTTATAATATCGATGAATAGATTGCCGTATCTGCGGTATTTGTGTTTACCTACGCCATGTATTCTCATCATGGCAGCCTTAGTCCGGGGAAGTACTTTGGCCATCTCGACAAATGTCCTATCCGGGAAAACGGCATAAGGTGGAATTCCAGCCTCGTCTGCAATGGCTTTTCTGTGCTGGCGAAGTACCTCGAATAGTTCTTCATCGTATTCGATATCTTCAAATCGTTGCTTTCCGGCCTTTTTGGGGCGGTATTTCTGGGATTTTCTCGGCTCTGGCAAAAAGGCATAGACCTTTTCGAGGCCGCGAAGCACCTTCCATGCCTTCTGGGTAAGCTCCAGGCCACGATGTTCATTAAGATGCAAAAGCTCCATCTTTTCGAACTGCCTCGACAGGTCTCGCCATTGAGTCCTATCGTATTCGCTGCCGATATTGTAGGTAGAAAGCTTCTCATGCTCAAGCTCCAGAACTCGCTTGCCTTCCGAACCTTTCAGAACATCGATAATATGATTAGAGCCGAAAATTTCGCCCGTTCTTTTGACACATGATAGAAATTTTTGTGCAGGAATCGTCATATCGATCATATCTTTTGGTTCGCTATTGCAATTATCGCACATCTCGCAGCTTTCTTCCACATACTCTTCGCCGAAATATGAAAGCAGCGGTTTACGGCGGCAGCTATATGATTCGGCATAATCGATCATCTTTCGTAGATGTCTTTCTGCGACTTCTTTCTCCCGGCCGACTTTGTCGTCTATGAAATATTTTATTTTCCGAACATCTCCATAGCTATATAGTAATAGGCAATGAGCACTCATGCCGTCTCGGCCAGCTCGGCCGATTTGCTGATAGTAGCTTTCCAGGTTCTTAGGCAAATCATAATGGACGATAAAACGCACATTGGGCTTGTTAATTCCCATTCCAAAAGCAATGGTGGCAACGATTATCTGCACATCATCACGAATAAATTTCTCCTGGTTCTCATGTCGGATTTCATTGTCTAATCCAGCATGATATGGCAGAGCAGAAAATCCTTCATCCACGAGAAGGTCGGATAATTTTTCCACATTCTTTCGAGTAGCGCAATAGATAATCCCGGATTGATTTGTAAATTTCCTTATGAAATTGATCAATTTGGCTTTAGCATTTCTCTTGGGGATTACCTCCAGCATTAGATTTTTCCTATCAAAGCTGGCAACAAATTTCTGTGGTTTTTCGAGGTCGAGATTTTTCTCGATATCCTCCTGAACACGGGGCGTAGCGGTTGCTGTGAGCGCTATTGTCCTTGTTTCCGGAAATAGCTTCTTGACATCGACTATCTGCCGATATTCCGGCCTGAAATCATGGCCCCATTCGGAAATGCAATGGGCTTCATCGATAGCAAAAAGCGAGACCTTCACCTGTCTTAGCAAATCGATTGTACGCTCGAGGCAGAGAGTCTCCGGAGCTACATATAGCATTTTTGTATTCCCATAGAGAATATCATTCATATTCCTCTGGTACTCGTCCCATGATAATGCGCTATTTAGATAAACTGCCTGAATACCGAATTCACGAAGCTGCATCACCTGGTCTTTCATAAGCGAGATAAGAGGCGATATGATAATAGCCAAGCCATCGAAAATCAGCGAAGGTATCTGATAGCAAAGCGATTTACCACCGCCAGTCGGCATAATAACAAGGCTATCCCTTCTGGAAACAACCGCTCTTATTATCTCTTCTTGAAGTGGCCGGAATTTGCGATATCCAAAGGTTTTGCGAAGGATATCTTTCGCTTTTGCGATTCTTTTTTCCATCCTTATTAAAGTAATATCAAATAGCAATCTTTCCAAGTCAAAATGCATAATTTTCAAATCGAGAAATAATCCGAACAACAAAAGTATTTGAAATACTAATTCAAAAACTCCGCAAAAAATGGGAATATTACTAATAGGCTATTAAAGAAAGCGATATAACTAGATTTACTGTTAAGATTTGTGCAAGGTTAATAATCAAATAATATTATTCTCTTTGAGAAGCTTTGCTTCATTTCGTCATGAAAATGATAAATATCATTGCATATAATAATTTTTTGTGTATTATTATATCATTAGAGTGGAGAGATATGATAATCGATGGACATTTAGACTTAGCATATAATGTAATAGCATTCCGGCGAAATATTTGCCATGAGCTTGAAAAACTCCGGCAAGAAGATTCAGCAAACTCGCCTGGAACTGCTGGTGTGTGTTTGCCGGAGCTTCGCAATGCCGATGTACGTATCTGCTTTGGTACTATATTTATAGCTCCGATGAGCCCTAAGGCTGACCTTAGCGAATACCAGGTTTTATACAATACTCCAAAAGAAGCATATGAAAAAGGCATGGCACAGCTTAATTATTACCATGCCCTGGCCAATCTCGATGATTGCGGCCAGATTCATATAATCGGGAATCAGGCTGACCTTAAGTTTGTTCTCGAGAATAAGAAACAGCCACAGCTTGGCATTGTACCTCTTATGGAGGGTGCCGAGGGCATACGGACTCCATCAGATGTTGTGCATTGGCATGAAAAGGGCCTGCGCATAGTCGGCCCGGCATGGGCAGATACCCAATATGCTTATTGTTCCTGGAATAATGTCGATGGATTCACGCCAGCTGGATTTTCTCTGATGCAAAAGATGCAAGAGCTGGATATGATTCTCGATTTATCGCATCTTTCTGAAATCGCTGTCGATGATGCTCTGGGATTTTACGAAGGACCTATCATTGCCTCGCATTGTAATGCCAAATCCATTTGCGATTCACCCAGAAATCTTACCGATGCTCAGATAAAAGAGATTGCAAACCGTGGTGGCGTTATTGGCCTTGTAATGTATGATAGTTTTATAACAAAAGCCCATAAGCCGGATTTCAATGACCTGATCAGACATGCTGAACATATCGCAGAACTAACAGGGGATTGCCATTCTATAGCAATTGGTTCGGATATCGATGGCGGTTTTGGCCTGGAAAAGACTCCAAAAGAAATCAATAAGTATAGCGATATTGCGAGGCTCGAGTCTTTTATGGCAAGAGCCAATTTCACAAGCGACCAGATTGATAAGATAATGTATCGCAATTGGCGCGATTTTCTTAAGAAATATCTTCCCTATTAAACCAATTAAAAAGAACATATATACAATATATAATATACTCAGATTTCTTGTTAATATTATATAAAGAGAATAATTTGGCAGCATTATCCCGACTTCGACACTATCCCACCTTTCCTATAATAAAGCTCCATCAACCATGCGGGTTTGAGAAAACGGGTCAAAATGTAGTGCCTCATGATAAATAGTGCTCGGCAGGCTGAATTTATGTATTATTTTTATGCAGATGTTTGTGCGAAAGAAAAAAAGAAAAGCGGGTAAAACATGATTGTCGAATCCTATCGAAGGGCGACAAGGTCAGCCAGACAATGCTTATGTTTATGCATTGTCATACTTCCTGACTAAAACATCAGTAAAGTCATTGTATTATCCCATTGCGTTCCAGTATTCCAAAAACTGGTACCTTACCAGCAGCTCCTCTGCCGCGGTTTCCTTTCCGCTTCCCGCCGAAATATGACTCATCGATTTCTATTTCCCCTGAAAGTAAAGTTTTTGCATCATCTGCATGAGCTAAAATTGCTAATCTAATAGTGTTCACCGCTTTATAAACAGTGTTATAACTCAATGATAGCTGTTGAGCCATTTTTCGTGTCGATACTTCTAATTCAAAAAGCTTTATTATCCTTAGCCATTGTCCATACTTCAAATTTCCAATATTGATCCATCTTCCTGATCGATCGTGAAAAGTATATTCACATCGAGAACATCGGTATCTTTTGTCAACCGTTTTGTAAAGTTTTCTAGTCTTACAACGGGGGCAAATTCTTTGATGGTTTTTGAAGCAAAATCCCAACACATATTTGCGAGACATTGATTCGCTTCTTGTTATTTGTTCATAGGTTGTTAAGTTCATAGCTAATAATATAATTACTGTCAGAACTTACGCAATCATCTTATATTATATGCCATGATATTGTTAATTGCAAGGGGAATTTTTTATTTTTTGTGTATGTAAACAATCATCATCCTGGCCATCCTTCATATCCTTTGACAACCTAGTTCGTGTTTTGAACCAGGATTAGCAGGATGAATAGGATTTACCAGGATATGGTGATGTTTGTTTTTTGGTTTTCAATCCTGGCTATCTTCTATATCCTTTTACATCTTGGTTCGTATTTTTTGGGAGATTTATAGGTGATTGAATCAACGCAGAGCGTTGTTTTGTGGTATGTCGTTCCACGCGGAGCGTTGAAACGAGGATTGTTGGTAAGGCATCTTTCTCAGCATAGTGTTGGAACGAGGATTGGGTGATGAGGTTTCGTTCTTCGCGGAGCGTTGGACGAGGATTGGGTGATAAGGCTTCGTTCCTCGCAGAAAATTAGAACGATGATGGATTTGGGGCACTTTTTTTATTTCTTTGGTCAAGTCTGCTTAAGTCCTCCTTTTAGAGAGATAAAGTATCATAGTTTCACTATTCATTATATGCATATTGCAATATATAAGGCCATAGAAGAGAAAATGATTGACTCTTTGGATTTGATATCTATAATATATGTATAATGTGAACTTGCTAAGAGGAACTAAATATATTATCTTAGATGAAATAGGAAAACCAAGCAAAGGTAGGAAAAATGGCATTTTACATAACCACACCACTTTATTATGTTAATTCAGACCCGCATATCGGCCATGCATATACAACTATTCTGGCCGATGTAATTGCGAGATACAAAAGGCTAAAAGGCGAAGAAGTCAAATTCCTGACCGGAACAGACGAACATGGCCAGAAAGTTTTCGATGCAGCACAAAAAGCTGATTATAGCCCAAAAGAACATTGCGATATCTATGTAAAAAGATTTCAGGAACTATGGGATAAACTTAATGTACGCTATGATGATTTCATCAGGACGACAGAAAAAAGGCATGAAAAGGTCGTTGAGCATGTCCTGAATGATCTATGGGACAAAGGAGAAATCTATGCCGATAATTATGAAGGCTGGTACTGTGTTCCGGATGAGCGCTTCTGGACAGAGAAAGACCTTGTCGAAGGCAAATGCCCGGACTGCGGACGCGATGTTGTCAAAATCGAGGAAAAGAATTATTTCTTCAGAATGAGCAGATATCAGGATTGGCTAATCAAGCATATCGAGGATAATCCCGAATTTATTCAGCCAAAAAGCAGGCGAAATGAAATATTGGGCTTTCTTTCAAAGGATTTGAATGATCTTTGCATCTCCCGCCCAAAAAGCCGTCTCCAATGGGGCATTCCGCTTCCTTTCGATACAGAATATGTAACCTATGTCTGGTTCGATGCTCTTTTGAATTATATCTCTGCTCCCGGTTATGCTGCTGACCCGAAGGAATTCCAGAAATGGTGGCCGGCTGACTTGCAGCTTATGGCAAAAGATATCATAACCACCCATGCAGTATATTGGCCTACTATGCTAAAAGCAGCAGATATCGAACCACCAAAAACGGTGTTTGCTCATGGATGGTGGACTGTCAATGAAAAGAAAATGGGTAAATCATTGGGCAATGCAGAGGACCCCAATTTCCTCGTGGATGATTTCGGCTGCGACCAGTTCCGCTATTTCTTGATGCGTGGTATGGTTCTCGGACAGGATTCATCGTATAGTTTCGAGAGAATGGTCGATATTATTAATACCGAATTGGCGAATAATTTCGGGAATATGGCATCCCGGCTTTTCAAGATGATTGGCTCATACTTAGGCGGGACTCTTCCGGCATATTGGAATTCCCATGAAAATGATGCTGATACAAAAATTATCGAAAAGGCGCGCGAAGTTCGTATGAAAGTTGAAGAACATTTCGATTCTCTAGAAATAGACCGAGGCCTAAAAGAAATTAATATGCTTTTAAATCATGTAAATTCATATCTTGAGGACCAAAAGCCATGGAAACTATCTAAAACCGATGAAGAGACCACAAGATTCCGTTTACAAAATATCCTCTATACAGCAACAGAAACGCTTCGTATATGCAGCATATTGCTCTATCCTATTATGCCAGAAAAAATGGAAAAGATTCTGTCTGTATTCGATGAAATGGTACCGCCAACATTAGACCAGGCCAAATGGGGCTTTTTGAAAAGCCATAGGATAAACAAAATTAAATCACTCTTCCCAAGAATCGACCTGAAAGAAATTGAAAAACATTCCGCGAAGAAATCCAGCAATGCTAAACAGGACAAGAAGAAGATAAAGCCCATAAAAGAAAAAGAGATTATCGATTATAAAGATTTTGCCAAACTCGACCTTGTGGTTGCCGAGGTCCTCGAAGCCCAAAAGGCAGAAAATGCAGATAAATTATTGCTATTGAAAATAGATATCGGCGAAAAAAAGCCGCGAGAGCTTGTGGCTGGCCTTGCCAAAGAATACACTCCCGAAGAGCTTGTCGGCAAGAAAGTCGTTGTGATTGCAAATCTCAAACCGGCTAAGATACGCGGGCATCTTTCGCGAGGAATGTTGCTTGCTGCCGATGATGGCAAGATTGTATCCCTACTCGAACCCGGCAAAGATATTAAGCCCGGTAGCAGAGTTCGATAAAAAGGATAAGGAAATTAATGGTTCTTAAGGGCATAATAAATATCCTGATCGTAGATGATAGCAAGGAGATGCTTACTGTACTGAAAGATAGCCTCGAAGGCTCTATGCGGCGTATAAAAACAGTTAAAAATGGTTCTGAATTCAATGAATTAGACCTGGATGAAGAGTCTTTCGATGTTGCGATTATCGATATGAAACTTCCGGATATAACTCCGGAAGAGATAATCAAGAAGCTTCATGAAAATGAGCCAAATATCCAAATTATCATCATCACAGGCAATCCATCTGAGAGTAATGTTATAACATTTCTGCGAAAAGGTGTTTTCGACTATATCAGGAAACCGGTAAAAATAGATTTTCTCGAAGACCGTGTTTTGAAAGCGGCAGAGAAGAAGCTTTTGCTCGATGAAAACGAGCTTTATATGGTACAGTTGGCTCGCCAGAACAAGCAGCTTCAGATGCAGGGACATCGCCTGGAGACACTGTTGGGCGACACCGCCAAAGAGCTTGTACAAACGACAGAATACCTAAAAACTACCGTCAGGAACCTTCCCGAAGGAATTATTCTGATGGACAGAGAATACCGCATCAAAATAGCAAATATCAATGCTGTCGAACTTCTCGGCCTTCCACATGATTACCGCGAAAAGAGCTGTTTGGATATATATGGTACGACTGAACTATGGCCATATTTCCGCAAGAAATTGCAGACTCCTGTTCTCGAAAAACCGCTGAATGTCATAGAAATTCTTCCGAATGACCGGATTGTGCTTTTCGAGATTGTGCCGATACAGATCGATGGCGATGTCGAGAATTATCTTGCGATATTGAAAGACATTACGATGGAACATCGTCATAAGAGCTGGCTGGAAGCGGTCATGAATACCCTGGTAGATGGAATCACAATAATTGACCGAGATAGGACAATCATTTGGATGAATCAGGTTTCTGCGCGCTGGTCAGAGGAGCATAATACCGGAGTTGGCAATAAATGCCATAGCTGGTTTCATTGTTCTTCAAGCCCTCATCCACAATGTCCTGCCGAGCAGACTTTCCGCGATGGCAAGATACATCGCACTACTCTGCGCGAGATGACCCGTGATGGTGAAGAGCGTTTCTATGATGTGATCACCGGTGCAATTTCGCCGACAAGGGGCAAGGTTCATCAGGTAGTCGAGATTCGCCGTGATGTGACACAAAGAGCCAGAATGATAACCGATCTGCAGAATGCGATGGAGAATCTCGAAAAGCTAAATCGAAAGCTCAATGAAAAAATCGAGCAATTATCGATTATTGCCCAAATTACCGATACACTTCAATCCACTAATAATCTCAATGAGATTTTGCATATCATCCTAACCGCTGTTACGGCCGAACAAGGGCTTGGTTTCAATCGTGCATTCCTTTTGCTTTTAGACTCTGAGAAGCAATATCTTGTTGGCAAATATGCAATTGGCCCATCCGACCCGGAAGAGGCCGGAAGAATCTGGTCAGAGCTTTCGAGGAGCCGTGGGACATTGCACGAAGTACTCGGTTCATACAGATTGATCACTGCAGAAAAGAACCTGCTGGCCAAAAGAGTTGTATCAGGATTTAATATACCGATATACAAAGAAGATAATATACTTATCGATTCGCTACTGAATCATAAGACATACAATTTCACCGATAAGCCGCCCGACCGCGATGTGTCATATGTTGCAGAGCTACTGGATTCGAATCGATTTGCAGTAGTACCCGTACATACTATGACCGATAATCTCGGTGTGCTTATAGTTGATAATAAAATTACTAATGCCCCTATAACCCATAATCAGCTTGAATTTCTAAAGCTTATAACGTCTCATGCCAGCCTTGCAATCGAAAGATCATATCTGGGATTTCAGCTTCAGGAGAAATATTCCGAGCTTGGTGATATGTATAATAGGCTTCGCGTGAACCAGAAAAAACTAATTCGAGCAGAGAAATTGTCGATTGTAGGACAAATGGCGGCGCAACTTGCACATGAGATTAAAAACCCATTGGTTTCGATTGGTGGATTTGCCAGAAATCTGCTGAAGAATCAAGATGAAATGGACAATGCGACCTTAAAGAAATTGGAAATAATTCGCGATGAGACATCCAGAATCGAACGCATTGTTACCGATCTTCTCAATTTTGCAAGGATACAGGAGCCGCATTTCTCGAATGTAAATATCAATATGATAATCCGCAAAGCAGCCGAAATTGTCCAGGTTCAGCTTGAGCAGAAAGAGCTTAATATCGAGTTAAACCTGGAGGAGGACGTTCCCGAAATCCAGATCGATAGCGAGCAAATTCATCAGGTACTTCTTAATTTGCTGACAAATTCAATCTCGGCGACTCCACAAGGCGGCCAAATCCGCGTAGAATCACGAACAGATGACGATCATCTATGGATCGAGGTTTCTGATACCGGCCCAGGGATAGATACGGAATACCAGGAGAGAATTTTCGAGCCATTTTTCACTACCAAATCTGCCGGAACTGGCCTTGGATTGGCAATCTCTTCACAAATAATAAAAAAACATCACGGAACGATATGGTTCACATCAACCCCGGAAAAGGGAACAGTATTTCATATAAAATTACCATTAAAACATATAAGGAGCGATGAAGATGCCAAAGATACTACTGGTTGACGATGATAAGAGTTTGTGCCTTTTATATAGCACAGAATTCGAAGCGGAAGGCTATGAAGTCGATATAGCTCATGATGGCCACGAGGCTATCGAGAAGATCGAAGAAAATGATTATGACCTCGTTATTCTCGATATCAGGATGCCTGGCATGGATGGAATTTCCGCTCTTGAGAAAATCGCTGTCAAAAAGCGCGACCTTTCTGTGCTCATAAACAGCGCCTACTCCAATTACAAAGATAATTTCCTGACCTGGCTTGCAGAAGACTATATTATTAAATCTCCTGACCTGGATGAACTCAAGGAAAAGGTCAAAACAATAGTTAACAAATAATAGCCCGCAATAATATCCGAGTGGTTTTTTTTTCAATATTAGGAACTTTAGTTTATCGCGAAGATAGATTGCTGTCAGTAATACAAGCTTAGAATGTGTTGGTATATTACTCATCTAAAACCATAAATAACTGTATTTATAACACATAATAAGACAAGCTCTATATGATTTTTTCCGAGCCTACTTGAAGGGCCGGGTAGAGCAGAGCTTGACGAAGCAGCATGTGAATTATGTAACTTATGGTATATGTGTTTTGTTGTCACTGAATATTT
>JBKHBT010000093.1:0-13410 GCA_046542255.1 Candidatus Zixiibacteriota bacterium | reverse complement strand
CTTCAGTAAAGGAACTCTTCTATTTTTTGTGGAAGTTGGGTTTAAAGCCATATATATAACATATATATAATACATAATATATACTCAAAAGGCTTTACTGATGTTTTAGCCTGAAAAGTATGACAATGCGTAACAGCGCATTGTCTGATGTTTTAGCCAGGAAGTATGACAATGCGGAACAACGCATTGTCCGAATTATTCCACAGAAACTTCAAAAAGTGTCCAGCTATCAAAAACGATAGCATAAAAAATGCCACAAAAGCCCTCATAATTCGACACCGAAAAATTCTCGTATATAATCTCTTGTAAAGCCATATACAAAGAAATATATATAATACATAAAATATATAATACAATGGCTTTGTTGAAGTTTTAATCTGAGAAGTATGACAATGCGGAACAGTGCATTATCTAACTGGATAGCTTCCAGTGCTATCTGCGATATGAAAATACCAAAATTAGCCATAGGATTATGACTTGGATATGCTTGTTTTTACAATTTTGCTAACTGTCAAGCTACTATCGAGGATGATATTTTATAGCAATGAAGCAATTTCTATCTTCGAATTATCGGCTATGATAATAATCGATATCATATCGGTTTTGCTTTTCGGCTTCGCATATGCCGTAATTTTGCTTGCTCTTTTAACGTTTTTTTGGAATTTGCTATTTTATCTGTCGATTCAGATTGTATGTCCTCGAAGGCTAAGGGTTGTTTCGGTTTTCGTTTTCATATTAATATATCTTGTTTTTTCGATGAGTGATTTTAGTGGTTCTTTCAATGGAAGCTATTATCTGGCTTTCTTTCGTTTTTTGTATTCCAGTGAAATATTAGCTGAAGTTTTGTTTTCAAAATTGCATCAGAACCTTTTCATTCTGATCGGCTTTATTTTTTGCATATCAGAATCGAGCTGGATTATCGGTTATTTTCTTCGGCAGGTAAAGGCCGGTTTCGATAGTGATATGCTGACATCCACAAACCTCGGTAGATTGATAGGAATCCTGGAGCGAATTCTAATCTATGCCTTCACATTGATGGCGAATCCTGTGGCGATTGGATTTGTCATATCCGCGAAAGGTATAGCGCGCTTTAGCAAACTCGATAGCCAGATTTTCGCCGAATATTTTCTTGTCGGGACTTTGCTTTCAGTAATATCGGCTGGCCTAATCGGTTTAATCATTAGAGCCTATATATTTTGAATCTGTGATGCTATCTAATTTACCAGTTCGTCCTGCAATCATCGACAGTATAAGCCGAATCGAGCGAAATGATAACAGTCGCACCATCGGGATAGAGAATCCCCGAAACTATGGCCTCGATAATATCACATGGCTCTGTTCCACTGCAGGTGAAACCTGTCAGCGTTGGATGAGTCGCCTCGGAAATCACATAAGGCGCTCCCGAACCATCATCGACAGTAAACCAGACACGCATAGTATCGATTGGAGTGCCCGAAGGATCAGTAAGGCTGAATATCATCTGCTGGTCTTCGCATGAAGTGTATTCCCCACAAGG
This sequence comes from Candidatus Zixiibacteriota bacterium, assembly GCA_046542255.1. GTDB lineage: Bacteria > UBP14 > UBA6098 > JBKHBT01 > JBKHBT01 > JBKHBT01. Next base: position 11,894 of record JBKHBT010000093.1, on the reverse strand, counting down.
ATAAGGACATACGATTTCGGCTTCTATCATATCGCAGGCAGTTATTTCACAATCGTCTTCCGGGCCTAATGTGCCGCCGACATTGCTTGTGGTATTGCCTTCATCATCTATCGCAGCAACGGCATTATCATAGATATCCGGCCCGACCGAACCATCGATATTGGCGGTAAATGTAATAACAATACTATCGCCTTCGGCCATATTGAAAGTCCCAAATTCGAGAATAGCATCACCATCGGAAGGATCAAGGCTGCCTGTTCTCGATGCGCTACCGAATAGGTCATATGATACACTTCCGCCAGAATAGGTAAATCCTGTGGGTAATGTATCGGTTACGACAATGCCCAATGATGGGTCGCCGCCTGTTTGCCGCAAAACTATTCGATATTCAGTCGTTGCACCTGCGGATGATGGAGTCAGCTCGCAGTATTTTATGATGTCTAAAACCGCATTGATTCTGAGAAGATTCTGGCCTGCGACTGTTGCATATGATGCATAATTGACATCGAAGGCATACATCTGCAGCATAAAGCTCGTATCTGCTTCTATAATATGCGAGCCGGGCTCTACATTGATTCTTGCACCCTGATGAGTTCCACCAGGAATCGGAAACCATGTGGTGGCATAGCTGGGAGCTGCACCATCTAATGTCAGGCTTCCTGTATATCCATTTGGAATTGCAACACTAAGAAAGTCATTATTATATCCAGTGGGCGTAAGAAATACATATCGCGAAGAATACTGCTCGATAGGCGGCACCAGCATAAATGCTGGATCGCCAAGTAAGTCATCGTATTCTGGCAAACCGGTGATGAAGTCGGGTTCACCCTCCGTCATTTCTGCTCCCATGATATATTGCCCGACTAGAATTGGTTTATCTGCCGCAATATATGTTGGTGAATCGAGTGTCGGGCCAGTGCATTCCGGTGGCGAACCCACAAATGGAACATAATCGCCCGGTTCACATGGCCCATCCCAATTAAATTGTTCACCTCGGTTCAATGTAATCGTTGTAGTCCCACCATCATCTTCGATATCGATTGTTGTGCCATCCTCGCTGGCCAGAATACGCAGCACATCCTGTTCCCAATCATTCCTGGTCTCGACAGGAAAGGCACAAAATTCTGTGCCCCATGAAACCAGCGGCGGCATCTGTTCGACTAAATGATCTGCAGCCATGATAGCATCCGGAACAATCGCCTCCATATTGCCAGCAAAGACAGATATCGGTTTATTGCTTGAGATATGCGAGCCGGTAAGGTCTGCAAGAGGGCCAGGAGCGGTAACTGTTATGGTATCGCCATCGGGGCTTGGAGTGCAAGCAAAAACATGATAAGTTTCGTATCTGTCCAATGTTACTGAAAATGGTACACCAGCAGTATGGCCGGCATCGGTATCGGCTGAAGGTGTTATAGTGATATCGGTTCCGTCATCGGCGGCTGTTATAGCGAACATGCTTGGGCCTAAATAGTACATCCTTTCGTCCTCAAAAATACCAGTTAATTCGGTGGGTATATTATCTGGCCAGCACATGACGATATATTCGATACCGAGCGAAGGATTTGGAAATAATAGAGCCATATCGTTTGTTGCGCCAGGTTCATCGAAGGAAAGAAAATATGCTGTGATATCCTCATCCGATTGAATCCGTAGGCCCTTATCGAAGATCACTTCGGATTCTGCGACCCAATGAGTGCTATCTATCACGACAGTGGTTACATCATCCGCGGGTATCGTAAAAGATGTCATAAAAGTGCCAGATGAATTGCTAACAGTCCCAGTGGTGGGATAGCTCGATGTAAGAATCAAAACCCCATTGAAAGTCGGTGGATCAAGTGGATCGAAAGAATCTCTTTGGGCATTGGCAGGATAAGTAAAGAAAAAATCCCGTCCAAGGCTGCTAAAGCCAAATAAACTCATACTCATTAATATAAATGCCAAAATAAATAGTAATTTTTTCATAAATTCTCCCTTTGTTTCATTGAATTTATAAAAATTGAATAAAAAAGAAAGCATTTTTTAATATTTTGTGTATTATTTAATACGGATTCAATTAGGATTTAACGAAAACTCATCCGAGATTATTCTATAAACTGTTTCAAAAAAAGCGTATCCTTATCATTAGGATTCGACTCGACATATAGCATGAAATGATCACTTGCGCTCGACGTATCTGCCAGATAATAAAGATATACCATTCCCATGTATTTCTCGGCCTGTATTTTTTGGGGGTATTTTTCCAGGCTTTCTTTGAGAATTTCGATGGCTTTTCTATACTTTTGCCTTTCGATCAATGTCACAGTATAATTAGCATATATCTTAAAAATATCTGCACCCGACCTCTGCGCATCAATAAAGAGTGAATCTGCTTTGGCATATTGTCCAAGTTTGCCATAGCCAGCTATAATATCAGAGTAATAAGATTGTCTATTAGGAGCAATGGAACTGGCCTTTTCCCAGAAGAGAACGGCTTTTTGATACTCTTGCATTTTATAATATTCTCTACCAAGATATTCGAGAGCTTCTATATTGTCATTTTCTATCATAAGGGAGCTTTTCCAAAGAGTAATCTCATCTTTGAAATTCATCATATTTAAAAATCCGAAATAGCCGAAATATATAAGAATCAGGCTATATAAAATAGCAGTGGCTTTTCTACCTAAATTCTCCCTTTTGGATTTTGCATCGATGACTTTCGATAACTTCTCGATGAAACCGACCAAAATTAAAATAAGGCCGACAAGCGGAATATAAAGATAATAGGCAGCTCCTGGATATCCAACTGGTATGAGATAGGTAAATGGCATGAAGAAAACTGCAAACCAAATTATTCCCAATCGATATTTCCGGTTTAGGTAAATCCATGCAAGAATAAAAAATGCCAATATCGCAGCAAAAAAGACAATTGCCGTAGGAGTCGCCCTTAGAATTTCACTCGAATTCGGGATAAAAACAAGTTCCCCGGGCAGAATTAAGTTTTTCAGATAATATAGCAAAATATTGGGAATATAAAGGATATTTCCCGGTTCTATACCAAAGCTAATAAAAGCTTTATCGATCATAGAAAATGCAGATGCACGCATCAAAAGATAAGTGCCAAGTGGAAGCAAAAATCCCGCGGGAGTCAAAATTAAATCTTTTATTCTGTCCTTCTTGATAAATAATAGATACAAAAATGCAAAAAGCGGCAGAAGTATCGCTATCTCTTTGCAAAGACACGCTGCAAAATAGAATAAAAGACTGATAAGAAATGAGAATTTACTTCTGTATCCATCGGAATATCGAATAAAAAACCGAAATGACAAAAGCATAAAAAGCATCGCCAAAAGGTCTGTTCTTCCGGAAATCCATGCAACAGAAGGTATAGCAAGCGGATGAAAAGCAAATAATATCGCTGTCATATAGGCGATAAAATAATTTCTGAATATCTTGCCCAGTACAAAAAACAAAAGCGTAATATTCAAGATATGCAACAGGATATTTACAAGATGAAAGGCCGAAGCTTCCAGGCCAGCAATTTTTAGATTGATTGCATTGATGACCGTAACCATAGGGCGATAATAGTAAACTTCGGCACCCTCTTTCACATTCCAATAGTGCTCATTGAAATATTCGGGTATATTTTTCAGATTCTCCAGAGTTTCTTCTCTCTGGACTATCAAAATAGGGTCATCAATGATGAAGTCGAATTTCAAGCTTGGGATGTAAAATGCAAAAACCCCGACAATCAAAATAACCAGGAAAATCCATTTCTTTTTTCGCTGTGAATTAGGCCTATCGTGTTTGTTCATATTATTTTGGATCAGGGAATTTTCGATATTGGCTATTCCTTGTATCTACCAACTAAGTTTGATCATACCATTGCCTGTATTTCCACCGACAGAAGTAGTTCCCGATGTCACACCGCCAATATATCCCGAGCCCCCAGCTCCGGTAACATTCGTAACGATATCTTCACCGCTTCCGCCGCCATAATATCCGCCTCCACCGCCGCCGGCATTGTATGAAGAACCACCTGTTCCACCATAACCGAAACCCGAACCCCATCTTCCGCCTTCAGTCTGGGTTCCGCTATAAGGAAGATTATCATTATTTGTCCAGGTAGCATCTTCGCCTTCGGTTCCGCCGCCTGCGCCTCCGACATGCCCACTATAACAACCACCGCCCCCACCGGCGACAATGACTCTATCGGCATAAGTATTTCCGCCGTGTCTAACATCAGAAGCTCCGCCGCCGCCCGGCTGATAATAACCATAACCGCCGCCATTGAAGCCACCGGCTGGTGTGCCAGAACCACCATTTTCGCCCTGTTCACCAACATAAATATACAAAAGCTCACCCGGTGTTACTGAAAGTGTACCGGTACTTGTTCCTCCCTCACCGCCATAACCACTATAAGATGGATAATTGCCACCCTGTGCACCATAACATTCAATATTGATGGAGCTTACTCCAGATGGAACTGTCCAGGTCTGCTCAGAACCGGTATAAGTGAATATTATGCTATCTGGGCTTGCTGAAGTCACCTCAACAGTAGCATAATCCGATGAATCTTCAGGGCAAGTGCCGCTCTGCACAATAGCTCGATAATCCCATGTCCCTGTTGATGAAGGTATTTCATTATATGTCGTTCCGGTGAAAGAAATATTCGTCCAGGAGCCACTATCGAGCCTTTTCTGCCATCTTAGAATATCACCTGTATGTCCAGAAAGCAAAAGATCGTCTGTCGTTTCGCCAAGCTCGATGGAACCTCCGCCAGAAACAATACCACCGACTGATGCATCAGTGATTTCGATATTTATGCAATCGCCTTCTGAACCGCAAGGAGTATGGGCCATCACACAAACTCTTCCATCTTCGATGCCAAAATCTAATGTGATAGATTCAGTTCCTGCACCTGAAATTATCGTAGCATCCGATGGTACCGACCATTCATAGGAAGTTGCGCTATCGATTTCCACAATTGAATAAGTAAGACCACCATCGCCGCTACATACCGATGTGCTTCCACTAATCGGCCCAACATTCAAGCTGGTAAGATTAGGAAAAGGTAACCAATGTGTGCCATCATAATAGTTAAAACGAGAGCAATCGGTATTGTAGATCATAAGGCCAGTGGCTGGGGATGCTATCGCATCACGCTCTATTATGGTTAATCTTGGGATTAGTATCCCGCTTTCATTCGATTTAACCTCGAAGACCGCATTGGGCACATCAGGGCTTTCAACATTAATACCAGTTCGAATAGACCTGATTAGCACATCTTCACCATCGGAACCAATCTCGACAGAGAACAAATTATAAAACGCTAAAAAAGCCAAGACAAATAATGAAAATCTTTTCATAATAACTCCTTTGTTATCTATATAAAAAGCATTTTAGAAGCTCAAAAACAAGTGATATTTTCCATTGAAAGCTACTATTATTGTAATAAATCTGGTAGCATATACTTCTTTGCTTTCATTAACTGATGGTTTTTATTATATTGAAATAAGAAGGTATCGAAAGGGTAATTATCGACAAAGACAGAGCATATATGTGGTTGGAGCGATATAAGAACTATCTTGCCCTCGAAAAAGCACATGGCAAGAATACGCTCGATTCCTATATGCACGATATCAGAAATTTCTATGATTATCTCGAAGATGAAGGAAAACTCGATATTCAGAACCTTCCCGCATCGACCGGCTCCAGCTATGTCAGGATATTGGCCGATAGCGAATTGACATCGCGAAGTATAGCGAGAAATATTTCATCACTACGCTCATTTTTCAAATTCCTATATTTGCAGAATGTTATAAAAGAAGACCCAACCGAGAGAATCGTGCTTCCTAAGCTGGATAAAAAAATCCCGGAAGCCCTGGATATCGAAGAAATCGAGCTAATAATCAGCAAAATCGATTACGATACAGCATTCGGCCTTCGCGACCGGGCTTTTATCGAATTTCTCTATGCCACTGGCGCTCGTGTTTCCGAAGCATTATTCATTCGAATATCCGATTTTTATGATGATATCAATCTTGTAAAATTATTTGGCAAAGGCCGCAAAGAAAGACTTGTCCCGATTGGCGATGAATCTGCATATTGGCTTTCCAGATATATTCGTGATGGAAGGCCGCAGCTTGGGTCGAAAGGCAAAATGCAGGATAATGCCATATTCCTGAATCGTTTTGGAAAGAGCCTCTCGAGAATGGGCGCGTGGAAGATTGTCCAGAAATATGCTGAAAAGGCCGGTCTCGGCGATAAAGTCCATCCGCATATTTTCCGGCATAGCTTTGCAACGCATCTTCTCGAAGGCGGCGCAGACCTGCGCTCGATACAGATGATGCTCGGCCATGTCGATCTTTCGACTACCGAAGTATATACTAATATCTCTAATGAATATATCGAAAATCAATATAGAAGCAAACATCCGAGGAAATAATGAAAAAAGCAATAATAATAATGATATTTCTGCTAACTATCCCGATAATCCATGCCCAGATCTATCCTAATTTCAATTCACAGAGAAGCAAATTCTCTATGATGTACACATGGCGACCAATTTTTGAAAAGGGCGAGGATAGCAAATTATCTTTAGATGAAGGTAATGTAATGATGAAGGTCTATTATTTCGTACCATATTCGGTCCTTGCTTTTCAGCGTAAGGATGGTAGCTATAATTCCGAATATACGCTTAGAAGCGCACTATATCAAAATTCCCGTTTGATATCGGGTAATTCAGAAAGCAGTCGTTTCAAGGTGCAAGACTATTCCAAGACGGGGAATAATGAGCTATTTCTAAAAGATTCGATAGAATTCAAAGCACCGGTTGGAAGTTTCGAGTTATTTGTCGGTTTTGATGACAAAATTGCGGGACAGCAAATGAAAGAGCGAGATATTATTATCGATATTGATAAGTTCTCACAGAAAATCGATATGACAAAGCCATTGATACTGGACAAATTCGGAAATATCAAAATGTCTAATCTAAGGTTGGATGATACGGTGCATTATTCGATAGGAATTATTGCGCCCGAAAGCGATGATGTGAAGCTGAGAGTCAAAATCAAAAAAGGCCGCGATATTCAATACTCTTCCGTTGATACATTATTAGCAAGAGAAAGAACCAGAGCCAAAAATGGCCTTGCCACGGGCCAATCGGCAAGAAAAATTCGCTTTCCGATAGAGACGGGGAGGTATTTCATATACAATGGCAGCTTCTGCGTTTGCGGCGAAAAAGATATCGATGGTGGCGATAAAGAATTCATTGTGCAGCTTAAGAATATCCCCAAAAATAAAACTGCCGAAAAATCCATAATGGCGAGATTTCACGCCAGCTATAGCAATATGACCAGCGATGATTTTTCAAAAGAAGTATATCTGCTATCTATAATCGGTAAAAATCGTGAAGTCAAAAAGATCAAAAAGGCATCGCCACAGGAGCGTGATTCCCTCATAGAAGAATTCTGGGCAAAACGCGACCCTAATCCATCCACAAAAGAAAATGAATTCAAAGAAGAATTTCTCAGGCGAGTCCGATATGCCAATGACCATTTTTCCGGTTGGAAACCCGGATACAAAACAGATCGCGGCAGAATCTATATCGAATACGGCCCACCAGACGAAATCGAACAACATCCCTTCGAAACCGGTACCTATCCATATATCAAATGGTATTATTATTCATTGCAAAGAGTCTATACATTTGTAGATAAGCACGGAAATGGCGACTATACACTATGGAGTATCGACTAGAAAAAAGAGTTTAACGATAAACTCGTCTATCAGGTTTAAAATTCTCCATTTAGGTCATAATATTCTAAACTGTTAGTTATTTGTAATTGTATAAATATAGCAAAAATGCTTTCTATTAATACTACATTCATGTAATTGTTGTGTCAAATTAATTATATTTATGCTGAAGTTTATTTTATTGTTTGATAAAACGACGCTGTCCTTTATATTATGTGACACAACTGTGCCAAGAATAATGGAGAAAACATGAGAAACATTATATTACATACTAAAGGGGACAATTTATCTGTGCCAGTCTCAGGAGAGAATTATATTGAAAATACGCGCGAAGGCCTTCTGGGGCGGCTTCGAAAGCAGCATTTCGATAGCATTGTCGCTTTCTGCAAAGAAAAGCCTTCGAGTAGTTTCATTCGCGCTATTGCCCAAAGAGCGCCGCTTTCCGCATTGTTTATTATATGCGAAAACGATTTTGATCCCAATTGGAGAGAATCTCTTTTAATCGATAAAAAATACCAGATGCCATTATCCGATGATGAAATCTCCGATTTCAATAGAATGCTTCACCTTAAGTCAATACTAGCTCAAAGCGAAATAGCCGGGCGTTCAGATGCAATTTATAATATTGGCCGTGTGATTCAAAAGGTATCCGAGACGGACCTTGCCGTCTTTATTACAGGTGAATCTGGTGTCGGCAAAGAACTTGTCGCGCGAGCTATTCATCAGCATTCACTCCGCAAAGATAAACGATTCCTGCCCGTCAATTCCGGCGCAATACCAGAGAATCTTCTCGAAGCCGAACTATTCGGCCATACAAAAGGCGCATTCACAGGCGCAGGCTCAGCAAGGGAAGGATATTTCAAACAGGCCGATGGCGGCACTATTTTCCTGGATGAAATCGGCGAACTGCCACAGCAATCACAGGTCAAACTGCTGCGTATTCTCGAAAGCGGCGAGTTCTTCCCGGTCGGCAGCAGCAGGGCAGAAGAGGCCGATGTAAGAATCGTTGCGGCGACCAATCAAGATGTCAAAGAGCTTGTCAAAGAAGGGCGATTCCGCGAAGATCTTTATTATCGGCTGGGAGTTGTCAATATTTTCATTCCACCGCTTCGAGAAAGGCCTAAAGATGTCCTAATCCTTATCAGGCATTTCCAGAATCAACTCGAGAATAAATACAAGAAGCAATTCGCTGGTTTCGATGATTCGGCTATCGATGGGCTTCTTTCATATAATTTCCCCGGCAATGCTCGAGAGCTTCGAAATCTGGTAGAAAATGCATTGCTTCTGGCAGGAAAGCAGCAGGTGGAAATAGATAACCTTCGTTCATATTTCGAAACTCATGGCAATATAGGCAAAAAGCTTCCGAGCATATTACGAAAAGAAAACTATGAAAACGCCGACATCATGCGGATAATCGGATATATCGCCAATGAACTAAAATCGATAAGACAATCAATCGATGAGCTGAATGACAAAATCGAAAATCAATCATCGAGAATCAGCAGCGAAGAGGACAGAATAGAAGATGCACTCATTCAAGCAAATGGCAATAAAACCGAAGCAGCTAAAATTCTCGGCATGTCCCGAAGAACGCTATATAGAAAATTGGATAAATACGGAATCGAAATATAGCCGCTATTTGATATGGGCTATCCGATGCGAAGTTTCAGGGTCATCGTTCACTATAATCGTATAAATACCTGATTCAACAAAATGATTTGGCTGCCACTTGACCGATTCAACCATGTCAAAAGCCGCTATTATCTTTCCAGAATTATCGATAATCTTGATAGAGCTTTCTTTGTCCAAATCGATATTTATCGCCGAATTGAAGGGATTGGGATAGGCCCTTAGCTTTAGCTTTTCTGGAATAGCCTGGTTTTCGGATATAGATTCAGTGCCTTCTATTGTAAATGGCTCTTCATTGATATCATACACATGAGAATATCCATCGACTTTTGCACGGATAAAACAATTATATTGGTCTTCTTCGAATTCAGGCGGACTCCATCGATAGGAAAAAGTCGTGATATCTGATGCAATTTCTGTCCATGGGCCATACCTTCCCGAAGTAGAATAATCGAGAATAATCGGCGTTCCATATGGAATAGAATAAAGCGAAAATGTGATATTGACGCTATCGGTGCTTGAAAGAACCTCATCGCCATCCGGCTGGAACATCCTGAGATAAGGCCCTTCGCCTATTACGCGCCGGAAAAAGAGCTTGTAATTCACCAGAGATAGCGATGTCAAATCGCCGATTTTGATATAATAATATCCCGGCTGCCCAAATTCCGGCCGGAATGATATCCAGAAATTTTCGAATGATCCACCTGTATCGGAATATGCGATAGGTGAATCGCCGAGAGAATCGTATATCTCGCAATATGTATCCAGCGGGCCTGTTGTATAGAATTGATATGTCGATTCGGGATTAGCATAGAATTTCAGATAATCGACATCATCATAGAGAATAATGCCATTTGTAACTTTGCCGAGGCTATCGAGTATCGTTATTTCTTTGGCGGTTTCACGGGTATCGGGGAAATCTTCATGCTGCGGCGCATAAATATCGAGAATCAATTTATTAAGTAGCACAAAATCACCCGGCATCTCATCATCGAGAATAGCAAACCATCCATTACCACCGCCGCCCCATCCCATATTGACATGGAATTCGCCGGTTTCGCGCCATCCATCGGCGACAACCGCATGGCCATAGGTCTCACCAATAAGGCTGACATACATCGGCCTGCCATTTCTCATATTATCGATAGGGACTGGTTCCTCGAAAATCCTTTCCACATCGGTTGCATTTGAGAAACCAAAGTCTTCTGTAAACCGCCATGCAAAATTATTGGTTCCCGAACCGGAGGATGAATAACTCATATCCAATATCACGCCGGTTGCAAAACAGAGCCTGCCTTTCATATCCGGGTCCGGCTCGAAGCCGCGATATCCTGTATAAATTATTGTATCCAAATCGGCGGTTGTGGCATCGACAAAGATTGGCGGATCGGTATAATATGAATAATAGCTGTCTTCATCAGTGAGTTCGATAGAATATGGAAAATCCCAATAATTCATTATCATAGCGGTGGCAGTGGCCACGCAGCCTGTCATAGAACGTCTTCCGGTTTCCGGGTCTTCGGGGCAATATCTATTGTATGGGCCGCCCTGATGCCAGTAGGTCAGAAGCCAGGGGCCGTATTCTTCGCCATCGAGAATTCGATATAATAAGCTCTCTCCGCGAGTGATATACTCTTCCCATATCCTCCTATTTCGCTCGATAACTTTCGCTATATCCTGCCTGCCAGATTGCATAAGAGCATACCGCTTTTTTGCGCTATTGACAAGAAAATCATAGGCCGGATTCTCCGCAACAAGCTCGATATCGCTTTCGAATGAATAGCCCAAAATCGGCCGCATATTCTGCATCGATGAAACGGCTATAAATCCAATCGGAGAAAGATGATAGATATAGCAAACAGTATCGCCATCACGCACTATGGCATCCTCGCTGATGATATTATATTGATTATCCATGCCATGCATAGAAATATGTGCCCTTGCGACATCATTGGGCAAGCCAGCAGACAATACTGCCGCAACAATAACAAATACAATCAATAAGGAAGCCGACCTATTCATAAACAATCTACCCTTCTTCTTTTATTATCGACATCTCTTTAGCAAGATAGAGCAAAATATTCAAATTATCAAGTTCAAAATCCGTCATTAATGAGAATAAAATCTTAAATTCATCCGTTTTCTATTAAGGAATTTGGCTTTAATTATTGATTTCAAAAACGCTGAAAATATGCCTAATAGAAGCAATTTAAATTCGCTGTAATCCCTTGTTATCATAGACTTTTAGGGTATTTTACAGTATATTATATTGTAGTTAAAATCATAACAAAAAGGAGCTAAAATGAGCGGCAAAATAATCTCTTTCGATAATCATGAGAATACTTATTCCGATGGTTACTATGAAAGTCTCACCAGAGCCTACAAATTCCTTCTGGATAGCCAGGATGTTATTTTCGAATATACTGTGCAGATGTCGCTTTCAGGCAAATGGGCAGAATGGGCAGATGCGCAGCCAGACAATGCGGAACAGCGTATTGTCTGGTTTTCTTGGCTTTTGCGCTTCTGGACGG
>JBKHBT010000092.1:0-13425 GCA_046542255.1 Candidatus Zixiibacteriota bacterium | reverse complement strand
GGCCAGAAAATTGCAAAAATAAAAACAGGAGGCCTAATGACAAAAAAGGACGCTAAAAACAAAAAAAGCGAACTATCGAAAAACAATATAAGCCAAAAAGGAGATAAGGAAGCTGAAAAGAAAGTTTCTGAAAATCATAAGAAAAATGATAAGCAGCAGAATTCCAGAAATCTAAAAACTGAGAATGTCGAAGCAGAAATAGAACATCTCCGCCATGAGAATCAAATCTTGCATACCAGGCTGCTTCTTACCAGCAAGGGCGCCGACCCAGAGCAAATAGGCACATTAATGCGACTTTGGGATGAGCCTGAAATCCAGGAAGATATTCCAGATGAAAATAAAAAGGCAATATATAATGAATATGTCGATTCATTCAAAGAGAAATTTCCATGGGGCTTTCTGAGGGCGGAAGAGCATGCTCCTGTCGAAACCGATTCGCGGCGATTTACGCCTTCCAGCAAGCTATCGCAGGCCGAAATGGCAAAGCAAAAAGCAATTCAGGATGGCGATATCCAGAAAATGCTTGCCATGAACAAAGGCAAAAAAAGAAACTAAAGCCAGCTAAACAAAATTCATCTCCAATATTAAATGAGACTTTGATCTCCACATATCAAATAGGACTTTGATCCTCAAACAAAATCAAAAGGAGAAAAACTAATGGCAGAATTAACAATACCACCGACCAGCTATGACCTTTCGAACCGCGTCCGGGACCTCTCGGATGAATTTACTGCGGTTCTGAAGACCAGCCGTGGCCTTCTGGCTCTCATCGAAGAGATCGACCGCAGCCATTTCGGCGATAATGGCAAAGTGGAATGGCTGGAGGATGTCGAGCAATTCGAACAGGATACACTGAACAATGGCAGCGCAGTCGCCGATACTGATACAGAGTTTATCGTAAGCAATGTCGATAGATTTGCAATAAATATGATAATCAAATTCCGCGACTATGACGAGACGATGCGGATTACTAATATCGATGTTTCAACATCCACACTGACTGTAGTTCGCGAAGAGAATAGTATTTCTGCCCCTTCATCGGTTGCAGATGGCAGCACAATAGATGTCATCTCACGCCCGGTGGCAGAATACAATCGCGCCAATGAAGTGGCATCCTATGAACCTTCGACAGAATATAATTACTATGAGACCTTCCGCGAAGATTTGCCATTTTCCGAAAAAGTGGCCAAATCGCGTCAATTCGGTTTCAAAAATGGGCAGGAATTTATCAATTATAATGTCGAGCGTTGGATGCGCAAGCTAAGAAGCCGCCTGAACCGCGAGATTATCTGGGGCGAGCGTAATTCTGGCGACAGCGCAAATCCATCCAGAATGCGCGGTGCATACACATGGCTACGCCAGACAGGTACAAATAAAACCGATGCCAGCACAGACGCATTGACATCAACAATGGTCAATAATCTTCTCGAGTCCATCTATCTCGATGATTCGAATATGGATGATGTAATTCTCTTTATGGATTCCGTACAGGCCAGAAGAATGGCGACATTCAATACCTATGTATCCAATAGAATGGAAACAGTCGATTTCGATAGCCGAATCGCTTCTGGCCATACCGCTGTAACACTCTTCAAAGGCGATCTCGAACCGGCCGGAATGCCGACAATAATCGTTGATAAGGATGCTCCAAAAGGTGCAGTGATGGCGCTTAACCTCAAGAAACTCAATCTCGTCTATGGCCCGGGCGGAAGAATGGTAGAATGGGATTCCAAGCCAGCCGACTTGCCTCCCGATGCACAGAGAAGAGGCCTTATCATGACATGCTCGCTCATCATGAAAGACCATAAATACTCACATGGCCTCATCTATAATGCAAAAAAGACTCTATAATACGGCCTGCCGGCTGTGATTAGAAAATAAAATTTCAAGAAAGGAAATAAATGAGCTTTACAAATGACCATCAGGTGATAAATAGTAATCGCTATAATCTGACCGCCGTAAATGGCATCGGTTTCAATTCTACCGGCCAGAAACCGCTTTTCTGCGTTCCGCATATCATGCCCGCCGGAGTCAAAGGCGTAGCAATAGATGATATTATAATCGTATCTGATACCGCGACAGCATCCAGCAGCGACACTAAGAAATATGCCTTCCAGATAAAGGACAAGACAAATAGCAATGAGCTTCTCGAAACAGCAATCGACACCGATTCTGATGGCGAGATTGCCGCAGATACATCCTATCGCCTGACACCGGAGCAGAACAATACCAGTCTGGGCGGAGGCACAGTCCTCGAGCTTGACATCACAATGACCGGCTCACCCACTGACCTTTCCAGTGCAGAAGTTACCGCCTATGTCCATTGGCATTGGGAGGTATAAGGATGCTATTTAGCACCAAAGATACACCCGACCATCATATCGGAAATGGCAGGATAAATATTCATTTCGAAAACGGCTACTATGCAACATCAGAAAGCGATGAAATCGATATTCTCGAAGGCCATCCGCTTATCGATACAGAGCTAGATTTCGATATCGATATCGAAGCCATATTCGATAGGCTATCTTCGATGAAGAAATCGCAGCTTATCGCAGTGGCAGAATTCTATGGTATGGAATCAAATGGCACATGCAATGAGCTTCGCGAGCGAATCGAAAAACACCTGATGCAGGAGGATCTATAATTATGACCCTATCCAAAATCGCAATATTCGACCTATCATATAAATGGTATTTGCTCTTTTCGGTTCTTATCGCTCTTGCGCTTCTTCCCACCATGCTTTTCGGCCAGCTCCATAGATGGAGCGGCTTTGAAATCGAGAAGCTCGAAGTCGAAGGAAATGCAGAATTTCTGGATTCGACTCATTTCGATGATGAAGTCGTATTTGCCGATTCTGTCGTTTTCCAGAGCAATGTGGAAATCGAAGATACACTAAAAGCCAAGTCCGGAATAGTAAGCGAAGGTGCAATCACGCTTCCGGGTGGATTTGCTATCGATTCTGTAAGCCTTGTTTCCGATAGCCTTGTGTTCTGGCATAGCGATTCATCATTCGGCATACCAATGAGGTAAATATGGCAGAATGGAGCGAAATAAGCCTTTATACAATATCCGAAGATGGCAATGACCTTGCCGATTATGAACCAGTACTCGCAGAATCAGCAGCCAGCGTCGATCATGATTTAGTAAAAGGCCGAATCGAAGATGATTTGCTAAATAGGCTAAAACATCTTCAGCAGCGTGGCGAGGATTACTATGGCGAAGATTTCTATCTTCTCGATCATATCGAAAATCCCGAAACGCTCAAAAGGCCGGCATGTTACTATGCGCTATATCTTATGTTTCGCGGCAAAATAATCAGCGAGATGGATGAATATGCCCGCCGTTCCATCGAATATGAGAAGCTATATAGCCTTGCTCTGGATGCAGCAGCAAGAAGGCTTCGATGGGATATCGGATTAATAAAGCGAAGAAGTGGCAGAATCAAGCTAAGAAGATAATTATCAATGGCGATAGGTGGCGAAAATAGCCATCTATCGCCCAAAAAGGAGGTCTTTTGGACCTGACAATCCCCAAATTATGGACACTTGGCGAAAATATCAAATCGATTCTTGAGAATATGCCGGATGAATACGGTAGCGAAGAGAGAATGTTCAATAATATAACACATGGCTTCACAACACCGGATGAAAATGCCGCAGACAAATTGCCATTGGCATGTGTCCTTCCGCCGGAAAATGGCACATTCAAAAGCGAAAATGGCCTTTCGGTGGACAATGTGAAACTTTCTTTGCCGGTCTATGCATATTTCCACATCCCCGACCCAGCGGATGCAATTTTGACGATGTATCGTTTTCTGCAGCTTCTGGCAATGGCGATTCAGGATATGAATTTTAGCTGGTTCGACAGGACAATCAATGTCATTCCCGGCGAATTTGCTATCGGTGATGTCTTGAAATATTCCGCAGGCAAAGAAATGACGCTGAAACCGCCATTCTACGGTGTATATGTCATGCTGGATGTCAGAATCGATGATTCGGCATTATAGGCTATTTTAATAAAAATGTCGAATAGTTGTCCTCGGCACTTCGGCTTCGCTCAGCACGGCGCTCTGCTCGGACAACGCAAAATAAGGCTATATCGGTGCCTGAGCGAAGCCGAAGGCACATCTTAAAAAAATAAATCGAAAGGAAATAAATGGCTACATCATTAAAAATACCCGAAGCGATGCGTGGCGACATCAAGCTGATTCGTCATATCGGCGATGTCTGGATGAAGACGAATCTTAATGTCAAGGACTCATCATCATCACATAGCCTGCGCGAAGTCGAGATCTATATGGGCTGCTTGAAGAATAATTGGCGGCTAATCAATTCGATTGGCACGGAAGCATTGCCGTATTCGTGTACAAGCGGCGATTTCACTCTTCCTGTGGACAAAAACTATCGTGTCATTGTCGAGACCAGGAATCTTCCGCCGGTTCTTCTTGCAGCTCTGATGGGCATGAAGATGACCGATTATTTCGATGGAACCACAGAAAAAGTACTCGTGCAGGAGACGGTAACGCTTTCTGCATCTGTAACCGGCGAAGAAGTTACTTCAAGCAAGATAGATCTCGATGAGATCGTCTCTGATTCAGACGACCTTTTGAAAGTGCTATCACTCAGGCGCAAGAAAGACCGCAGCTTCTGGCAGGAAGCCGATTCTGCCGATGATTCCGAAAGGGAATTTAGAATCGGGCTGGAATCTGGAGTGGCACCAGATATTGTATTCGAGACTGGCACAGAATCTGAGATAGCCGATGGCGAGGAATTCATCGTTAAATTGCAGTACTATCGCACAATGGAAGAGGGCGAAGTCAAACTGTCTGAAGATGGAGTAACTTTCCCGGAACTGGCAGACTTCGTGCTTTATTGGCTTGTCAAAGCAGAATCTGGAGCATCGCGTGGCAGAAAAGGCTGCCTGATTGCATCATTGAAAAATTGCCAGAGAAAAGGCGACATAGAAATCGGCGGAGAAGCGCAGGGAATCACAAGCTCGGAGATAGCATTCGATGTCAATTTCGAAGAAGAAGGCGATGTCGAGATGCATTTTTCATGGATAAGCTAATATGACAAAAGCGATTATCAAAATACCTGTCATAGATAGAGATAGCCGGCGCAAATACGGCAAATACCGTGAATTCAGGATAGCGAAACTCACACCGCTTTTCCGAAGACGGCTATTTAGATGGCTATATGAAGATATATTCATGAAAATGGATGCCGAAAGAAGAAGTCGATTCGAAAAGATGAGCATCGACATTGGAAATGGCTCGGCAATCATGGCGAGCTTCCTTCTGTATCTCGAAGAAAATAGCGAATTTGAAAAACTGCTGGCTCATCTGATTATCCCAAAGAATACATCAGCCAGAGAAATCAATGTGAATGAGATCGCAGAATTTCTCGAGCAGAATATTATGCCGGCGAAGGAGGCAGAGATCATCGCAGCTTTTTTTATGCAAACTGCCGTGGTAGATATGGCCATGGCGCTCCAATATTTGAAAAAAGCCATAAAGAACAGGCTTTCCGAAGCGGACAGGAGCTGATAGATGCTGAGAAAAGACATATCCAGAATATGGCGAAGATTTCTATTATACTGTCTTCCCGGATTGGTATCACTGCATTTGAGATGGACGCTAATATTCAGGAAGCTGAAATCATCGATTGGTGGAAGATATATCTTCAAAGCATCGGCATTGAAGTAAGAACGCCGCTTGAAATAGCGCATCATGAGGGATTCAGCGATGATGATATCGCCAAAATCCGCAAAATCGGCTTCGATATGGCAAGATAATCATAATATGCGCCGGGCAGTTTGGCCCGGCGCAATAAAGCGAGGTGACAATGAAAAATAATCCATTGAAATTGCTACTCGAAAACCTGCTCGAGTCGCTGGGAATAGATAGCTATTTTGAAAAAATGATGCGGTTCTGGAATTACCCGGATATCATCGACGATGACGCTTTTGCTGCCAATCGGCCTGATGAAATAACTGAACATGTTCCAATAATGGGTGATTCGATAATACGGAAATTTAATGTTTTTAACAAAGATAGCAATATACAGAATAAGTCATTATATAATACGACAGGTCAACAAGATTTATATAAAGATATGCAAAATATAGATGGAGCATTCGATGAGCAGTTATCCTATCCGAGAAACAAGGCCATGAAGGCGATTATCGAAAAATTCGACAAGATGCAGTCTATCTTAGTGGAAATGCATAGCGATTTTCCTTTGGCTATGGGAATCGGCAATGATTTCTCGGAGCACGATATTCCAATCGCTGCCAATAAAGAAATACAGCCAGCCTATGATGTACACAATATACAAAACCTTAAGAGACATACAGCAAATCAGAATAGGACATCAAAAAGTATCGATAGTTTTAGCCTACCACATATAGATAACAATATACAAAATAAGAATATCGATATCAACATTGATGGCCGAAAAATCGGTAAAATGGTTATCGATTATGTTAAAGGGCAGAATCTGGCCCTGCCAAGAGGCCGAGGGATTTTCGATAGCTCAGTTCTGGGAGGGCTTTGATGATATCGGCCAGGATGCAAAAGCTCTACCCTCGAAGCAGCCATCTACCATCGGAAACTATAGATATAACGGGCAGAATCCATAAAGATAGCCTAAGTGCGATAAGCCAGAGGCTCGAAGTCGGAAGATTCGCTTTTTTCGCAGATGATATCAGTATAAAGGCGACAAATCATGATGGATTTTTCGATTTCCTATCACGAGCAGATGGTGCGGACGGAATTTGTATCACCATAAGCTACAATGATATCGAGCTTTTTCGTGGCGATGCTTTTCGCTATGAGCCGGTTTATGATGATAGCAAACCCAAAATTGTGAAAATCATCTTGCGCAATAACCTTGCCAGAACAAATAGGGCAAAACTGGCAAATGATATAACGATAAAGGGCGGAATGCATTCATTGCATGAGATTATGCAAGCGCTTCTCGAGCAATTGAATTCAAAATACCAGCCCGGGCTAAGCGGCATCTTTTTCGATGATGATATCGCGCTTTCGCCATTTGAAATGAATATGAAAATCGAACAGCAAATCGAGGACTTTATTTATGATTATCGAAGTGGCCAATATTATGCAATCTATTGTCGTTATGATGGCGATGTGGAACCATATGGCAGGATACTCTATAGCATCTGGGAGATCAACTCGCAGACTTCGGCCGACTATATCAGGAATATCTTCGTCATGCCAGAATCGCCGACAGAGCCTGTGCCGAGCTGGCGATCGCCTAATGCAAAATTCATAAGGGCTAATCTGTGCGCTGGACATATGGCCATTTTTCATCTCGGAAGAGTAATTATAGCGGAGCTGGATGGCAGTTTCAGAAGCGTTGAATATCCCGATTTCCCCGATGATGCACATAATAGGATATTGATAAGAAGCGATGGGTCATATTCCCTTTTCGATGATCCGGTCCATGCAGATGGCAGGTACTATTATTTGGAAAAAGCCAGCGATTCAGGCAGGAAGACTCTTGAAAAATACGCTCCATCATCGGATAGATTACTTGGCTCGATAGATTTGCCAGTCAGCGAGGATGATTCGATATTTCTGCTTGGCGAGGAGAAAGTCGGTTACTACCTATCGGGGAATTTACATGTCGTGGATTTTGATGGCATAGAAGAGCTTGAGGCCGAAGTCCCAGAATTAGAAAGCTCGGGCAATCCGATACCTGTATATCAGGGGCGGGGCGATATTGTCTATTATTATCTGGGATTTCGCGAGCAATTCTGGTTTACGACAGATAGTGCATATTTCATGATAAATAATATCCGCTATCCGGCTGGCACATCACTTTTCGATATGCTTTCGGACCTTGCGCAACTTGTCGATGGATGTATCTATGCCCGCTTTGGCGAAATATTCTTGATGCCTCGAAGTGGCTTTATTCGAGAACATCGGATTTCCAGCGACTATATATCCGAAGAGCTATATGAGCGTAGCTTTGTGAATATCGCATTCGAGATGCCTTCTATATCGCTTTCTGCAATTGGAATGAGCGATGATAGCGAGAATCCTTTTGGTGAGCATACTGTAATGGGTGCAATCAGGAGATATTATAGGCAGCATTATTCCAGCCCACGGCGGCGAAGGGTTTTTATGTTGCCATTTCAGAAGGCTATCGAAATCAATATCGGCGACCGGCTGATTATTTCGGATGAAGAAGGCGAGCAGACGGGGCTAGTTATAGAAAGAGAGCTATATACTGGCGATGATGGAGCCTTATCAAGGATAATAATCGAAGGAGATATAGAATGACTGAGATAGCAAGGCCATTTTTGGGCAATATAGAAAATTCAAGAGCAATAAGTGCGAGTAAGGTGTACGAAGCCAAAATCGTTATTAATACCGGAAGAAGTCTATATGACATTTTCAAATTCGATGATGGCCATTTCCATATATCGCCGGTTAACTGGCGGCCGAAGAGGGTCGAATATTCATATAAAACGCTTTCGGGTAGGCATATCGAAAAGGTATCCTCATGGGAGCCTTATTGGTTAGTTAATATGGATTTCGCTGGGCGTGAGAGATGGCTTCAGCTAATGAATCTTATCTATCATATGACCGGGTCTTCGCATATTTTCGGTAGTTCCGGCATAGAGTCCCGGCTCTCTTTTATTTTCTATCCACCAGGGGATAGCACACGGCCCGGAATCAAAATTATGATGCCGGCTGATAAGATACAACCGCAATATCTTGGAAGAAAATATATGGGCTATAAGAAATTTAGTATAATTCTTATTGCCGATGGCACACAAAAATTCGAAAGGCCGACACTTCCAAAAGCAGCAAGGCTTATCGGGAAAATAGCCGGCGGATCGCTATTTACTGATTCGCATATCAGGACACCGGAAATAGTAATCAACGACTAATTTTCTTAAATTGGAATAAATATAATCAAAAAATCGAATATGAAGGAGAAAAATGGCAGCATCATTGTCAAGACTAATATTTGCATATCCGAGCACATCGGGTATTTTCGATGGGCTTTTTGCTTGCCGATACCAGGCAGGTAGCTATGCCGACCCGGCTTTGCCTTTCGATGAGAACACAAATGGATGGTATATGCTCGAAGAAATCCCATTAGGCGAGCCCGATGAAAGCGGTGATTATGAAGCATCGTATTTCACAAAGGAAATACCGGCGGGCAAATATCGAATAATGAAACATGACACAGTGGAAGGTTACGCTACTCTATCACCTTATGAAAATATCTTTCATGGTACATTGGATGCGCAAAATCATATCGAATCGATAGATAGCGATTTGATGCATAAGCATAGCCAGATTCAAATTGCAATCGAAGACCAGGGGCGATATGGCGAAACATTAGATGAAGCCCTTGATAATATCTCCGGCCAAAACGATGCCGGCGATGAATGGGACAAAGACCTCGATGATAGCCTAAAAGCCCATCTCGATAAGGAAACAGGCGCACATGAAGCAACCGCAATCTCGCATACTATCGATGCTATCAGCAATGTAGGCGATATTCTCGATGACCATGAAAGCCGTATCGATGCGCTTGAGACTGGCTCGGCGAGTACTCCCACGAATATCAATGACCTTTCCGGTGAAATCGGTGTCGATATCTACTGGGATGAGCAGGATGTAACAGGCATAGAATACTATGTCAAATTCCTTTGGAAGCATGACTATGAAACTACTCCATCTTTGAGCAACCTTGAGCATCAAAGCCGTATCGGTTCGCCATTTTTCAATATCAATTATGGCACAAGGCGATTCGATATTGCAATCAATACCGATGATGACCTGGTTCTGTATTATGCAATCGGCGCAAAAGGCCGTGCGGATGCTTCGATTCAATGGTCAGCCATATGCCAAACCGGCGTAATCATACCGTCCTATCGCCAGGAACAGATTATTACTCTCGATAGTATCTCACTAAGCAACTACACGGGCAATCTAAAAGGTTCGGAGCATATCGATAGCGATGAGGAATTTCCGACTTGCAGCGGTGAAGCCAATGGCGTGCCTGATGACAACTATCTGATATGGTCACCGATGGATGATATAACAATCAAAGAAATCAAAGTACGAAGTGGTTCTGCGATGTCCGGGACGGCTACTGTGAAATATTATTCTACAACTGGCGGTGAAAGTGGCAGTTTAACCGTATCCAGTGCAACACAAAGAGGAAGTGCAAACGAACTAAGCATCAATGTCGATGATGGCGATGATCTTCAAATCTGGTCGCTCGATCCTAAGGGCATGGGACATTATACCGTACAAATCAAATTTGACATAAGGAGCTAATAAATGAGAATGAGATTAAGAGAAAATGACTGGTTTTGGATGGCTGCTGCTGTCTTTATCATGGCATTTGTCCTTTTTGTGGTGAATGTAGCATTTGGCCAAACATGGAAAGGTGGCAATACGGCCGATTACAATGCCAATGACATTTGTGCCGATAGGTATTTGCTGCATAAACCGGGGGTAACTTTTCCAGATACTACGCTGGAATATTGCTGTCCAGATACTATTTTTTCGTATAGCTGCTTCGCAACTATCGATTATAATGGCGATACTCTTAGAATACCCGTGCCGTGTGAATTTGAAGGTTCAATAAGTATCGATTCGGCAAGTTTTGTAGCTTCGGATACTGTGAATGTGCAAAATGGCAATGGGCTTTGGTTTACAAGCGAAGTAACTTCGGTTTGTGAAAGTACGCTTGTCGCTATCGATACTACTACAAGTCCATATGATTCAAGCTATTGCACATTTTGTGATAGTGTTAGGCAGGTATGGTGGTGGTATTGGGAAGATTCGAGTTCTTATGATGTTTGGCAAGTTACCTATCCAAATACTAATGATACCTGTGATATTGTCTTTTCTGGAGAAATACATTATCATGGCGATGTTTGCTGGGATTGTGATACTATTATACAAAATTTTGATATAGATACGACTTATAATGATTACTATACAGGATTTTGGGTTTATAGGGACAATGAAGGAACTTATGAGTTCATAGATTACAATGATACATTGCTGCTTTTTAATGATAGTGAAATTTCTAATGGTGTATGGGTTCGAGGCTGTGATTGCGATACTTCGTATGGCAGTTTTTTAAGCCTTGCGGATACTATGAAGCCCTTTCTATCCATCGATAATACATGGAAAACCTATTACTCTGGCGGTGAAAGAACCGAGAATGTCGATACTGCTATAAGCCATATCATAAGAGCAAGCCAGGGCGGAGCTAATGCTATTCAGGCAAGCTCTGAAGATCATATTCCATATATGAGCGATGTGCAGGACAAAATAGCTGATCTATTTGGAAGCTATACAATCATGACCAATGACACTGGATACGTGTCTGTCGATTCTATTATGTATCCAGAATATACATCTAATCCAGAGGGCCTTTGGTCGCTATGGACTCGAAATATTAATCATCCATATTTTGACACTTTGAATAACTATGAAAATAGCTATACAGAGCCATTAGATTATATCGTACCATACGAAAATCCAGGAATATGGACTTCTACCGATTTTCCAGCTGCTTTAACCGACTGGCCGGATGGCATTGGCGCATCTTATGAACATTATGCAAAAAATATTCGATTTGAGAAGACAATCGATATGTCTGATTATTTTAGTAGTACAGAACTCGACTTTTTTCAGGAAACTATGCCAAGTTGGGTAATTATAGACGCAAGCGATGATTATATGCCGTACATTAGCATAGGAGGGCAGATTTTTGAACTCGATACAGTAATTGGTGATTCTTATAGTGCCAATGTTTATACAATTAGGCCGACATCGATAAATTATCACGACCCTATATTTATTCATACCGGTGTGCATTCTTATGAAGATCCTATTGTTGGTGCAAATATGATAATTGCTTTGCAGTACCCTGCTGCTGATAGCATTCCTGAATGTGTATGGAATTTCCAGGACTCTATTATATTACCGGCGTGTAGTTTACTGGTTACATGCAGTGATTCTTCGGATACAGCAGTTTGGTACTTAGGGCAAAATAACTACTTGCCTGATTGTGGCTCTTCTTTCAGTGAAGACACTGTATGTTATGAATTTGCTGGTTATTGGCGGAATGGATACTATTATCAAGACACTGTTGTTTGCTTTCCAGTTGGCACAATGGATACCATAGATTTATCAGCGAGTTTTGTAAATAAAACATGGATGCCGTTTCATATTGCGAGTGAAGATTCAACTGATTCTATGACTATTACAAATACAGGAGATTCGATCATCGTTCAAGATGATGACAATGATATTTTGCGTATTAAGGGTTTTGACGATGTCGATATTTCAGGGGCTGGACTTCTAACAGATGACAATATAACAATAAGAAATGGGCAAAAAATGCAGTTGTTAGATAATGCCAGTAATGATACTCTTAAATTTTGGGTAGAAGATGACACATCCTTTATTGCAGGTACTAATAATATTCATATCAACGGCGGTGCTTCCTTTGATTCGCTTTCTTCGGGCAGTGGCATATTCTTAAAGAAATGGTACACTGCCGGAGATTCGCTATTTGTGATAACTGGCACAGATACATTTAAGATAGGAGAAAAATAATGGAGAGGTTCTCACTGATATTATTGCTAATAATTGCGATTTCTGCAATCGATATACATAATGGGTTTGTCGAGGTCGATGATAAAAACGTCCCTACAACCGAGCAAAAAACCCCAGGCTATGTCAGATATGTGAATTCGATTGAACGAGATACAACTCTTAACTTTTCCGCTACTTCCGGTATATACTGCTATTGTGATCATTTAGGCTATTCATATTTAGATTCATTGGTGCTTATCATCGAATACGATAGCATATACTATGCAGATACACTTTTTATGCTTTTTGAAGGATGGCCTGTTATATGATTAAAAATATCCTGGATTATAATATATCGAGCCATATCAAACTTGCAGAGATTGTCTGCCACTGCGGTTGTGGTTTTGGGAGCTATACCAACGATTTTTCGATTGAGACAGCTACAGCTTTTGAAAAAATAAGAACGGAAATAGCAAAGGTAATAGGCAGAGAAATACCACTTATAATAACATCTGCCTGCCGATGCAAATTTTGGAATGATGAGATCGGAGGCTCTGCCGATTCTCGGCATATTCATGGCGATGCTCTGGATATCAGATGCCCAAAAGAACTCGATTATGATACTTTCTTCGATATCTGCGATAGAATTATTGGACGAAATGGTGGAGTAGGATATTATGAAAAATCTAATTTCATGCATATCGATACAAGAGGGCAACATGTCCGTTGGATGGCTTGAAATGCTCCTTTGGAGCATTTCAAGCTAAGCAGTTTTTTGGCCTTTGGCCAAAAAACGTGCACGGCATTTTTAAGCT
>JBKHBT010000091.1:0-13618 GCA_046542255.1 Candidatus Zixiibacteriota bacterium | reverse complement strand
AAACCCTCTCTTGCAAGAGGGTTTCTCCTAGTATCGTTTATAAGAATGTCCGAAATGGACTAATAGTTGTGGCTAGGACGCCTCAGGTGGGTTGATAGGACGATACTATTGTCACGATCCTGGATAAGTTGGGGGACTTTCCTGGGATCATGTATCTTATTTAATATAAATAAGTTTCTCATATATTTCCTCATTGCCTGCGGTGAGTTTACAAAGATAAATTCCCGCAACATTGTCATTAGCATTCCAATTTACCGAATTGACTCCGGTCTTTGTATGTATATCAAAATCTTCTATTCTATTTCCAAGCATATCATAAATCTCAATTTTTGCTTCTGTGGCATCATTGCCAAGAGTAAAGCTAATTCTGGTGGCAGCATTGAACGGATTCGGCGATGCTGAAAGTTCGAGTTTCTCAGGTGTTTGCCATCCGTCCTCTTCATATTCGATAGAACTGAAATCGGTCTCGATACGGACATTGTCGATATACCAGCCTTCATCGGTAACATAGAGGTCGGAGCCAAATCTAAATCTAAAACTAACCCATCCTTCGATACCAGTAAGGTCGATAGTCTCTTCGCGCCATCCATTGTTACCAGAATAAACTCTGATTCCTCCTGCGGGGTAGAATGATCTATCACGATTAGTGATAAGTTCATGCCAGCCCGAGGTCGGTGCAATTCTTGTCCAGCCATGTCCAGCAGATGCTTCGACAACACCGCCGTCCCATGCGCCATCATAATCGGCTTCGGCATTCATTTTATGACGGAAAATCAATCTACTCGAGCCTTCTAAGTGGACAGCATCGAGTTCCAATGCGCCTTCTGCGCCATTGGCATAGTCATGGCCGCTTTCTGCGCCAAATTTGAATGAATAACCATCAAGCCCTGTATCATCTTCGGATGTGGATTTATGCCACTGATTCATATAGCCTGAACTGACCGGATAGCTTGTCCAAAAATGATCATCCGGGCCAATCGGATCGAAGAAACCTCTGCCAATGACAACCTCGTGCCATCCAGAACTCGGCGAAGATGCCGAAAGCTCGGCCATTGAAAGATCTATTGCCGTAATTTTATATTCTATTACATCACCATCTGCGAAATCGCCGATAAGATAGGTATAGTAATTACCGGCCTTTCTGTCAAAATCCATTTCTATAGATGGCTTTTCTATGGAATTTAGTTTCCATTCTAATGTAAGATTATCGATTCCCTGATTATCTTCGGCAGACGCAGTTATCAAAATCGGATTGCTCTGCATTCTAAATTCTGTTGTTGTATGTGATAATGTTGGCGGCTCAGTATCTTCTTGCACACGGAAATGATGCCATGCTGTCGGTGCGCCCATAGGTGTTTCCACAGTTCTGTCTCCACCGATATCGACGACTATATTATAATCTATTCTTGTTCCATGTGGTGAAGCTGGTATTTCACCAATTAGGATGCCATCTTCATATGACATTTCCGTTTCACCGGTATCGGTATAGGCACGGACATATGTAAGTGTGGCAGTACAACCGGAAAGGTCGAAATATGATTCCAGAACAGCTTCTATTTTGTATCCCAGTAATGTATCATCTGCAAAAGTGATTGGTTCGTGAACGAGGCTAACGCCGCCCGGGCCGATACCATGAGCATAGAATGCATCGACCATATCCCAACCGTGATTGGTTCCATTTGTGATATCGCCGTCTGAATCATCACAGATTAAAAGCTCTGTAAGGTATTCTTCAAAGGTAAGGGGATATCCAAATCTTGCATTGAATGCCAGCGAATCTACTGTCCAATCATCTATCATGCATCTGAAATCCCATAAAGCGCCAGATAATATCTGTCCATCATAATGGCATTCATTGACATAGTCTTCCGGATATCGCCGAACATTGTCGATGGTTCTCATATAGGATGAGCCATCCCTATAAAGTCCGCCTTCGCCTACATGAGGTTCATCACTCATAGCACATGGGAAATAATCTGAAAAGGCTTCATTCATAGCCATTCCCATTCCTTCGTATATACCGGAAATTGATCCATAAATGCTACCGGTAACACCGTGATGAAATTCATGCTGGACAATATCGGCGAAATAGCCGAGATTATTGAAAGTCGATGAGCCGGCTCCCATATTTATATCACGTCCATCGAAATATGCATTGTCGAAAGCCTGACCGACAGTGGCCCGCATCTGGTAATCCATGCCATCCCATCCGAAAACATCTTTTACATAATTATGCACATTGGATACATGATAATAAACATTCATTTCATCCGGCCTTGCATAAGAATCAGTCCATAAGAAATCGAAAGTGGTTCCAGTAAAAGTCTGTGATATATCGGCTGCGCTGCCGGAATGAACATTTATCCTGCACCATCTGCCTGTCATAGCGGTATAAAAGATATGATCTCCGCTGCCGCTTCCAGCGCTGTATGCTCCTGCTGCATTTGTATAGCCATATCCGCCATCTATGGAAATGCTGGCATCCGGCCATGGCATTTCGGTTCTCGGAGTAGCCATATTTCTTGGATAAACCATTCCAGTAACATTTCCAGTAACTGTTGTTAATCCATTATTAAATCGAATAATATCTCCATCATTGGAAACTACAAATCGAAAATTAGCCGGAATCTCATGGCTAAATAGGCTAAATTTTCTGCCTTTTATAAGCTCATAGCTACTATCTTTGAGTACAGGCAGAATAACCATTCCATCATCCCGAAATTCAAAATCTGCATAGTGCATTTGGAGAAAATCTAAAGCAGCGGTTTCTGCTTCATCCTTTGATATCTCTCTAAAATCGCCGCAAAATCCAGGTACCACATAGCTCCTAAGGTAAAACACACGTGCATCAGGCGAAACTCTAAGCTCGATACGCGAATCGTAAAAACGCGTATTTTCTTCGTATTGCCAGAATGTGATATACCATTTATTCTGCAAAAACTCCGCACGATATATCTCGAGATTATCATTATCGATACCAGTAATTTCAGGATACTCTGATATAAAATCTCTTGCGAAATCCCTGATATTACCGGAATCTACCTGTTCATAACCATCCACACGAAGTCCGCTTGATATGACTTCATATGGCAACTCGGTTATTGGATTAATCTTAATTTTCATTCTTTTTGTAATAAATTCTTCTTTGTTTATACCATATTTTTCAACTGATTTTGGAGTTAAGTTTACATAAACAATATCCTGATCCAAAATATCATCAGGGATGTCATCTATTTCAACAGGCGCAAAGGCCATTAGATTAAAAGCAATAACAAGAGTTATCGATATTGTTAAGGATAAAATCCTTTTCATTTTTCCTCCCAGTTCTGACCACTTGTCAAATGTTTAATATAATAATCTATACATTAATCAATATAACACTCAGAACTTTAAAGTCAATAGTAATTTGTAATAATTACAAACTTAATTGCATCAACTAAATCAAAAAACGAAAGTTTAAGTATTAAGTTAATATAAGCTAACAAATTTTCAACGACCTTATACCTTAAACTTAATATTCACCTTTCTTGCATCTTTACTTTTTTTATATTTATGCAACCTTATGTATATTATATGCTTTTTTTTTTTAATGTCCAGTGTTTTTTTTTGTTTGTTAAATAATTCACATTTTTATGATTTGAATTTATCATTTTTTTTATTTATCCAGATTCAATGTTAAAAATTGTGCAAAGTAAACAATCTCTTTTAAAGCCATATATATATTAATAGATAATATATATACTCAAAAGGCTTTACTGATGTTTTAGCCTGAAAAATATGACAATGCGGAACAGCGCATTGTCTGTATTTAATTTACGCTTGACCACGATAGACTTAGGTTATAGTTGCCAATATCCATAAAAAGAAAAATCGCTACCATTATTCGAATATTTCTTTATATTATTATGAGTAAAAGTGCTTTGCAGATTTCAGTTTATTTGGTTATCCAAATAGTTGATACAAGGAGATTTATGAAATTCGATTTAAGGGTATGGGGATTATTTTTCATTTTATTTTCTAATATTGTTTTTTCACAGTCATATTTAGATGATGCCTATTTCTTTCAGGAGACGGATTGCGATGGACAGAGTCTTGTCGAGATATGTTTTGAGACCAGTGGCGATTCGGTCTTTAGCTATGCATCTATTCGATTTGCCGATAGCGTAGAATTCATTCCGGCTTTCGAATCCTATTTCACCAGCCTGGATATTGCCGATGGCGATTTGGGCGGTGGCACATATCCCGGATTACATTGCTTCGAATGGGATTTTGGCGCGGATTTACCTAATATTGAAGACTATTTTGACCTTGCTATTTCAATCCATGAAGACGATTGCTGCAGCGGCGACTCTCTAAGTGAAAATGGCTCATTGCCAGAGATGCTATTTGCCGGTGACTATGGCTTTGAATCCGATACAGAACTCGACCCAGAAGAAGACTATCTCGAAGGCGATATCATGACTGGCCTTCCCTGGTTTAGAGGAAATCTGACAGAAGACACATTACTTGGCGGAACAGAACTTCCCGGATTTATCGAATTCGGCGATAGATATGGTTGGAGACGATATTCACATGGCTATGCGCATTTTTATATATGCTCCGAAGAAACCGATACTACTGTCTATCTTTGGGCGCGCAAGGATGATGATATGCAGGTTTGGCTCGATGGTGAGCTAATTTTCGAAGACCGCGACCATATGCCGAATCTGCTAAGCTCCGAAGGCCCACCGGATATGATTCCGATGGAGCTGTCGGCATGTGAATGGCATTCTGTCTATATCTGGATCTATAATAGATTCGATTATTTTGCTTTGAGCCATAAGATTGTCGATGCGTCTGGAGAGCCAATTACATCTTTGCAATACTCACTGGATCCGATGGGATCGATGGCGGATTTCGATTCGCTGCATAGCACTACCTTCCTGGATTCAAAACCACCTAATGTGAATATAGACTGTGTTTTCGAACCGCTGCCGATAGATGTGGATTTCACTTATGAATGGACTATCGAGGATATTTCTATGCCAACGGAGCAATGCTCGGTTTTCTTTAAAGGCTGTGGCATCGATGAGAGCTTTGATTTATATGACAATACTATCGATTTTACGGCTACGGAGGCCTGCGAGAATTGCACGCTGATTGTCACGGCCCGCGATAGCTTCTGCAACCAGGGCGCAGATACTTGCATTTTGTGGTTCTATGAAGATGAAGAGCCGGATCTGATTCCTTCTATCGATTCTGCATGGTTTTCCGAAGAGACTTATTGTGATGGCGAAAATTTCATTGAAATCTGCTATATTTTATCGGTCGATTCGGCGGATATTCGTGCCAGCGTCTCTGCCGATAGCGGCGCAAGCTGGATCGAAGCCGGCGATAGCATTTTTAGCAGCATATCGGATGATGAAAATGACCTTGGCCCAGGAGTTCTGCCTGGCGAGCATTGTTTTACATGGCATCTTTCGGAGGACTGGCCCGATATAGAAATTTCCGATTTACAGCTTCAAATTGGAACCGGTGCTGCTGTAGCTCTTGTCGATAGCTTCTCCAGCCTTGATACCACAGTCTATACAATTAACGGAAATGATGGCTTCGTGGATTCCGATAGCGGCTATTTCGTCCTCACACAGGATAGAAATTGGCGAAATGGCAGGCTATTGACTGTGGATTCGGTTTTGACAGATACATTGCAGGTTAGCTTCCGTTTTAAGCTGCAGACCGAGGATTCAAGAGGCGCAGATGGTGTATCATTGATACTTACTCGCCATGCAAATCCTCCATTGGCATGGGGCGGACAATTAGGAATCTCGCAAACCGAGGGCTGGGGCATAGGACTTGATACATGGGAAAACTGCTGCGATATCGATGGTAACCATCTCGAGCTTTCGATCGATGATACCTGCTGCCTTGCCGGAAGCCAGCCTATACCGACACCTATCGAAGAAATTCCGATTGCAGAAGAGCTGATCGATGGCGAATGGCATCATGTCTTTCTCGATATAAATTATCCACATATCGAGGTGCGATTTGATGGCTTTACGTTCATCGATGGCGAATACCCGGAACTCGAACCATTCTGGGCATATACGGGATTTTCTGCATCGACAGGGAGTGCGCATTCTTCGCATATCATAGATGATTTTGTGATTTTCTCGCCACATACCGATATTATGGATATCAATTTCATAGCAGAAGGCCCAATAGACAGCCGACCACCGCGAATCGAAATTTTCAGCGAATCAGACACGGCTCTTGGCGGCGATTCCCTGTCTATCAATTTCGCAAGCTATGACCTATTCCCGGATAGCGAAGCAGGATATCACATTTTTGTCGATTATTGCGGAATAGTCGATAGCTTTTTCACCGAAGATACCATCTTCGATTTCATCGTAATGCCGAACCTTTGCGATTCGATAGAGATAACTGTGCAAACTGCTGATAGTTTTTGCAATATCGGCCAGAATTCTATAATTGTACCTGTTATCAATTTCGACTATGCGGCTGAGGCAATTACGCCATTGCCCGGACAGATAAGCGCCTGCCGCGACCAAAATATACGAATAGATATGACCGAACCTCCGATGATTAATTGGGATATACTCGAGCTTTATATCGATGATATGCTATATACAATTGGCTCGGATGAACTCTATCATATCGGTGATACGCTGATTTTCCAGCCTTCTGGCAATTGGGAACATGGCGAAAATATCGAAATTCGGCTCTATCAGAGCTTCCCATATCTCGGGCCGGACGATAGGATACTTATTCTCGATTATAGCTTTATGACAGACTTTCAACAACCGGTTCTAAGCCTTCAGAACCCGACGCATTTGTCTGTTACGAGAGAGACATCGCCAGATATTGCGATTCTGGCCGAAGATGATATGAGCGAGATAGATGCCAGCGAAATCTCAATCTGTGTCTATGGCGATAATTGTTTTACAATAGATAACGAAGCCCTGGATATCCAGTATGATGGCAATAGTGCTACTATCATTCTATCATTAGAGCAAGCGGGGCTTGTGATCCCAAATGGCGATTCTGCCAATATACATATCGAAGGAATTACCGATTCGCCCGATCTTTGCATTGGCAATGCTTCAGAAGCAGATTGGGTATTCTATACCGAGACAAAAATCTGCAATGCATTCCCGAATCCGTTTTCCCCAAATGCTGATGGCTACAATGATCATATTCACTTCATTTATCCCGGCCAGGAAATCGATGATGCCGAACTAATTATCTTTGACAAAAGGCATTCCGAAGTATATCGCAGCGATATAGATGCGAGTTTTGGCTATTATAATACCGGCCGAAGCTTCGATGGCATCGATGGGAAAAACTCGATGCTTCCACCGGGTCTTTATATTTATATTATCATGATAGATGGCGAGAAGGTCTGTGAAGGCACTTTTACTTTGATTAGATAATTTCAGACAATGCGCTGTTCCGCATTGTCATACTTTTCAGGCTAAAACATCAGTAAAGCCTTTTTCGTATATATATTAAGTATTATATATATGTTGTATATATCGCAACCCAACTGTCGTTTTTTGGAATCTCACATATGTAAGGACTGAAAAAAAACAGCCCCTTAGCCAAAGAGATATAGTACCGTTTCCATAGGTAACCGCTTGTTATTGAACACAGTGCAAGGCTTTGGATCAAGACTAACAAGAATAAGATGAGCAAGACCATTATAGAGAGGTTATAGATTCGAAAGACGATTCTATTTCTTAATAAATCTTCCTATGCTATTGTCTGTTTTCACGATATAGGCTCCCGTTGGCAAGTCCGAAATATTAATTTGGCTTGTTGCCTGGCGGCTCTGGCTAACTAATTGTCCTGCCGAATTGTAAATTTGAAAGCCTGTTTGGCAATCTACATTAATTTGGGTATTTGCTGGATTAGGGTAAACGATAATTTCATAAGGCTTGTCTGGTTCATAATCGGAACCAATACCAAAAACGGAAGTATGAATACAAGCTAATATTCCATCTTTATTGTCTATGGGCGAAGTTGTAAAAGTTTCAGTTCCCAGTATTATTCCACCCATAAACATGATATCCAGGAAAAAATAATTCCCTGATCGTCTTATTTCTCCGCAGGAACTATATATACTGTATGGACTTTCTAAGGTTTGCACTACTTTGCCATCTATATCATAAATTAGGAAAATAGGGTATGCGCTGGAGGCGGGAATAGTAAATTGCTGTGTTCCTGGAATGTCGTCAATAGTAAGGGTATCTATCATTCCCAAACCAAGGGCAACACCCTGATTGCCGTCATCAATCAATTCGCCTCCCCCTAAAACATCACTGGGACTTGAAAGTTGCCTAATCCACTGACTATCCCCCATACTATCAAGCTTCCATAAGATGTAGTCCACTCCCCCTGCAGATGTAAGACTAACACTATCAAAAGCAACTGTGTTCTCAAAAGGGCCACATGCAAAAACTTCACCGTCATTATTAGTAGTCAAACCCTTGCAATACTCATAGCCTGAGCTTCCCCATTTTTTGAACCATTTCAAATCACCTTCATCATTCCAACACGTTAGGAAAGCATCATTATTACCGCTATTGATCAATAAATTCGGAATGCCATGTTCGTCATTTACGTAATTGGAGCCGTAAAAATCTCCACCAAAAAAAACATTGCCAAAACAATCCGCAGCAACTGATTTTGAACGTGCATGGCCAGCTCCTTGAATCGAACGGTACCATTCAATATTTCCACTGGATGTAATAGACATCACATATGCATCTCTAAATCCTGTATTGGTAATATTAAACGTATCTATCCTAAAATCACTATAACTATCTGCGGTGGCAATGATTCTGTCATCAGTAGAGATTTTAACTTCATTGGCACCATCCTTTTCTGAACCACCAAATGAAAGCGACCAAATGATATTACCATCAGGATCAAACTTAATGATAAATGCATCAAAACCACCATTGGAAACTAAAGTATCTGTATCGAAAATAATGGTGTCTTGGTAATACCCACTAAGGATCAAGTTGTTTTCGCTATCACAAACAGCGTCAAATGCATTATCCTCACCAGTGCCTCCAAATTGTTCATACCATAAAAGATGACCTGTGGAATCATATTTCATAAGCATAATATCGGCCATCCCTCTGCTAATTAAAGTATCATTGTAATCATTGAAGAATAAGGTATCTTCGAACTTTCCGCTTGAGTAAACATTTGCATGGTTATCGGAAGCCAAAGCATCGATTTCATCCTCATTGCTCGGGCCATGAATAGCCTTTCCCCAGTTCCAACTTATGGATTGTGCATTACATTGAAATGTAAAAAAAAGAAGCAAAAGGATTAAATAGCGCATAATGTCCCTGTTATTTAAAAACCTGTACCACCAGGTTGAAGAGAAAAGCACAATTGTAAATATTTACTTTTTATCTTTTCATTTACCTTTTAATTAAGTTAGTAAACAATTTTAGAATCGGCAAGTATAATTCAAAAAATACTTTGCTTAATGTCGCCATAATGAGAAATGCTATTTATCCTTAAAAATCCCGGTTCAAAGAAGAATACAAAACAGGATGCAAAGAATAAAAAGCATAAAAGAAAAAGCGGGCCCATAAAAGCCCGCTTCTATAATCTATAATGCTTTTCCGAAAGCGATTATTTCTTTTCTTCGATAACTGCCTGCGCAGCAGCAAGTCTTGCTATCGGTACACGATATGGTGAGCAGGAGACATAGTCCATGCCGATTCCATGGCAGAACTTGACCGAAGACGGCTCTCCGCCATGTTCGCCGCAGATTCCGACCTTGAGCTTCGGATTGGTTTGTCTTCCACGCTCGAGCCCCATCTTGACCAATTGGCCAACGCCTTCCTGGTCGAGGACCTGGAATGGATCATTGTCTAAGATGCCTTTTTCTTTGTATTCCGGGATGAATACGCCGGCATCATCACGGCTGTATCCGAATGTCATCTGAGTCAGGTCATTTGTGCCAAATGAGAAGAATTCTGCTGTTCTTGCAATCATATTTGCAGTGAGTGCAGCGCGCGGAATTTCGATCATGGTGCCGACCTTGTATTCGACTTCGGTTTCTTTTTCGGCGAATACTTCCTGGGCGACTCTATCGACTATTTCGCGTTGGTTTTTCAGTTCTGCCTCTGTGCCGATTAGCGGAATCATGATTTCGGGGAAAACCTTGTGCCCTGCAAATGTCGATTCGCAAGCGGCTTCGAAAATGGCGCGGCTCTGCATCTCGGTGATCTCTGGATATGTTATGCCAAGACGGCATCCGCGATGTCCGAGCATCGGATTGACTTCATCGAGCTTCTCGATGAGAGTTTTTAGCCTATCGATATCGATATCGAGTTTGGCAGCCATTTCTTTCTGAGATGCTTTGTCTTTCGGCAAGAACTCATGAAGCGGCGGGTCGAGGAATCTTACAGTAACTGGAAGGCCGTCCATGGCTTTGAAAATGCCATAGAAATCTTCGCGCTGATATGGAAGAAGCTCTTTTAGTGCTTCGCGGCGTTTTTCTTCGCTTTCTGCAAGGATCATTCTGCGCACGACCCAGATTCTGTCCTTTTCGAAGAACATATGCTCGGTTCTGCAAAGGCCGATTCCTTTTGCACCAAAATCTCTTGCAACGCCGGCATCCTTTGGATTATCGGCATTTGTGCGTACGCCAAGGCGCTTGATTTCATCGACCCAGTCCATAAATTCCGAGAAATCGCCAGAGATATCAGGCTTTTTGGTATCGACTTTACCCAGCATAACTTCGCCAGATGTACCATCTATCGATATAAAATCGCCTTCTTCGATTTTGCGGCCATCAACCTTGATGATCTTATTTTCATAATCGACATCCAGCTCATCGCATCCCGCTACGCATGTTTTGCCCATTCCGCGAGCGACGACTGCCGCATGAGAAGTCATTCCACCGCGTGCTGTCAGAACGCCTTCTGCGGCATCCATACCACCGATATCTTCCGGCGATGTTTCCATTCTAACCAGTAAGACCTTTTTGCCTTCTGAGTTCCATTGTTCTGCTGTTTCCGCATCGAAAACTACCTGTCCAGTAGCTGCGCCTGGCGATGCTGGAAGGCCTTTGGCAATGATAATCTTATCTGCATCAGGATCGAATTGTGGATGAAGTAGGTGGTCGAGCTGTTTCGGCTTAAGGCGCATGATTGCAGTTTCTTTGTCGATGAGTCCTTCATGAACCATATCGACTGCGATTTTTAGAGCGGCGATCGTTGTCCTTTTGCCGGTTCTTGTCTGGAGAAGCCACAATTTACCTTCCTGAATCGTGAACTCGATATCCTGCATATCGCGATAGTGTTTCTCAAGAACATCTTTGGTGCTGACGAGTTCTTCGTAGATTTCCGGCATTATATCACCCATTTCCTTGACCGGCTTCGGTGTACGGATTCCGGCGACCACGTCTTCGCCCTGGGCATTGAAAAGGAATTCGCCATAGAATTTATTTTCGCCAGTTGCGGGATTTCTGGTAAATGCAACGCCAGTGGCACAATCATCGCCCATATTGCCATAGACCATAGTCTGGACATTAACGGCTGTACCGAGCAGGCCCTGAATTTCATTGATCTTTCTATATTTAATAGCGCGCGGATTATCCCAGCTTTCAAAAACGGCATGGATAGCTTTTTCGAGCTGAACCATCGGCTCCTGTGGGAAATCTTCGCCGGTTTCTTCTTTGTAGATTGCCTTGTATTTTTCTACGAGTTCTTTGAGATGGTCGGCTGTGAGATCGAGGTCATTTTTGATGCCGAGGTCGGCTTTCATTTTATCCATTGCAGAGCCGAATTTCTCATGTTCGATATCCATAACCACATCGCCGAACATATTGATAAGCCTACGATAGATATCCCACGCAAATCTTTCACTTCCGGCCTTTTTAGATATTGCTTCGACAGATTTGTCATTGAGTCCGAGATTCAGGACGGTGTCCATCATTCCCGGCATAGATACGGCGGCGCCGCTTCGAACCGAAACCAGGAGTGGATCTTTAGGATCCTCGAATTTTTTACCCATGATTTCTTCGGTCTTCTTGAGATTCTTTTTGATTTCCGGCATCAGCGAATCTGGATAGTCTTTATTCTTTGAATAGTAGTCACAGACCGTTGTTGCGATAGTGAATCCTGGTGGTACAGAAATACCGATCTTGGTCATTTCGGCGAGATTTGCGCCTTTGCCGCCGAGTAATTCTTTCATTGACCTGTCGCCTTCGGCTTTTCCGCCGCCGAAGAAATATACATGTTTCTCTGCCATTTTTTCTCCTGGTTTATGTTTAACTTTTAGATGACCAAATAGCTTAACCTTAAAAAATATGCAAAAAGTTAAGAGAAAATCAAGGAAAATAAAAAATAATGCTCTTGCTTGGTTTTTTGATGTAATTGTTTGTGCAGTATTTTAGAGGGTAAGATGATTCAACGCGGAGCGTTGCTATGCTTCCATTCACGCAAAGCGTTGGAATGAGGGAGTTAAACCGTAATCCATACTTTTTGGGATAAGCATGGTAAGCTATTGTGCATTCTTGTTGGAATGAGAATGGTAAGCCGCAAAAAATTTGGTTATGGTTCTGAAATCGCTAAAGTGGGAGAATAAAGCAACTGGTTATTCTTGCTTTTTATCATCTTAGTGTTGTCACGAAAAAAACAGGAATTTTTACGTAACCACCTTGTAAATATAGTAGGCAATAACTAATCAGTACAGAATTTACATCAAATTAGATTTAGCTCGACTATCCTATCCCAAATCAATAAACCTAACCTATAAGGCTCAGGTTATTTCATAGATCTACTTGAATTCGACCGTATTATTAAATGAAAAATAACCTTGCAAGCATCGTTTAAGCAAGAAATATGTCAAGAAAATTACCTGTCAAAGGTTTTTGGCGATTCTGAATTTTACCACTCTATCAGACAATGCGCAGTTCCGCATTGTCATACTTCCCGGCTAAAACACCAGTAAAGCCGTTGCATTATATTATGCTATGTATTATATATTATTTTTATATGGCTTTAGAAGAGATGGCAGGATAAAAGCGCATAAGATGTCAAACTCACGGATTATCATCATTAGAAATAGAGAGGAATAAAATAATGTTACCAGATCAAAGAATACCGACACATCCCGGCGAGATTCTTCAGGAAGAATTTCTTAATCCATTGGAACTTACACAGGTTGAACTTGCCCGTCATTTGGGTGTTCCGGTGCAGCGGATTAATGAATTAGTCCGAGGCAAAAGGGGTGTAACTCCACAGACCGCATGGCTTTTATCGCAGGCTTTCGACAATTCGCCAGAATTCTGGATAAACCTGCAAAGTTCCTATGATCTTGCAAAGAACCGGCCATCGAAGGTATTGCCGAAGCTACATTGCATAGCATAAAGAGTGATTTATTTCTTTGGCTTGATATTATATACCTTGCCTTCGACTCCGCTCAGGCGGCGGACGAAAGGGCTATAATGCGCGGTGGTTGGACGAAAACGAAGACACATGATGCGAACTGCATAACTGTTTGATAATCGCGCTATTTTCTTTGATAATATTCATATTTAGGATTTAATACATTGATATAGGGGTTGTTAATGGGGAGGATTTGGGTT
>JBKHBT010000090.1:0-13737 GCA_046542255.1 Candidatus Zixiibacteriota bacterium | reverse complement strand
TCGACTTGAATTCGACCGTATTGTAAAATGATAAATAACCTTGCAAGCAAGGTTTAAGCGATAAATATGTCAAGAAAATTACCTATCAAAGATTGCTAACGATTTTGATGTTCACCAATCTTTCGGGAATCAAAAGCATTGCGTCATGTTCAGCCAAAGCTGAGAATTCATTTGCAGCATTCACTTGAGTTTATGAATGAAAAGCTCTATCATCTCGGGCTAAAAGAGATGTCGCTCAATGGAATCTCTCATGCGCTCAAGAACCGGCCTTCGAGCGTATTTCGTGAATTCTTTTATTCGATGCAAAGCAAATTTAAGCGCCAAAGATTGAAACTCGATAAGAATCTGAAAAGATTTGTATCCATCCTGGATGCGACTTCAATGCCCTTCGGCGGAATCGGTTCGAATTGGGCAAAAGCCGGCAAGCAGAGATGTGAAGCCAAAGCTCATTGCCAGATTGATGCAAACGGAAAACCTCTGGACATGGTAGTTACAGGTGCATCAGTTCATGATATCAATGGTTTCAAAAATCTCAATCTCGGTAAGACCGAACTTCTGCTTATGGATCGTGCTTTTTATGGTTTCAATTTCTGGCAGGACCTGTATTTGCGACAAATTCTGTTCATCACCCGCACGAAGAAGAAAATGAGTTACGTTATAATCTCAAACCGACCTGGACGAAAGCCAAAAGGGGTCATTGAAGACCAGAAAATGCGCTGTTCCGCATTGTCATACTTCACAGCTAAAACATCAGTAAAGCTGTGGCATTATATGAATTATCTATTCTATATATTATATGTATTGCAGTAAAAATCAATATAGCCAAATAGAGTCAACCATTACTTATAATTAAAGCAATATAGCTTATCAATATTCAAAAAGGCTTGCAAAATGAGAAATCGGGATTTATGTTTATCAATGAATAAAGCTTTTACTTCAAAAGGATGGAGTTGTAATGAGATTAAGTTTTTATGGCGGCACAAGGCGTGTTACTGGTTCTTCGCATACTATCGATGTCAATGGGCAGAGGGTGCTTCTGGATTGCGGTATGTTTCAAGGTCGTAGAAAAGAGGCAAGAAAGCTAAATCGTAATCTTTTGTTCGATGCCGAATCGGTAAATGATGTAATTCTGGGCCATGCTCATATAGATCATTCTGGCAATCTTCCCAATTTATATGTCAATGGCTTCGAAGGCACAATTCACGCCACCAAGGCCACCGATGACCTCTGCCACTATATGCTACCGGATTCTGCATATCTTCAGGAGCGCGATGCTTCCATCGTTAGCCGCAAGCACAAAAGAAAAGGCCTTCCGCCAGTCGATCCAATATACCGAATCCCGGATGCTATGGAGACAATAAGGATGTTCAAGCCTCATCCTTATGATCAATGGATAGAAATCCATGATGGCTTCCGGTTCAAATTTGTCGAAGCCGGTCATATTCTCGGTTCTGCACTTATTCTTATGGAAATAAAAGAAGATGGCAAAACCAAGAGAATCGGTTATGCTGTCGATTTGGGAAGGAAAAACCTTCCACTGCTTCGCGACCCATACCAGTTCAAGGATATAGACTACCTCATTATGGAATCGACCTATGGCAATAGGCAACATGAAAATATCGAGCTTGCCAAAACACAACTCGAAGCTATAATCATGAAAACTATTAACCGTGGTGGTAAAATAATCATTCCATCCTTTGCAGTAGAACGTACGCAGGAAATCATATATCATCTCCATAACCTGACCTATGAAAATGTAATCCCGGAAATCCCGATTTTCGTTGATTCGCCGCTCGCAGTTAATGTAACCGATGTTTTCCGCAAGAATCAGGAAATCCTTGATGAGGAATATCAAAAGGTACTTCGTGAACAGGAGAATCCTTTCGGTTTTGACAGCTTGAACTATGTCCGTTCTGTCGAAGAATCCAAAGAGCTTAACCGCAGCAATCAGCCATCGATTATCATTTCTGCTTCCGGCATGTGCGAAGGTGGAAGAATACTACATCACTTAGAACATAATATCGAAGACGAGCGGAACACCATATTGATTGTCGGATTTATGGCAGAAAACACACTTGGCAGAAAGCTCGTGGAAGGCACAGACCGTGTTCGCATATTTGGCGATGTCCACAAGAGAAAGGCCGAAGTAAAAAGCGCAGGAAGCTTCTCGGCTCATGCCGACCAGGATGAACTCATAGAATATGCCAAAAATGTAATAGAACATGGTAGAGTCAAGAAGATTTTCCTGGTACATGGTGAAGAGACAGCATCGCTCGAACTTGCTCTTTCTATCAAAGACCTCGATTTCAAAGAAGTCTATGTCCCACATGCAGAGGACTGGGTAGAGCTTTAGTTGAAAATCGGAATTTTGTGGCTACGGATCTTCGACAAGTCTCAATACATAGATATTCTAAAACAACGAGGAAATTAATATATAGTAATGTTTTAGCTATTGGTAAGTATGACAATCCGTAAACATTCGCATTGCTTACTTAAATTGAAATATGGCTTCGACTTC
Organism: Candidatus Zixiibacteriota bacterium; assembly: GCA_046542255.1. Taxonomy (GTDB): domain Bacteria; phylum UBP14; class UBA6098; order JBKHBT01; family JBKHBT01; genus JBKHBT01. Next base: position 11,219 of record JBKHBT010000090.1, on the reverse strand, counting down.
GCTCTGCCAACGAAAGTATTTCTATTATAGTGATGTTTTCAAAGAAAACTGGAACACCTCACAGGCTCGAATATTGTTTTTTTCTAAGCAGCAATTTTTTGTAATCATTTCAATAAATGTAATTATATAGACTTAGCCTGTTGATAAGCTGTTATTGAATTTGGGAAAATGATTGTGAGATGTGTTGAAAAGATGTGATTAATCAAAAATTCATAATTTATTAACAAACCCTAAAAAGTTATTAAAAATGATATTTTGATAACTCAAAGGTTAAAGAATATACTTTTTAGACATTTATAGGCTTTTCAACACTATCAACACCCCTAATATTATTATTATCTTTTTTTATATATAAAAACTTTAAATAATAATATATACTCTCGTCCCCTGAAGCCACGTTCAGAAATCTTATCGGGAATATTCTAACAACCTTTAGAAAAAACTTTGAAAAAATTATCTTTTCTTTATATTTCCATTATGAAAAATATTACTATCTATTCAAGTAATTCTACCGAGCGATTGATTGAGCTATTTCTGGATAATTATCAGAAATATATTTTATCAGATCCATTTAGGAAAAATAAGATCATTTGCAAAAATGCCTACTTCGCTCGAATAATATTCCTCAGGATAGCAGAACGCTTCGGGATTTGCGCTAATATTGAATTTGTTCTTCCAAGAGACTATTTCTTTGAACTTTTTTGCCGAGTTTTCAGCGATTTCGATAATCCAATCGATAGAAATGATATGCTATGGCAAATTTATGATATTTTCGATAAATTGCCGCCACGCGAAGAATTCAAATCACTCAAGGAATACTTCCAAAATGATTCCGATGATAGGAAAAGATTCCAGCTTGCTCGGTCTCTGGCTGGCATTTTCGATGACTATATACTTTTCAGGCCGGAATATCTTAGTAGATGGCAAAATGGAGAAAATGTCGATATAGGGGATTTGAATTTGCAAAAATGGCAGGGTTTTATTTGGGATAAAATCTATGAGAAAAATGGAAATAGAATATTCAGTAAATTCTACGAGATTCTCCGTAATGGCAGCCTCGAAAGTGGCAAATTTCAGATAAACGGCGATGAAGAATATCTACCGATATTTATACCAAACCCTATGCCGCCGGTTTTTGTAGATATATTAAATATCATCAGCAAAGAAGTCAAATTCGATATATACCTTCAAGCACAAAAAAAAGATTATCTTCGTAAAAATGAATCAAATGAGCTGGAACTATTTCCCTCCGAAAAAGCAGCCGAAGAGGCATCCTTTGCCGATTCATTCGATAGCAGTTTCAAGGATTTCACCGATATATTAAAGGAAAGGCTGGACTTTGCCCACTATCACCATCGATACGATTTCAAAAATGGCTCTTCGATGTTGGGAGCCTTGCAAAAAGCAGCATACGGCCAAAAAATCCATGAAAATCCATCATTCGATGATAAATCTATAACGATCTCTTCATGCCACAGCAAGATACGCGAGATTCAAGTATTATATGATTTTATACTGGATACTTTGCAGAAAAACCCAGATATCGAGCCGGATGATATAATGGTGCTTTCTGCAAATCTCGATGAATATGCGCCATTTATCGAAGCCATTTTCTCGCTATCAGACGATAATTCACGAAAGATTCCATATACAATCATAGACTGGTCGCATAGTTTCGAGAACAATGCAATCCAGACATTTTTGGATATTCTCGATACCTCGCAGGGAAGATTCCATGTAACAGAAGTCCTTTCGATTCTGGAATTCGATCATGTCCGCGATAAATTTGATATATCCGAGCAGGAATATCAACAGATAATCAAATGGCTATCCGAGGCAAGGATAAACTGGGGATGGAAGGAAACCAAAGTACAACTGGAGCTTCCCGAATACGATATAAATACATGGCATTATGGAATTAAAAGAATGCTGCTTGGTTATTGCCTCCGAGAAGATGAAAAAAGGCTCTATGAAGGTATTTTGCCCTATGAAGAGATAGAAGGCAAAAGCGCGGTTACTCTCGGCAAATTCCTCGATTTCATAGATATGCTCCACGATGCTAGTAAGAAATTAAACACAAAAATTACTGCTAATGCATGGGCAAAAAGGCTAAACGATATCATCGACAATGCCTTTGAACCATCGGATGTCGGGAAGATGTCTTATATCAAAATGATGAAGGATGCTGTAAGCGAGATTGCAAAGATAGATGATATAGTCGATAATCCCGGGAAGCAGAGGCTGGATTTTAAGGTCATTCGCAATTATTTGGATAATTTATTCGATAAGAATATCAGAAGCGGGCGTTTTAATAAAAGTGGTATCACTATTTCATCATTTCTCTCATGCAGCGGCATGGACAAAAAAGTGATAGCGCTTCTGGGCATGGATGAATCCGAATTCCCGAGAAAATCGAATTTGCCGAGATATAATCTTATGAAACACGATCAAAAACCCGGCGATAGAGATATCAGGAAAGATGATAAATATCATTTTTTCAAAGCGATCATGTCTGCAAAGGAAAAGCTGTATATCAGCTATATCGGCCAATCTGTGAAAGATAATTCCGAGATACCGCCTTCGGTGCTGCTTTCAGAGATAATAGATTTGCTATCAGAAATTATGCAAATAAACCGAGATAGAATAATAGAAAAGCTTGTAACAAAGCATCCACTTCAGCCTTTCAGTAAAAAGTATTTCAGGAAAGACAGCAGTCTTTATAGCTATTCTAAGAAGAACCTAAAGGCCTTGCAAACATGCCTTACAGAAGCCGTATCGAAAAAATTCGGCGATAGCATAATAAAATCAAATACAATAGATTATAATATCACATTGGAGCAGCTCAAGAAATTTTTCATCAATCCGGCGCAGTATCTCATAGAAGATGTGCTGGATTTTCGCCTTCGAGATTATGAGGACGAGCTTTCGGATCAGGAACCATTTATTCTCGGCAATCTCGAGGAATACATTTTAAATATGGAATTTGCAGAGGCTTTTATGAATGAAAAATCAATCGATTATGAGATAATAAACGCCGGCGGCAAATTGCCTCATGGAAATCCAGGCTTATTTTATTTTAGGAGAAATGAAGCTGAAATCAGTTTATTTATCAAAAAGGTCAAGGTTGCAATCGGTAATAAAAAACCCACAACCATACACTTTGATAAAACAATCGGCAAATGGGATATATCTGGCAAGATTGAAAATGTATATGGCAAAAACCACATCCAATACAGATATGCCAAAATAAAGGGCAAAGAGAAAATAAGGCTACTTATAGACCAGCTTGCTTTATCGATTCTTGATAAGAATTATCAATCATTTTTCTATGGTAAAGACAGCATCGTCAGGATGAAATACATAGATAACCCATTGGAAAAGATGAATATGCTGCTCGAGATATTTGAAAAAGGCCATAGCAGAATTATCCACTTTTTCCCGAAATCCGCTGATGCATTTGCTGAGCAAATGAAAAAGAAACCCGATAAACAAGATAAAGCAGAAAAAAAAGCCAGAGATAAATGGCAAGGTAATAGCTATAGCCTTGGGGAATACGATACCGATGATTATTTCAGCAGGACATTGGATAAGCATGAAGCTATCGATGATGAGTTTTTTGATATTTCAGATAAAATATTTTCTATCATCAATGAATATTTAGAGGAAATGGAATGAATGTATTCGACCTTAGGAAAGCACCGCTATCCGGTAAACACCTAATAGAAGCAAGCGCAGGCACCGGAAAAACATATAGCATCACCGGAATCTACCTTCGACTGATAATAGAAAAAGGCTATATGCCAGACAGAATTCTTGTGGTTACATTTACCAATGCCGCAACTGCCGAGCTAAAGGGCCGAGTACGCGATGCGATTAACGAAACAATAGATATTCTAAAATCCAGCAAAAAGCCACAAAGCACATTTGAAGTGTTTCTCGCCGAAAAACATCTTAATGATAAAAAGGCCATCAGCAGGCTGCAAAGGGCATTGAAAGGCTTTGATGAAGCCATGATTAGCACGATCCATGGATTTTGTAATAGGATTCTGGGCGAATTTGCTTTCGAAAGCGGCGCAAGGATGGATACCGAGCTTATCGAAAATGATAGAGACCTGAAAATGGAAATTGTGCAGGATTTCTGGCGAAAAAAAATCACTAATGCGCCTCTCGCGATTTATGAAAAGCTGGAAAAAAAGACATCGCCGAAAAAACTATTCGCAATAGCAAATAATTTGCCACTGGATAAAGGCCTGGAAGTGGTAAATCCACATGATTCTAATATGAATGTAGATGAGCAAATTGCTAAAATATCTGAAATTTTCGATAAACTTAAGAAAATATGGCAAAAAGATAAAGACGGCATAAGCGAGAAAATCCATGATAAAGGCCTTAATCAAAGAAGTTATAAGAAAGCTGATGAACACATGGAAAACATGGATTTATTAATAGCCGGTTCTATCCCGTCTCTCGATGATAAAAAATTGGATAAGGTTAAGTATTTCAGGCAATCAATAATTACAAAAAGCAAAAAAAAATCTGCAGATTATCCTTTAGAGCATCGGTTCTTCGCGCTTTTCGAAGAATATTGCGATTTGGCCCAATCGCTAACTGGTGGAATAATCCAATACAGGCAGCGGTTTATCGATTATTATCGCAAGGAGCTTAAAAAACGCAAGTCGGAATATAATATCTATACATTCGATGATCTTTTGGTAAGCCTTCGCGATGCTCTGGCAAAAGACAAATCCGGCCAGCTATCTGAAGCTCTGAAGAAACGCTATAAAGCCGTACTCATCGATGAATTCCAGGATACCGACCCGGTACAATTCGATATTTTCGATATGGCTTTCGGCGGTGAGAATACTCTGGTTTACTATATCGGCGATCCCAAGCAGTCGATATATCAATTCCGTGGGGCAGATATTTTCGCTTATAAAAAGGCATTGGAGAAGCTTTCTAATATATATTCGATGAAGACAAATTACCGCTCGAGCAAGGATTTCATCGATGCTTTGAATATCTTATATAATAATAATCAAAATCCCTTTATTTTTGAGTGGATAGGCTATGAAACAGTCGATGCCAAAGGACATTCTGAAAATCTGAAGATAGCTGGAAAAAAACAAAATCCGATAGATATCGAAGTGCTCGACACTGGCGAAAAAGGCACTAGCGTCCCAGTTGCAAGTGACATAATCCAAAGCAGGATAGTCCGCGAGATAAATCGCCTTATGAATCCCGAAAATCCCGCAATGATAGGCGATAGCCGGCTTGAACTCGATAGAATAGCAATCCTCGTACCAACAAATAGACTTGCCGATGCTATGAAAGATTATCTTTCGAGATACAATATTCCTGCTATAACTTCATCGAGCAATAATATCTTTAAGTCCGAAGAGGCAGAGCAAATTTTCGAGATATTGAATGCCATAGCACATCCGCAGGATGAAAAGCTAATAAAAAGGGCCTTGATAACAGATATCATTGGCCTGAATGCGAATGATATTTACAGAATCAATAATGATGAAATGGCAGTCATAAATTATGTCAATCGCTTCAGGATATTAAATAATATCTGGAAAAGCTATGGTATATTTAGCCTTTTTGAAAAGCTTTTGTCGATATCTTTCGATTATGATTTCAAGGATGATAGGTTCGAGGCTTTGCCAGATATCAGAACAAGAAACCTGGCAATGCAAAACAGCGGCCGCAGAATGACAAATATACTGCATGTCGGCGAGATTTTGCATAATCATCAGAAGCAGCATTTTATGAATATCGAGCAGATAATCAAATATCTAAAAGACAATATCGAATTGGACGAAGAACAAGGCTCATTCGAAAATGAAATCAGGCTGGAAACCGATGAGAAGGCAGTCAAAATAATATCGATACATAAGTCAAAGGGGCTGGAATTCGATATCGTTTTCTGTCCTTTCCTTTGGTCTTTGAAGCCGAAATTTCCCTATGATTTCTTCAGCTATCACGACCCGGAAAGAGACAATAATATAACTTTCGTGCTGGATAATAATAAAGAATTGCAGGGTTATGATATTGCCATGAAAGAAACTAAAGCCGAAATGTCGAGAATGCTATATGTTGCTATTACAAGGGCCAAATATAAATTATATATCCATCATGTCGGAAATAGCAGCAAAAAGGATAATTTGCTTCAATACCTGCTTCATGGCAAAGAAGGATATCCGAATATCGAAGACCTTGTAAGGTTGCAGACAGAATCTAATAGCCTTATCAGATATCGAGTCGTCGAAGAGCAGGATGAGAATACGCCATTTATTCGCGAGAGTGATGAAGTTCAAAACCTGCAGGCCAGAGAATTTACCAGAAATATCGGTGATATAATGCGAATTGCAAGCTATTCCTACATCAGCACTGGCTCGCATCGATATGACCAATTCGAGAGTATCGATGAATACGAGTCTATTACGCAGGATAAAGAAAAAGAGGCGAATAAAAAAGCATCCTTGCCAGAAGATTCCATACTGAAATTCCCAGCAGGCCCGATAGCTGGCCAGATGATGCATGAGATATTCGAGCATTCCGATTTCATGGATATTACTAATGTCAATCAAATAATAACCAATATGTTACATAAATATGGTTACAAAACAGATAATAATGACTATATTAAGGCCCTTGGCGATATGTTCCGCAATGTTATAAGTACACATTTGCCTTCTGAGACTTCATTTAAGCTATCGGATATTTCCAAGCAAGATAGAATCGATGAAATGGAATTTTTCTATCCTATGGAAGGCTTCGATATAAATACTCTTCGCGATGCTTTCAAAGCCGGCAAAGGCAAAATCTATCGCGATTATCTTGAATATCTGGACGAACTTTCATTCTCGAAAATAAATGGCTTCATGCATGGTTTCATCGACCTTACTTTCCGCCATAATGGCAAATATTATATCATCGACTGGAAATCCAATAGGCTCGGATATGAAAAGGAAAAATACAGAGAACTTTTTACTCCGATGGCAGAAAGCCACTATATTTTGCAATATCACATCTATACAGCAGCGCTTTTGCTCTATCTCGAAAATAATATCGATGGTTTTAGCTATGAAGATGATTTCGGCGGGATATTTTATGTATTTATTCGAATGGTTTCACCAGAGTATCAGAATGGAACAGGTATTTTCCATCATAAGCCCGAAAAGCCAGTCATAGATTTGATAAAAGGCGGTAGCTGATGAAAAAGATAGCTGGACTTAATTCAATCGATTTACATTTTGCCGATTTCATTTGCAATCTGGCGGATAAGAATGCCAAAGATGACGGCTATGATATAATCTGGCATATCGCTGCTCTTCTTTCTAATAAAATCAGCTCTGGCGATATTTGTCTTATGCTAAAAGACATAGAAAATAGCAAAATTAGTGATAATGTCTATATTAATGACTATGATACTGATCATATTTCTGATAATTATCGATTCCCTTCGATTATAGAAATCCAAAAAGCCCTGGATGATACAGGCATCGTTTCTGCCCCGGATGGATTTGCTCCACTTATTATTGACAGCTCTGTCAGGCTTTATATGCAAAAATATTACTACTATGAAACAAAAATAATTGAAAAGCTTAGCCACATCATTAATTCAAAGCCTTTGGATTTCGATGAAGGTTTCGCAAAAAGCATACTCGATAGGCTATATCCCGATACAAGCCAGGACGGCCTGAATTGGCAAAAAATTGGGACAGCTCTTTCAATATTGCGTCAATTTATCGTGATAACCGGCGGGCCGGGTACTGGAAAGACCACTACTGCGGCGAGGGCCATGGCATTTCTTATCGCAATGTATAGAAATTCAGGGCAAAATGCCAAAATAGCAATATGTGCACCAACCGGCAAAGCTGCGAGAAGGCTCAGCGACTCGATAGGCCAGCAGGTGGAAGGCATCGACATCGATGAAGATATAAAAGAGATGATACCTCGTGAGGCGAAGACCCTGCATCGCCTTCTTGGCGCAAAATGGTTCTCCAGTTTCTATCGTCATGATGCCGATAATCCTTTACCATATAATATCATAATCGTGGATGAATCATCCATGGTCGATATGCCGCTTTTCGCCAAATTGCTCGATGCCATCCCGAAAAATGGCAAACTCATAATGCTTGGCGATAAAGACCAGCTTGCATCGGTGGAGGCAGGGCATATTTTCGGTGCGGTTTGTGATAGGCCGAATCTAGATAGATACTCATCCGATACTGCTCAAAAACTCGAAAATCTGATAGGCGAAAAGGTCAAAATATCGGAAAAGGATAGGCCAAAGTTAGAGGATTCGATCGTTTTTCTCAAAAAGAACTGGCGTTTCAAAGGCGGCGGTGATATCGGAAAACTGGCATCTTCTATTAGAGACGGGGAAAAAGATAATATAATGAAAATCATGATGGCGGAAAAATTTCCTGATATCGAATTTGTATATGATAAATCCCAAAATGAAATAACCGATTATATCGCTCATAGATTTTCAGATAATTTCCTCGAGATGAACCATATAAACAGCATCGAAGAAGCCGCATCCGAGATCGATAATTTCAGTATCCTTTGTGCATTGAAGCATGGGCCATTCGGCGCAGAAAGAATCGATGAAAGGGTCAAGGCATTCGTAAAGCACAAATTGGGAATCAGCAAAAATGCTGAATATTTTAATGGAATGCCGATAATGATCCTTAAAAATGATCCGTCCAAAAGCCTTTACAATGGCGATATTGGCATAGTAAAATATAGTCAATCGAAACCGAGGAATATTAGTAATGACAAGGAATTGCGATTCCATATAAGGCTGAAGGAAAAGGAATATCGCAATTATCTAATTCATCAATTACCAGAACATACCAGTTGTTATGCTATGACTATACATAAAAGCCAGGGTTCGGAATTTAAAGAGATTGCTGTGATCCTTCCGGATAAACCATCGCCAATCTTGACCAAAGAGCTATTCTATACTGCAATAAGCCGCGCCAAAGAAAAGGTATATATCTTTGGCAAAAAGGAAATCATAGCCGATATGATAGGCCTAAAAATAAAGCGCGAATCTGGATTGAAAGAGCGTCTAAGCTTGATTTGAGGGATACCTTATCCGTCACGGAGAATAGGGTGAAAAAACCCTCGGCCTGCTTCGCAGGAAGCTCCCGGATTATTCGCTTCCCTCATCGCTTCAGGAAAGCTAAGTGCCGACAATAATATAAGATATGAAAATGAATTATGCTGCTTGTTGTTGAGTATTGCGAATAAGGTGGAGTAGCCATTGCAAAGCGCTGGCATTGGTGGGTTTCTCTACTGCGGCCTATAAAGCCCAGAATATTTCTTGCCGCCAACAGTCAAAAGAATTCGGACAGAGCGGCCGGTGCGATGGTAGAGCGTGAGGGCAATTTCATCAGCTTTCGAAGCTGGTGATGTAGAAAAAGTTGCGCCAGTCCATTTGAAATGCAATGAAGTAGGATAATTGTCCTGGACGAGAATAAATTTCTCTGAGCGGAGTTGTTCGATAAAATCGTGAAGGCGGTCGATTTCCTGAGCGCTGGTATTTGGCAAAGAATATTGCTCTTCTTTTTTCTCGGGGACATATACACGAGATTTTTTGACCGGCGTGATAAGGATGATAAGAATAACAACCAGTATAACAGTGGTGATATTGCTTTTGAGTTTTTTCTTTTCTTCATCATGCATAACTAATTAACCAGCCTTAAGGTATCTGCATTTTTCATTTTTGGCGCATCGAATATTTCATCATCGATTTCTCTTTCAAGAAACAATTCTTTATACTCGATTCTCACGGTATCGCCTTTATCGGTCATAAAATACATAATTTCAGGCGGAAAATCAAGGTCAACTGAATTATATATGGCAAATGAATTATCCGAAAGATGAATTTTCTGATTAAGGGTTGGGTTTTCCGGGCTGATATATGCGAAAAGCAGTAAATCCATAAGGATTTTGGTATCGATTTGGATTCCTATGATATCCTCGAATAATTTATTGCTATTATTTTCGGGTATTATGATTTCATTGTGGAAAAAATCATAGAGAATCGCCTTATCGCCTTTCATAATTATTCTTGCAGCATTACCGACAAAAGGCATAAATATATCCAGGCGGAGATTATCTGGCCTTTTGATATAGATTTCGGTATCCACATCGTTGCCTTTGCCCTGGCTTTTGAAAATAATATTGGCCTTACCCATAAGATTATCATACTGATATGTCTTGCCATCGACAGCTTCTTCATGAAATCGTCGAACCTGACTGGCGCATCCCAGGAAAAACATCATAACCGTAATTGCCACTATTATTCTTTTCATGTCGATAATTTAGGCGCTATTGTAGCTATTGTAAATGAAAATATAGTACTGTCCCGAAGAAAAATAAAAAGGGCTAGGATTATGTTTCCACCACTTGCGGTCATGGTCATATAGGGTATCTGCCCATAATAAAGTACCGAATTTGCTAAATGCATACAAAACATTCTGCGCCGCAGGCGTACCAGAGCTGGCGCAAATCGAATCGCTGCATTCTCTATGCTCGCAGAAATAGACATTGCCCCTTTTATCGATTGCCGGGCTACATTGATTCTGGAAAACATGGCTAAAGCTATCGACAGCGAATGACCAGATGGTTTCGCCTACTTGAGCACTGTGTATACAAGAATCTGCCGACATATCAGCCATCGAAAGAATCCAAAAGCCCATTCCAGGCGTAATATTATCTACTTCATGATAGAGTTTATCAATTGGATTATAGTTGTACATTGGCTCAATAAATGAATCAGGATCGAAGTAATTCATATACTCCTCTGGAGTGAGATTTCTAAAAGGACCTCCGCCCATATTCCAACCCCATTCCATCGAATGATAGATACAAGTATCAATATCACCGGAAATCGAGATATTCTGTGGATATAGAGATAAGACAAAGTAGCCGCTGCCGGAATTTAATTCATCAGCACCTCCATATACCCCTTCTTCTGGATTGTATCCAAAAACATCAATTACGTCCCAGTCGCTACGGTCAACAGAATGAAAGGGAGTAGATACGAGATTCCATCCAGCTTCCAGGGAAAGATCGAAAGTTGAAGCCTTTATGGAGATTATTAGTACAATAAAACAAAAGATGATTCTTATTTTCATTTTATCCTCACCTTATTAAATTGATAATTGTTTTTTGTGCATCGTTTTCCGATTTTTGGA
>JBKHBT010000089.1:0-13919 GCA_046542255.1 Candidatus Zixiibacteriota bacterium | reverse complement strand
GATTGTTTACTTTACCTAAATTTAACACTGAATCTCTTTTAAAGCCATATATATAACACATATAATACTTAATGTATAATATACCCAAAAGGCTTTACTGATGTTTTAGCCTGAAAAGTATGACAATGCGGAACAGCGCATTGTCTGGTTTATAAACACGGGGACTTAAGAATTGGCAGATAACATTGTAAAACAAATCATTTCTCTCTCTATGCAAAATTGCTTAGCTTTGAGCGAAGCGAAAAGCAGGAGATAGTCGCTAAGCGACAGAGGGGTTTCTTTCACCTTTGGCAACTTGCCTTAATTGAAATTACTTTAATTAAAACAATACAAAAGTGATAAAATTTTGTCCAGTCTTTGGTTTTGAACGCAAAATATTGAGCTTAATTCACAAAATTTAACATTCATTGTTGGGTAGAATCGAAATGACAAACATGCTAAATCGAACAAAATAGGCACTTATGGAAGAAGTGAATTGGTGTTTTAATGATAAATCTTCGGGACACTACTTTATTTATCTATGGTTTTTCACCTCAGAAAAATATGTACAGGGATAAGATGATTATTCTTCGAGTTTTGGAAGGAATATAATAATTGTATTGCCTGCAAGTTCCGAGCGATTTACATATTTTACATCTGCATAAGAAAGGCTTCTACCGATGGATTCCATAATCATTCTCATAATCCAGACACCGGCTTCGTCATACTCATGATCGCCGGAAAAGGTCAGCACAATGCCATCTTTTTGGAGGTTTGCTTTTGCTATAGAAACATTGGCGCCTCTGTCCATAAGATTTCCAATGGGATTGCGAAGATCGACCTTATCCCAGCTCTCATCACGGTTTATTAGAATCTTGATATTATTGAGATTGACATTACCGATAAAAAATTCTTCATCCTCTTGTTTTTGTTCTTCGGCCTGTTGTTGGAGTAATTGCTGTTTCTTTCGGTAGCCCTTGGTATCTGTAATCTCTGCACTCACTGGTATATTGAGCCTCGTTCTCTGGTCCATGACCAAAAGCATGTCTTTAGAGAATACATGATTATGTGAAAAACGGCCTGGCTCGATCTGGAAATTAAGTGTAACATAGGACTTAGGCGGTATTTTATGAGGTAGCTCTGGAGTAATGAGTTTAATATATTCGCCTGTAGAGATGCCTTCCATTAACCTGGTTTTATTTGTATTATTCCATATTTTGGTTCTAAAAGATACCTTGCCGCCGCCAGTTTCAATTTTACCTATATCTATTTTGCTGGGTTCGGCTGTAATCTTGCTTGCATCTTCCATGACTCTTCCTTTGATAAATACTTTCTCATCTTCGAGATTATTGAATTTTATCGTGAAGACATCATCTAAAATCCTGCCTGCAAAATCTTTTGTATCAAATTGCACTTCGATATTAACATTGCTTCCTGCCTGAAGTACATAAGGCATAGGGGGATTTTCGAGCGAGACATAGTTAGGTGTTTCTACATTTACTATTCTAACATCACGCTTTGATTTGTTTTTGACATTTGAGACCAGGGTAATGGTTCCAAGGTCGGGACGAAGCTCGCCAAAGTCTATCTCACGAGGTTCTATTTCGACTGTGCGCATCGCCCATTGCATATGAGCGGTGAAATCTACTTGCTGCTCCTGATGATTATCGAAAACCAATGTGAAGCCTTTGCGAATCCTTTTGCCAGAAAAGCCGGAAGGGTCGAATTCTATTATTATCTCTTCTTTGCTAAAAGGTGCAATTTTGAGTGGTAATTCAGGTTTTAATACATTAAGATAACTGGCCACGCCGATCGTTCTCAGCCTGGCCGGCTCAGTGTCATTATTATTTACTGTAATAGCCATCGATACTTTGCCGCCGTGTGGGTTTACCGAACCGAGATTTATCTGTTTTGGTGAAACAGTTATGCCCCGGATTTCTTGTTTTACTTTGGCTTCCATAGTTACAAAACGACTTTGATGGTCATCAAAAAGCAATTTGATTTCTTTTTTGATATTCCGTCCGGAATGGTTAAATGGATCAAATTCCAGTACTGCATTGACGTCGGATTTTGGTGGTATTCGATAGGGCGGAACCGGAGAAACCAAAGAAATATCATTGGGCAGATGAAAATCCTCGATATATCTTTCATCCACATCCATATTTCGCACTGTGAATTGAAATGGAACCTTGCCCTTATACGGTTCCACAGTTCCGATATCTATATGTATAGGCTCGATGGAAATTCCGGCATAGGTTTCTTCAATTTTTTCGGGTTTGTACTGTGGATGCAGGCTGTCAAGACTCGACTCATATCTTTGCCCAAGAGTTCGGTTTGCTTTTTCATCGACTGGTTCGAATTCGACTTCTACTTCGATACCTTCTTCACTGGCCTGGACATAGGGAGGCCGGGAAGAGAATTGCAATACCTCGCCGAGTTCTTCATCGGTCATATCTTCTGCTTTATCAGGACTTAGTTTAACAGTGATTTTACTCGGCCTGACATCCGAATCTTCCCAGTCGAAGCTGCTAACAGAAAGCGGCCTCTCGATTTTCTTCGGCTTTTCAGACTCGATAATCATAGAATCGAATTTGCTTGCTGCCATACACATCGAAATATGAACCCTATCTATTGCTTCTTTGTCCATACTGGCAATTTTATCAACATCGATAAGGTCCGGCGAACCTTCCATGATATACTTTAGAAGAGTTCTCTCGATTATTGGTAATCTAATAAAGTAGCTGGATGCCGAAAGAATTTCTTCAGTATTCATCTGTTGGCCATATTCCCGGAATAGGGCGATTTGTAGGTTATTTTCAAAAGCTTCGCGAAAATAATCTGATGCCAGTTCACTAAGGAATCCCCGATCCGGGTCGAAATTACGAAGTTTCTCGATAGCAAATGCCATTTGATTCATATCGAGTATATCATATATCTTATCCATTTCCTTTTGAGCTTCCGGGTATGTTTCAACTGTTTCAAAATGCTCATTTTTATACAATCGATATTTTCTTTTGAGTTCATTTTTCCAATTAAAAAGCAGGATATTTACAAAACTTTCGGGATTTGATTCTATAATGTATAAAAATAGCTTCGAAAATGTGTTTGCAGCGATTCTCGTATCTATTTGTTCCCCCTTCATCAAGAAAATCACAGAATCGGCGATAGAGCCGGTGATAGAATCTTTCTCTGCTTCATTTGTAATATTGCTATAATTTCTAAATGCAGCCTTTTTCGCCTCGAGCAGGATAAGATTAAGGTCTTTTCGCGATGGGAAAACTGTGCCCCCGGCAGAAAGCTTTTGTTTCTCTGAAACGGGAATAAGAGAAATATCTCGTGATTCTGATTTTGCGAGATTATAATAAAGAATGTATGCTATCTTGCGGAATAATTCGGAGCTTTTTTTATTCTGACAATTTTGCAATGTATTATCATAATATAGTAGCATAAAAGGATATCTCAAGTCATCGACATTTATCCATTCACCTCTGTCTCTATATACAAAACAGTCGAGGCCATCGATATTATAGATGTCTAATAATTCAAGGCCTTGAAGTTCTTCAGGCTCTTCCCAATGTTCAGTTGAATAAATAACGTCATCCACTCGCTCTGCGCCGCCATAATTCTCGCCCCAATTCATTATAAATCTAGCAAGATACTGATTCCCGGACGCTTGTGCCAGGTCGATCGGCAGTTGGCCATTTTCATTGTAGAGATTAGGATTAGCACCTTCTCGAAGAAGCAATTCAATTATCTCATTTTGAATAGATGGCTTGATGTTTTTGGGATTATGTGCTGCTGTGTGAAGAGGCGTCATCCCAAAAAAATCTTGAATATCGACATCTGCGCCCATATCCAATAGCTTTTCGGCAATATCTTTTTGTCCATTTTCTACTGCCCAATGCAAGACAGTGTATCCAGTGCGAGTAATACGCTCATCGACCATACCTGGATTATCGCTAAGGCACTCTTCATCGATAACTATTTTGAAATCATCATCGAATTCCCAGCATTTTGCCTCTGCATAAATATTTATTATCAGAAAAGCCAAAAGAACCATAAAGAATTTAAATCTCATATCGATCATATTGCTCCCAGCAGAAAAATCTATACTATCTCACTTTAAATAGAATATATTCTATTATTAATACAAAATCAAAGATTTTTTTCAGAAAATAGCATAAATATCAAAATAACAGTGATATTAACAATTTAATACAAGCTATTTATTAAGTACCCTTGTATATGTTAAAAAAGTAAAATATTCCTTATGAAATCTCAATGAATATGCCCGAAGCATACCTGGCTCAAAATTTAATTCCTAGATTGTTACAAATATCACAAATTTTTCTTGACAGTTCGTATGTGATGAATATTTTTGGCATAATGCGACAAGTGATTACTTAAAGCCACATTTCATAAGGAGGAAGTAAATGGCTTACTCACTCGATTCTTTCATGGAAAAAGTAATCGCCAAGAACCCGGCGGAACCTGAGTTTCATCAGGCAGTAAAAGAGGTTATGGCGGTTTTGATTCCGTACGTTAATGAGCATCCTAAGTATGCTAATGCAAAGCTACTCGAGCGCATGGTCGAACCAGAGCGCATCATCATTTTCCGTGTCCCCTGGACAGATGACCAGGGCAATATCCAGGTAAACCGTGCTTTCCGTATCGAGATGAACAGCGCAATCGGCCCATACAAGGGTGGGCTTCGTTTCCATCCTTCGGTTAATCTCGGCATCCTGAAGTTTTTGGCCTTTGAACAGGTATTTAAAAACAGCCTTACCACATTGCCAATGGGCGGTGGCAAAGGCGGTTCCGATTTCGATCCAAAAGGCAAGAGCGATAATGAAGTCATGCGCTTCTGCCAGAGCTTTATGACAGAACTTTTCCGACATATAGGCCCTAATACAGACATACCAGCGGGTGATATTGGTGTAGGCGGCCGTGAGATTGGTTTTATGTATGGCCAGTACAAGAGAATTGCTAATGAATTCACTGGTGTTCTTACAGGAAAAGGCCGTAATTGGGGTGGATCCCTTATTCGTCCCGAAGCAACAGGCTATGGACAGGTCTATTTCGCAGAAGAAATGCTCAAAAATGCTGGCGATTCCCTCGAAGGCAAAGTCTGTACCGTTTCTGGTTCCGGTAATGTTGCTCAGTATGCTACTGAAAAGGTACTCGACCTCGGCGGCAAAGTTGTTACACTTTCTGATTCTTCCGGCTCTATTTATGACAAAGACGGTATCGACAGAGACAAACTCGCATGGGTTATGGATCTTAAGAATGTCCATCGCGGCAGGATCAAAGAATATGCCGAAGAATTCGGTTGCGAATACTTCGAAGGCAAAAGGCCATGGCATGTTCCTTGTGATGTTGCACTTCCAGCAGCAACACAGAACGAAATCGAACTCGAAGATGCAAAGAATCTCATCAAAAATGGTTGCAAACTCGTTTCCGAAGGCGCAAATATGCCTTCCACGAACGAAGCAGTCGATGTTTATCTCGAAAATAAGATTCTCTATGGCCCAGGAAAAGCAGCAAATGCTGGTGGCGTAGCCACATCCGGCCTCGAAATGTCACAGAACAGCCTCAGGCTTTCATGGCCACGTGAAGAAGTCGACCAGAGACTCCACACCATCATGAAAGACATCCATGCAAACTGCGTTGAATACGGCAAAGAAGGCGATTTCGTCAACTATGTCAAGGGCGCAAATATCGCTGGCTTTATCAAAGTCGCCGATTCGATGCTCGATCAGGGCGCTGTTTAATTCGCTGAGATTGATTACAAGGCTGCTTTTGCAGCTAATATAAATCTGAAACGCTCTCCTTATTGGGGGGCGTTTTAATGTTTTAATTTATTGTATAAAATTTTAGTTAAGATCTCTATTTTTTGCAAATATAGTAAATTGAATTATTTAAGCTTGTACCGAATACCGGAAAAGGCATACATATTCTTTGTTCTACATTAAAATACTTCTTGAGAACCTTTTCAAAATCCCTATGATCGAATCCTACATGCGAATATATATATCTATTTCCATCAAATATTTGATTTTGTATTCGGGGTACCGGCTTTTTGAGAATGGTATTTATATAATCCCTAAAATTTAGTGTGTCATCAGCTCTTTTTCGTAAAAGGCGAAAAAGATTCTTAAAAATTACAGGGATTCCAATTTCGATTGGAACACTGATCAATATCAAGGCATCTTTTTTGGATAATTGGTATAGATTATTCATTAATTTATGAATATCATCTTCATAGAGATGTTCTATTGTATCCAGACAGGCAACTTTATCGAATTTGGTTCTGATTTCATGTAAATCACTATAAACGCTTATTGAAGTGCCTTTCAAATTATTATGAGCATCTTTAGCCATAACGGGTACTGGGTCATAACCGATCAAGTTATCTGCTTTTACTTTTGTTTTGCATAATTCGAGCAGATGTCCATCACCGCAGCCATAATCGAGAATTTTGTCATTTTCTTTTGGAGCCAGAAGGTCTCTTGCATCTTTGAAGCGTTTATCATGAAGTCGGCGACGAATCGGATTCCGGCTTCTATATGTTATTTCTGCATAACTCACCAATAAAAAATAATTAGTTTCCCTAATTCTGTAAAGAAAAATTACAAATAGCAATCATAGAGTATTTCATTTCTTGACGTCAATGAGAAATTCGATATCTTCTATTTAATGAACACAAGAATTTCAAAACTTTTTGGTTTTGCTATCATGGTATTGGTTAGCACTATCGTAGCGCAATCGGTCTCACCATCTTTTGTAACAAGCCTCCCTGATATTATCGATGAAAGCTCCGGTGTCGAATTGCTCGATGATGGAAAACTGGTATCTTTCAATGATTCTGGCGGTGAAAATGAATTGTATATTTTCAATGATAGTGGTAATCTTCTAAGAACAATAGAAATCGTTAATGCGACAAATATCGACTGGGAAGAAATCGCGCGCGATGATGATGGTTGGTTCTACATAGGCGATTTTGGCAATAATAGTAATAATAGGACGGATTTACGTATATATGCTATCCCCGGGCCTGAAGACTTTATCGAAGATACTATAAGTGCAGAAATAATCAATTTTACATATGAAGATCAATACGAATTCCCACCGCCATCGGATATGCGAAATTTTGATATGGAAGCGATGGTCTCATATGGAGATTCGCTTTATCTGTTCTCGAAATGCCGAACTGATCCTTTTACCGGGATAACCAAACTATACAGCCTGCCTAAGTATGCTGGCGATTATGAAGCCAGATTAATCGATAGCATCTATACGACCACATCATCAGAACTTGCCGGCCAGGTTACGGCCGCCGATATTTCATCGGTTGGAGAGGTCTTTGTCATGACTTATAGGAGAGGGTATATTCTCTCTGGCTATTCCGGAAGCAATTTTATGTCGGGTGCTGCATATGAGATTTCGATAAGCACTCTTACGCAGATAGAAGCTTGCTGTTTCATAAATCCTGAAGAGCTTTACATAACAGACGAGATTGTTACTTATATGGGTATCGATTTTGGCGGTGCATTGTCCACAGTAGATATCGGCGATTATCTCGCTATCGAAGAATTTGCTCAAAGAAACAGGGACAAACAAATTAGTGCATATCCGAATCCTTTTGAAAAGAAGGTAAAAATCGAAAACCCTAAAAATCTTTCTATAGTCATTGTCGATATCAGTGGAAGTATTGTTACTGAGTTTGGCGATGAAAATTCACTGAGCTGGAAACCAGATTCGAGGACAAAGCCGGGGATTTATTTTGCCTGCATCAAAAATTCCACAGGAAAAATTGAAAGAGCAATAAAATTGATGTACTTAGATTAGTTCTATTTGGAGCGAACAGGCTTGTGGCCGAAATATTTCTGTGATTTGGTTTTAAGCGTATCATTATGCTCGACAAGATATTTAGCGTATTTTTCAATTAGTTCCTGGCGATCTTTTTCATGCTTTTGGGGACTGTAATTGGTAAGATATTTATTCTCGACCCAGACCATATCATAATTTTCCGTTGTAACTCTTCGCCAATCGAGGTATTTATCGAATTGAAAGACTATCGCGCCTTTAGGAAGGTATTGTAGAATTTCTGCTTCCGGGCTATGATCATTTCTTGCAGGGATACTATCTACAAAGACGACCCTTTGGGTTTTCTCGACTTTTTCTCTTGGGTCGAGTTCTTTGACATCGGAACGTTTTATCCATCCAAGATCGCCATTAGCTTCCATATAGTAAAACCTCTGTGTCCGGCTAATTAAATACATGACAGTACCAGGTGTTACTTCTTTTACGATATATGAATCTTCATCGGGCTTCTCGTAAATAGTTGCAGTATCGATAGGTACAAAGGCACCGGGAGTATATGCATAAGCAAATACAATAATGAAAAATACAGGTAATATATTCTTAAACATTGTAAACTCTCCTTTGTCCTTCATATATAAGTATATGAATAAAAAGAGAATTTTCAACAAATAAATCTTTTTGACAAAATTTATTCTCGGTCGATAACTATTGGGCCTTTTTGCGCCTTATTGCTTTTGGCCACTTTGACAAGTATCATAATAAGCAAAATTGCGATAATTAGGCCAAGTGCTATAATACCTATTATAAGCTCGATAGGGAATTGCTTTTCGCCGAAACTCTTATTGATAATAGAAATTGGCTTATTTAAATATCTTGCATACTCTTCGCCGTATGCGCCAAGATGTGGATTCTGGCGGAGGCGTTCCTGCATCTTTTCCAGATTGTCTCTGGTCTTTTCCCAATACAATGTATCTTCATAGACAAAGCGGGGGTCATTATCGTATTTTTCCTTATAGAGTGCTGCCAGCATATCGGCAATTGTTTTGATTCTCGAGCCTCGTTCCTGTATTGCAAGGTCTATTACAGAGTTCATTGTCCTGGGGGTTTCGAATTCATCATTTTCGAAATATGGCATAGATAGAATATCTCTAATTGTATCCTCTCGAGCTTCGTAGGCTTCGATTATCAATTGATCCTGCTTATGGATATCCAAAAGCGCATTCACAGTATCGAGTATTGTTTTATTAAGTACAGTGATAGAGTCTAATGCAGAGAAGAGCATGGTATCGGAGCTTTCGACCACTGTTTGGTGTATTGGCTCCGCAGCTTCATAGTAGCTTTCTCTTTTGGACTCTGCATATTTTTTCAAGCTCTGACATTTGATGTTTTTCGGATCTAGTTCGGAATATAACCTTTCCATTCTCTGGAATTTGTTTGCCAATTTGTTTTTTTCTTCGAGAGCTTTTTCGGCATTTCCTGTATTTTCCTGGAATGCATCGCGATGTTGTATGATTTCCATGCGGAGGCGATTCATTTTCGAGGCTTTATTTTCTACTTCCTCTTCCATTTCATCCATTTCATCCTGCCATTCGCCAAGCATTTTCATTTTCTTCTCATAGGCGGGATGTTTTCTTGCCTCGACATTTTTTCTTGTGGTTTCCATAAGGTCGATGGCTCTCTGGCAATTACCTTCTTCCCATTTCTTTTCAGCTTTATCCCAAATTTCGAAAAAACCTTGTGAAAAGGCTATTTGCGCCAATATCATGAAGAGTATTAGTATAACTGACTTTTTCATTTTTCACATTCCTTTAGAGAGATTGCGATTTTGCGGCCATCCTGTGTTTTGTATTGTAATACGACTGCGGGCTTTACGCTGGGGAAAATCGGGTCCAGAACCCTTTCGTCAAGATTAACAGGCTCGAATTCTATGCCCCCTTCTTCCAACTGCCCAATCCAGACATTATAGAAACCAGGACCAATTAGATAATAGTAATCGCAATATTTCATGAACTTGATTCGTGATGGATCGACATTTTGGCCTGAGAAACCTTCTTCGATTAGGACAGGGATTATATCGATTTTCTCCTGAATATAGCAGCCTTCTGCTTCACATTCATAATAACCATCAGAGTAGTGTTCGAGTGGCGCCAGGACGCTATTTCCAAAACATCCCATGAAAAAAAGGCTCATGACAAAAATAATTAATAAAAAAGGCCGTAAATATCGCATATTCACCTATCCTTTGTGAATTCATAAATAAATTTATATTCGGCAGCATATTAATAAAGATTATTATTTAGCTGCATTCAATTAAAAATAAAGTATAATCTTTCTAAGTCAACTATTATTCTCTTGAAAAATAGAGACATTTTTATATCTTGTTGATATGAAAATGAGGATTGCACAGCTTTTTATTATATTTTTCCTGATAGGATTTGCATTTTCGCATCCTCATGTTTTCATCGATGTGGAATGTGAGATAGTAGTAGATGATAATAACCTCAAAGGTTTCGATATAAAATGGGTTTTCGATAAGATGTATAGCTATGACATATTAACTTATTTGACGGATGGTAATTCCGATATAGATGCAACAGAAAAAGCCGAACTCGAAAGGAATTTTATCGAAACATTCGGCCTGACGACCTTTAACACCCATGTGATTATCGGCGATAGTGATTTCCACCAGCAGGAAATCCTTAGTTTTGATGCTGAACTAACGGAAAAAAGGCAAATGGTTTTTACATTCCATTTCCCATATTACAAAGCTCTCCAGGACGGACCATTCGAGTTTATGCTGTCTTTCTATGATGAAACTCTCTATTATGCATACACTCCGATTAAAACCCCCGAAATAAAAGGCTCTGATAATATTAAATGCGATATTAATAAGAAAAATGATGTAACTTATACAATAAAGTTGAATAAAAAATGAAAAAGACTCTAATATTATGTTTTTTATTGTTTATGGCAATTGCTTTATTAGCGCAAGGCATGCCTGGCCATCAAAGAGCACAGGATGATGGCATTTTCCAGCAGCTATGGCATAAATTTATAATTTTGCAAAAAAAGCTTAATTCCCAACTCGCCGATTTGATGTTTACATTGAAAAATGAATTGTCTATTGGCCAGCTTTTTATGCTCTTGGGTATCTCTTTTCTTTATGGGATAGTCCATGCAGCAGGGCCGGGACATGGTAAAATGCTTGTGGGGTCGTATTTTCTCAAGGCTAAAGCAAAAGTATCACAGGCCTTTAAAGTAGGTGGCACAGTTGCTGTGACACATAATGGAATTGCTCTAATAATTGGTTTAGTCTTTGGACTTTTGCTCGAAGCATCTGGAATGCATGAAAGAGACAGCTTCCGTAATGATATCCAGATTGCCAGCGGTGTTATGATTATTTTGGTCGGAATGGTCTATCTAATGTCTAATTTTAGATTTGTTAAGGATATTTTTAAGAGATTTGCAGAAACTAAACATGATTATCTAATCGGTTTTCTGTCTGGGATAGTACCTTGTCCTGTTGCGATGACTGTTATATTGTTTTCAATTTCCTTCGGCGCTTTAAAATTCGGCCTTCTATCTGTACTAATGATGTCTCTGGGGATGGCGCTTACTGTGACAATTGCCGGTGTAGTTGCCATCAAGTTCAAGCATCTAATCGTCAAGATGCCCAAATGGAGCGAAACCACGCAAGATAGAGTACATCTGGTATTATCTATAATCGGTGCAACTGGAATTACTGCGGCTGGTTTGATGCTTATTTTGGCGAAAGTCTAAATTCCAAACATCTACAAAACGGATCAATCCTTTAAGATAATGATTTAATCGTGGTTTGTATCCATTGAAGTTCTGCGATATAGTGTTTTTCGTGATGGTCTAAAATTGCAAGAAGATATATTCGGAGTTTTTTCGGAATTGTGTCTTTGATTTCCTTTTTTCTGCTTTTGAACATCTCTAAAGCACCTGCAATATCCCTGCCTCTTTTTCTCAATTCTTTGATTATTGTATCTTTATCGATTTCGGAACCGAAAAATAGGGCAGTGTCTATAGGAAAATCAAATTCTTCAAATCGCGTGAGTGTATCATTTAGTAATTTATAGAATTCCTTTTTTCCACTATCGGTTACAGAATAGACGAAACGCTCCGGCCTTTTGCCATCTTTTTCCATATCAGAAATGATATAGCCATCTTTTTCGAGTTTCTCGAGATGATAATATACTGTAGGAAGCTTGATATTTGCAAAATCGGCGATTTCTTCAGATATGGATTTTTTAAGCTTATAACCATGTTGTTTTCCATTGCTTATCAAAAAGCCCAAAATGTAAGTTGGTATATTCATTTCTTTCCTTTCAGTCATGATTTAACATTAGCTAAACAATATAGCTCAATTTTTTTTATTTGGAAATATTAAATTAAAAAAAAAGCTTGAAATTTGGCTAAAAATGTTTATACCTTTTATGTAATTAATAAGAAAGGAAAGATATGCAAAAGTATTTGATTTTGTTACTGTTTATTGCTGGAATCTCTTTAGCGCAATTGAGTGAACCTCTCATAATCGATCATGATTGTATAGATTATACTTTGATACCGACCGAATGGGTCGAGACTGTACAATCAGACTGTAAATTACACTATGCTCATACATCACATGGAGGCCAATTGACCGGCGGTTTGAGTCTTATAGAAGACGATAATCCGTTCTATAGCTATAATGATGGCTATTGTTCTCTGCCCACTGAAGATGGAGCATTCTGCATTTTCGATGGCCAGGAAGGTTTCGACTATATAACTCCCGAAGATTACTGGGCGACGGATTATGGAATGAATTATACACGCGATGTTCTCGACCACAATCCTACTATTAACTATTCCATGTTTTGCTGGTGCGGACAGATGAGTGATTACTCTTCCGATCAGGTCTATGCTTATCTCGATAGTATGGAAACATTGCAAGTTGAATATCCCGATGTCCAATTCATTTTGTTCACTGGACATGCACAGTATGATGGCTGGAGCGGTTGGACACGTTTAAATAATAATAATATCATCCGAAATTATGCGAATGACAATAATTGGCCACTATTTGACTTTGCCGATATCGATTGCTATTATGAAGGCGAACTTCATACCTACGAATACGATGGTGAAGCTGTACCGCTTGAGCATCATCATTATGCCGGGGAAGATATGGCGCATACATCCTACGAGAATTGCCAGCACAAAGGCGGAGCTCTCTGGTGGATGATGGCAAGACTCGCTGGATGGGAAGGTATAGAATCGGCAACTAAAGAATCGAAGCATAATCCCGAACATCTTACTTTGAATGCATATCCCAATCCCTTCAATTCAGCAGTTGCTATCGAAATGGAGGATGTCGAAGCGATCAAAATCTATGATATCGATGGGAAAATTGTATTTGAAAGAAATCATATCGAAGGCGATTTCATTTGGCAACCGGATGATATGTCTTCTGGTGCATACTTTGCATTAGCAATAAAAGATGGAAAAAGTATCGCCAGCAAAAAATTAGTTTTTATCAAATAGATTAATCAAGATTTTCATCGAGATATTCCATGACAAAAGCGATATATCTTTCGCATTTTGTTTCTCGATAATTATACTCTTTCATGGTCTTTTTTCCAGTTTCTGTATTGACATCTACGCCGAGTAATTCGCGGCAAGTCGTGCAGCCAAAATGGCTTTCAAAAGCATTGACCAGTTTTTTGGTTTTTTCATAGACAAGTGGTTTGGATTGAGCATGTCTTTCTTTTTTATAGAATCTGAGTCCCAAAGCCATTATTCCACCGGTCATAGCGCCGCAAGCAAGTTGCTTCTTGCCGAAACCGCCACCGAATCCAGCCGAAACTCGTAATGCAATTTCTTCATCTAAACCATACTTGTCTTTCAAAGCTGTTATAATAGATTGCGCACAATTTATTTCATTTCGGAAAAGCTCTATTGCTTTTTCTTTCATCATTACCTCCAGACAATGCGCTGTTCCGCATTGTCATACTTTTCAGGCTAAAACATCAGTAAAGCCTTTTGGGTATATATTAACTATTATATATATGTTATATATATGGCTTTAAAAGAGACAATGCGCTGTTCCGCAT
>JBKHBT010000014.1:0-49454 GCA_046542255.1 Candidatus Zixiibacteriota bacterium | reverse complement strand
TAACATCAAATATAGGTCATCATTTAATTCCATCGATGATTTCATTGCAAGAGAAGAAGAAAACTTTAAAAATTTATTATTTTCTAAAAGTGCTAATAGCAATTTGAAAAATTTAAAATTAAATACTCCTGAATTTAATCAAGTTTTTAACAAATTAAAAGAATTAGATATATCTGCTGAGCAATGGAGTATAGGAGAATTTCCTTATAATAAGAGCAAAACTAGCGATGAGAGCGAAACACGGAAGAATAAATTTCGAAATAAATTGAGAATTTCATGCAAAGATGGAAAAATTAGAGATTTTCACCTACATATTCGATATACACCTGGCGCTGGTCGCATATATTTTTGTCCTGATGACAAAAAAGAGAAAGTTCATATAGGGTATATCGGCCCAAAATTACTATAATATAAAAGCAGCCATCCATACAAAAAAAGAGCTGCCTTAACTACCTTCCTCCTATTATCTCTCTTAAAGCCATATCTAAATAAATATGTATAATACATAAGATATATAATGCAATGGCTTTACTAATGTCTTAGCCGACAAGTATGACAATGCAGAACGGCGCAGTGTCGGAAAATCAATTATTCATCATTATCGGCGCAGATTTGAGATCCTCAGGGATAATGACTATGGTATTATTCGGCGAATCGACCAATTCCTTCATCATCTCGATACGATACCATTTGATATAATTAGCCGTCAAGCCCTGTGATATAATGCGATTGGCCTCTTTGATTCCCTCGGCCTCGATAACTTTGCGATCTTTTTCGAGCTTCTCTTTTTGCAGGACAAATTCCATCTTTTGGGCTTCCTGCTCGGCAGCCAGTTTAGAATCGATTTCGTCCTGTACGCGTTTGGGGAGCCTGACATTACGAAGAAGAATTCTGTCCATTACTATCCCCTTTACCTCTATTAGATTTTTTGCTCTATCATTGATTTGATTAACAACAGAATCGCGCTGTGAAGAATATATCTTATTAGCTGTATAACCAACAACAACATCACGAATAGCAGTCCTTAGCGCTGGCCTGACTATCTTAGCTATAAAATTAGCACCGATTTCCTCGAAGATTTCCGGTGCTTCTTCCGGCTCGACTCTATACCATGCGGTGATGTCCAGTTTAACTTTCAGGCCTTCTTTTGTCAATGCCTCGATACTGTCATCATTGCGGCGAATTCCCTCGCCAGTCGCTGATGACATGGTATATTCTTGCAAACGAATATCTATCTTGTGTACCTGTGCAAGAGGAATAACAAGGTGAACGCCATTATAAAGCGGCTTTTCCCAGATTGAACCAAAAAACTCGACTACGCCGACATATCCCGGCTTGATAATAGTAATACTCGATAAAATAATTATCACGACTAAAACTATTACAGCCAAAGTTATAATCTTTGATGTGCTTTTCATAATTACCTCCAATTGAATTATTGTTTAAATTCCCAAAATATATATACATAATATGCGATTATGTATCTAAGTGCAATATATATTTATCCAGACAATGGGCTGTTCCGCATTGTCATACTTTTCAGGCTAAAACATCAGTAAAGCCTTTTGGTTATATATTTTAAGTATTATATGATATATATATGGCTTTAAAAGAGATTCAGTGTTAAGATTTATGTAAAGTAAACAATCTCGACTTTTATCCTCGTTGAAAAGCTCTGCTTCGCAACGGAAAAAATCTTTGAAACTGCGCTTCTCTTAGGCTTTAGAAAGAATCGAAGCGGAGCTTTGGAGAAGCATGCGCTACAAAGCAGAGCTTTGTAGCGAGGATATTTGGGTGAGAGCTTTGTGGCGAGGGTATGAGGTGGGGGATTTGTATCGAAGGTATTAAGAATAACTATTTTTTACTTCTTAACATAATTATTGGGTTGTTTGATGGAGAGCTTTGTAATGGTGGCAGTAGTGTTGATTATCTATTTATTGAATTTCACCATTTAGGTTAAATTCAGTAAAACTATAACTTACTTAATATTATGCAAATAGAAAAGTTGACATTCCAATAAACAGAAATCGAGGTATTAAACGAAATATTTATTTACCCTTCTCTGTCCAAAACAGACTTATCTTTCTACTAAACCCTGGTCAGGTTATCGATTTCTTATTGACTATTGATTATTTTATTGGTAATTTGATAATAGAGAAAAGGAGATGAGATGCAAAAATATTTTTTATTATTATTTATAACGGTAAGTTTTCTGGGCGCAATGGTAAATCATCCCCATAGTGTTGTAATCGACAGTATCCAATCTGATAGCCATGATTTTCCGCTTCGATTTATTGCCTTTGGCGATAATTATAGCGTAAATAGCACATTTATCGAATTTATCGATTATGTTAATGACCATCTTGCAGACTCTATCGATTTCGCTATGGGTGTCGGTGATTTTGCAGCAGGCGGTGAACTTTCAAAATACAATGAATATCTCGATATCATCGATGGAGCAAATTTTCCGATATTGAATACCATCGGCAATCACGAAGTGAACGATGATGCCGGGGAGGATAATTTTATAGATATCTTCGGCCCTTCCGATTACTATTTTGATTATATGGATTGCCGTTTTATTGGCCTTCAGAATTCCCATCCTGCCAGTATTCCTGATATTTCTGGCGAATATATGCGATATGAACTGACCGAATCACAGTTAACATGGTATGAAAGCCTGGTCAGCGAATGGGATGGCAAGGTTTTTGCTTTTATGCATGCTCCACCATATCTTCGCGGTCATATAACACTCGGCACAATGGGCGGTTCTGGCTATAACCCTTATGGCTCTGGCCCCAGCGGTTCGGATGAATTTATTCGCATCAACCGCGACCATAATGTGTCTATGGTATTCGCCGGACATCTTCATTGTTACGATAGATGGCAACCGGATGATGATATTCATGGTGAGACAGTCTATTTTATCACTGGCGGAGCTGGTGCGCCGATTAACCCATGGCCATATCTTGCACCTTATGGTGGTGATTTTAACCATTTCATGTTGATCGAAGTTAATGAAGACGGTTCGGTAGATGGAAGGATATATAAACTCGGCGAAGAAGCCGGACATGACCCGGATTATGATTTTCATTATGATAGCTCGGAACTCAGCCTTTTCGATGAGCCAAATATCGTTTATCATCCAACAATGACCGATGCAAAAGCCTATCAAAAAGGCGATGAGATATATGTCAAATTTGGTACGCCCACAAGGCAATATGTCCGCGTAGGCCTTTATGATGTTAATGGACGGATTATCGAAAGGCAAAGAAGAATGGCGGGGATTGGTGTCAGTAAATTTATTTTTGATTTGCCCATAAGATCCGGAATCTATATGGTGCGCATTCAGGCTGAGAATGAAGAATTTACCAGGAAGGTGAACATTGTACATTAGAAATATTATACTATTTTCGTGCCTTTTGCTGATCTTTATTGGCTGTGGCCCGAAAGAACAGATTGCTAAAAAGCCTCAAGAAAAGCCGAGAGTTGTTTCCCAATTGGAATCAGGCCAGCCGCAATATACTCCGGGAGAGACAGCTAATTTCACTTTCACAGTCAAGAATAATGATGCCGAGAATAGAAAGCTTTTTTTGATATCAGAGAGGCCATATTTTTTCGAGGCCTATGATATGAAAAACCAGCTTGTCTGGCGCGATGCAAAAAAGAAGGATGCAGCGAAATTCCAGGAATTTATACTTCTGGCTTATGAACAAAAAAAATATACAGCAAGTTGGGATTGCACGCTCGAGAACGGCAAAATGCCCAAACTGGGCAAATACAAAATTAAGGCCTATGTCCCTGTGGCGGATAATGTCAAAGGCTTTTCGGATTCTCTATTTATTGAGATTGTCGATTGATTTTTAATTCGTAATTACCTATTGAATAAATAAAAAGAATTTCAGAAAGCAAGTTATGAAGCAAATTTTCTGTGGAATCGATATAGCCAAAAAAGAAAAGCCTTTCAAAAATCATAATATTGCGATTCTTTGCCATCCGGCTTCGGTCGATAAAGAGCTTAACCACATTCTCGATATCGATTTTGATGCAAATCTGAAAGCTATTTTCACGCCGCAACACGGCCTTTTCGGACATACGCAGGCTAATATGATCGAATGGGAAGGCGGTTTTATCCATCCGAAATATCATGTGCCAGTCTATAGCCTCTATGGCAAAACCAGAAAACCGACTTTCGATATGTTCGCTGGTATCGATATAATGATTATCGATTTATTCGATATCGGCGCAAGATACTATACCTATATCTGGACAGCGATGCTTGCTATGGAAGCAGCCAATGAAGCAGAAATTCCTGTGATGGTATTAGATAGGCCGAATCCAATTGGCGGCAAGCAAATCTCTGGGCCGATTTTGCAGAAAGGGTTCGAAAGCTTTGTCGGGCTTTTTGCTTTGCCTATTCGTCATGGAATGACTATCGGCGAGATTATGAAAATGATACATTCTGAAATGGATTATACAAATCGATTAGAAATAGTAGGATCTATTGGCTTCAAGCGTGGTTACTTTGATGAACACGATTTCCCATGGATTATGCCATCTCCGAATATGCCTACTCTGGATACGGCTATTGTCTATCCTGGGCAATGCCTTCTCGAAGTTACCAATATTTCCGAAGGACGCGGAACGACCAGGCCATTCGAGCTATTTGGCGCACCATTTATTGATTCTGATAAAATGATCGATCTGCTGGATATCCCCGGCGCAATATTGCGGCCGGTAAGCTATATGCCTACTTTTGATAAATACGATAGCGAGCTTGTCAATGGCGCACAGATTCACGTAATTGACAGAGATTTATTCGATCCTGTTTATGCTACCTGGGAGATTTTGAGAATCATAAGAAAGCTCTATCCCGATGAATTCAAATGGCTCAAACCGCCATATGAGTATGAATACGA
Organism: Candidatus Zixiibacteriota bacterium; assembly: GCA_046542255.1. Taxonomy (GTDB): domain Bacteria; phylum UBP14; class UBA6098; order JBKHBT01; family JBKHBT01; genus JBKHBT01. The sequence continues at coordinate 44,535 of JBKHBT010000014.1, read as the reverse complement.
AAAACTGCCGATAGAAATACTTCTCGGCGGCAATGACTATCTCAAATTGCTTGAAAGCGATTTACCATATCTGAAGGCCCGTAAACGATGGAAAAAGAAATCACTCGATTTCTCGGAGAAAAGACAAAAATATTTGATATACTAGATATCTATTTTGAGATACATTTCGATAATTTATTCTTATTATATTTCTCCAGAACCAAAATTCTTCTTGTAAAAGGTCTTTTCCCATATATTTTCACATCAAAAGGAGATAGATGCTATCGACTATTAAGATAATTTTGCTCGGGATCATACAGGGAATGACGGAATTTCTGCCGGTATCCAGCAGCGGCCATCTTGTGCTTGGACAACACATTCTCGGCATGGATGAGCCTGGCGTTAGCCTCGAGATAGTGCTTCATCTGGGCACATTATTGGCAGTTGTCGCATTTTACCATGATCGTATTAGCGAGCTTTTTATACCACTATTCAAATCGCCCAAAAGGTATCATAAGTCTCAGGAATTCAAGATATTATTGGCTCTATTTTTTGGCACTATCCCCGCCGCTCTGGCAGGATATTTTTTGGATTCCTATTTCGAAGAATTTTTCTCAAGCCCACGATATACAGCGATGTTCCTTATCATTACAGGCCTCATTTTAATATTACCAAAAATTGTGAACCTAAAGGTAGGAAAAAAGAAGATCAATATCTTTCGCGGGATAATAATCGGTATCGCGCAGGCTCTTGCGATTTTTCCCGGTATATCAAGAAGCGGCACGACAATAACTATGGCGCGTTTTTTGAAAATCCAACCCAAAAAGGCTGCTGAATTTTCATTCTTGCTTTCGATTCCTGCCATTTTGGGAGCGACGGTTCTTAAAGTCGGCGATGCTGGCACAATACCATTGGATTATCTTTTTGGAGGCATCGCTTCTGCAATCATCGGTTATATCGCGATTTTGATAGTAATCAGGATCTTGATTTCAGAGAAATTCCATTACTTTGGTTATTATGTGATTCTTCTTGGTATAATTGGTTTGATTTTTCTTTAACGAAGGTACTTCTGCCGTCATTTTTTCTTTTTATTTTTCAAGAAATTAAGATTCACATGTACAATAACAAAAATAAAGCCCACAACTAATGATTTTATGACAATAATTTTCAACGGCTCGTTATTCAAGATATTGCGCTGTTCCGCATTGTCATACTTCTCGGCTAAAAAATCAGTAAAACAGTTGCATTATGTGTATTATGATGCATTAGATATATTTTTCCACTATATTTGACAAAAGATTATATATACCTATAATTTCTCTAAGACTATTCCTAGAGAAAGGCCAATTCTATGAAAAAACTCATATTTATCTCAATTTTAATCATACCTACAATTTTAGCCGACCTAATCACGATTTCCGATGAACCCGGACTTCAGGATGCGATATGGTCGATAGAAAGTGGCGATACGGTTTTTATCGAAAATGGCGACTATCATCTTACCAATTTTCTTGGTATCACCGGTGGCGTGAGCAATGTTGCCGTCATCGGTGAAAGCCGTGATGGCGTGCAGATTATTGGCCCGGGCATGGCAAATGAAGACTATGGCGATGTTTGGCATCTTTTCGCTATCATGAATGCTCGCTATGTATATCTCGCGGATATGACACTTCGCGAAGTATATTACCATCCGATAATTGTCCAATCGGAAAATGGCGCATGGGCGCCGCATTTCGAGAATTTGCATATAATAGATGCTGGCGAGCAGTTTATCAAGGTTACAGCGGCAGCTCCACCGACTACTTATTGCGATTCCGGCATAGTCGAAAATTGCCATTTCGAATTCACTGACAGGGCGAGGCATTGGTACACAAATGGCGTGGATATTCTGGCTACGGAAGGATGGATAATACGCAATAATCTATTCGAGAGAATCCGCGGGCCAATCGGGATACTCGCAGGGCCTACCATATTGGCATGGCAGAATTCTATTGGAACGATTGTCGAGGGCAATGTTATGATAGAATGCGATATAGGCATTTCCATGGGAAATTCCGGCGGGCCAGGCGATATCGCAAGAGAGGGCGAAACCGTTTATGATAATCAAAATCCGATAGTACGGAATAATTTCTTCTACCGAGAAGGCGATGGCGATGTCGGGATTACGCTCAATCGATGCAGAAATGGCAAAGTATACAATAATACTGTCATTCAAAATGGCACTTTCCCCTGGAATATCGAATACCGTTTCACCGAAACCGATTGCGAGATATATTGCAATCTGACAGATGGGCCGGTTTTTCTTCGCGATGGCGCAAGTGGCGATGTATCCGGCAATATCGATTATGCAGAATTGTCGTGGTTCTCCGATGCTTCATCCGGTGATCTGCATATTCTAGACGCCACACCACCAGTCGATGCTGGCTTCACAATCGCCGAAGTACCTTACGATATAGATGGCCAGAGCCGGCCATGGGGCGAACTGCCAGATGTGGGAGCTGATGAATACTCACTCGAAACGGAAATCGAAGAAAATGTCTCAAATAAGAAGAAAATTTTACAAATTTACCCAAATCCTGCCAGTGATTATCTCATAATAGACAGTGAAGCCATTATACAGGGAGAAGTCTCTATCTACGGCATAGATGGTGAATTAGTCCTAAAACAAAGAATAAATCGTAAAATCTTATTGCCAGAAAATTTGAAAAACGGCCTTTTTATTATCGAAATCTCATATGAAGATGAGAAAATAGTAAAAAAATTATGCAAATACTAAAAAATATACTAAAATATATTGACATACTATCTATATCTGTATATAATAAATTCACGAGCAGTAATGGAGAAAACCGTGCTTTTAATTAAGTGCGGTTTTTTTTCGACTAAAAGACTGATAAGCTTAAACCGATTTTTAAGAAATTGACTTCCAAATCATTATTTTATAGGTTTTTGTAGCGTTTTTTGCATAAATGAATTGACTTGTTTGCTAAATAAGTTTATAATACATTTAGATAAAAGTTTTTTAAAGCGGAGGGCTGTATGAAGCTCATAAAGATTTTGTTATTAATAACATTTATATCATTGGTTAGTGCGCAACCCGATTTAAGTTCCTGTTCGCCGGATTCCGGCTTTCAAGGCTCGACTTCATATTCGGTTATGATTTCTGGAACCGGATTTGATGGGCCTTCACCAGCTCCATCGGCAGATTTTGGCTCCGGTATAACAGTTTCAGCTGTTGGATATATTTTGCCAACGCTTCTTAATATCAGAGTCGATATCGATATTCTGGCACCTGTTGGGATGCGTGATATTATTATCACAAATGAAGATGGCTTTGCAGATACGCTTTTCGATGGCTTCGAGGTATTAAATTCCGATACCATACCGCCCGATGTTACGCTTCTATTCCCATCCTGTGGCGATACTATTGCCTGTGCAGACTCATCATTGGTTTTCCATGTCGAAGATATTCATGGCTTTATGCATGAATCTATCGTTATTGAAGTCAATTCTGTGGAATATACTTACCTCGACCCGGAGATTTCGGTCCATGACGATTCATTGGTAGTATTTACCCCGTCCGGGCCTTTCGATGATGTGGTCGATTTCCGATTTGTCGATGTTTCTGATTCTCTCGGCTATAGCTATTTTGGAAGAGATGCGCCAATCGATTGCAGATTTTGGACGGATACTTTAGGCCCGGAGGTTTCGGATATGTGGCCGCCTCCTTTTGGCTCTACACGTGAATTCTCGCCGATTATATCGATGAGGATATATGATGATTTCAGTGGCATAGACAGCTCATCTATCACTATCCGTGTCAATGGAAGCGAATATTCATGGGGCCATGCCTCCTTAGAATTCGATGGCGATACGCTAAAGTGGTCGGCGCGCGATGCCCATGAAGAATTTCATGAAGGTGATACGGTTCGCGTCTGCGTTGTGAACGCAGATGACAGAGTCAGCGCATGTGGCGGGCCAAATCCTGTCCAGGGCGACTCGGTTTGCTGGTTCTTCAGGATAGTTGTCCCGCCACCACTCGAAATTAATATGCGAGTCAATTCGATAAATGCCGAGCAATTTCCATATATCAAAGCCAAATGCGAGATTTTCGATGAAGAGAGCCGAACAATCGGCCATCTCGATGAGGATAATTTCATTGTCCATGAAAGAGGCGATGACTGGACGAGGCAATATCCAATTATTGTGCAGGACCTGGGCGGTGGCGGAATCGCCGATATTGTCTTTGTTATCGATGATACTGGAAGTATGGGCGGTCTTATTGATGATGTTCGTGATGGTGTTAGCGCATTTGCAGAGTCTCTGGCTGTTTCGGATATCAACTACCGTCTTGGTTTGGTCACATTCAAGGACGATGTCGAATTCGATGAAGGATACGACCTGACAGCCGACATAACAGAGTTTATAGCCTGGATCGATGCAATCGGCATTTCTGGCGGTGGCGATGGCCCGGAGGTATCGCTGGATGCAATATATGATGCTGCCGATAGTATGCATTTCCGCTCCGGTACCCAGATTGTTTTCATTATGGTCACAGACCAAAGGCCACACTATCGCGGCGATGGAACTGCATTCTCTGATGTTTTGCCAGTAGAGGTGATCGACAAGGTACTGGATATCGATGCGATTTGCTTCAATATCATGGAAAGCTCATATCTCGATATGGACACAAACTATATCCATCTCGCAGAGGCCACAGATGGCGCATATTACGATTCATCCCATTTTGATATTATTCTATCGGATATCGTTGACGAGATTCGCGGCGGTTATTTCATAAGCTGGACATCCAGCAATTCAACTGCCGATTGCCTTATGCGGGATGTCAGGATTTATGGGGCATATCCCAATGTAAGGGACGACCTGGACCCGCATTTTGTCGATGATTATGATATTTCTTCTTACCATTCGCCATGCAGCCCTTCTGCTATGATTGTAGAGCCATTGCCCGAGACTTATACCTCGATTAGCCAGCAGCGGATTTTGATGAATTTCAATGAAATAACCGATGGAATCGATTCTTCGAGCATTCAGCTTGTTGTCGATGGCGATGTTTTTGTACCCTCTATGCCACAGATGGAATATATTGAGCCGGATTTGCAATATCTACCGGAGCCAGTAGATTCATTCACACATGGCCAGGAGATTTTGGTTAATCTTGCCAGGGTTATGAACCAGGCTGGCCATTATCCTTATCACGGCCCCATTACCTGGCGCTTTAATGTCGATTTACTCGGGCCGATTGCCAGCAATCCTTATCCACCGGATAGTGCTGTTATTCGCGATTTCACGCCGGATATATCCTGCCAGATTCGTGATGAACACGCCGGCGTTTTGGCAAATTCTATCGTACTGGCAATCGAGAACAAAGAAACGCGAGCGATGCCTACTCCAACGCCGCATTTTGTCGATACTTCTTCGGAAGGCGTAGAATGGGACGGCGTAACATTCCGATGGCATACCGATGAAGCCGGAGTCGAGTTCCTGGAATTCGACACGGTCTGTGTTACGATAGTCCGCGCGGTCGATAATATCGACTATGGTGATGAAAATCCGCTTCAGGATGATGGACTCAGGCAATGGTGTTTCTATATTCCCGATGATGATACCTTATGCCCGGAATTTTCCAATTTTAATCCCGCCGACGATCAATTGCTGGAGCCTAACATGCCATTTGATATTTCTGTCGATATATATGACCCTTCCGGTGTCTATGATGATTCGACCGGCAGCGAAGGGCAGGGAGTTTACTTGCTTTGGTCTGATGATGGGGATGTCTTTGGCCCTTCGGCAAGAGAGATTCAGCTCGAGAACGTAGGTGGTGATACATATCAGACAATAGAGCCGGTTCCCGGCCAATCCGAGACTGCCAATTTCGTATGGACTGTCTGGGCATATGATAATGATTTCGAGCTGGAAGATCCCCTCGACAGAAGCGGTTGTTTTTCCGAAGTCAAACGCATTCGATTTGGCCTTGGCCCTGTTTCGACCATTATCATGCCGGTGGATAGATTAGAGCCATTGGATGGCGAGGTTGTATCAACGCTTCCGCAGCAGGAAATTAGGATACTTGTAGAAGACGAAGAGCTAAATATCGACTTTTCCACTGTCGATCTCGAAGTAAATGGAATCCATTTCACAATCGCTGATGACGAGCTTTATTTCATTGGCGATACCCTGATTTTCCATCCCGAATCCAATTGGGACGATGGGCAATATTTCGATTTTTATCTGCATGAGGCTTCCGATATCGATGGTAATCAATTGCAGAATCCTCAGGGTGGGAGATTCTTTATAGACTATTCCGGCCCGTATATCTCAGATGGCAGCCTGGATCCGGCTCCGGGCGAGGTTACAATCGACTATGAACAGGTTATATCGATGAAAATATTAGACCGCTATAGAGAAGTCGATCCCGAGTCGATTAATCTCATTGTGAATGATGATACCGCTTCCTTTGGCGAAGAAGGCATCGAGTACAATCTTGCCACTAATATGCTCGAATATGACCCGGTGGTGCGGGATATTGTATTTGTCAATGGCGATTCGGTTTGCATTAGAAATGTCTGGGCTACCGATGAGCATGCCGACTATGGCATCCCTAATGAACTCGAAAGCTCGATTCGCGGATGGTGTTTTATGGTTTCTGTTACATCATGCGGCCATGCACCGCCTGTCTTTACGCCCAATGGCGATGGCTATAATGACTATGTGGTTTTCGAATATCCAAATCTTGCATCTGACCCTGGCATTGTTAAGATTTTTAATGCAAGTGGAATCCCGGTCAGAGAATTGCCAGCCGGCCAGAGAATCTGGGATGGAAACGATGATACCGGCGCTCCTTTGAGCGGCGGGCTTTATCTATATAGTATAGAAAGAAGAGGCGAATCACTTTGTAGTGGTTCTGTAACATTATTAAGATAAACTAAAGAGATCATGATTATGAGAAAAAAGTATCTATTAACCTTTGTGTTAATCAGCATTCTATTTTTGGGTTGTTCCAATATGCGTCAAAGCAGTCGCTTTAGCGGCGAGCATGAAGGCTATGAGCTTTATCAGACGGCTAATGAAGCATATACTGATGGCGCCCTTCATAATCTTCATCGCGAATGGGACGATGCCATCGAGGATTTCGACCGGGCATTGATGGAAATTTCTCAGATCGAGATTTCTACTCAAGGACGTGAATTACAGGACAAGGTAGCAGGCTTATTAAATGAGATCGCCTATGACTACAGAATCGCACTTTCTAATACCGATAATACCGGTTCTGCCAATGCCACAGCAATCATTTCTATGGCTTTGGACGAGGATGGCTTTCCTAATAAGACAAAACGTGAGCTTTCAAAGCTTCTTAATCAATTGCCATCTGAACCGCGCGGCGATTTCGATATTCCTATCACATGGAATGAGGTTGTCGGCGAGAAGATACTGCTTTTCCAGAGCGATTCCTACCAAGAAAAGATGACCGAATGGCTTTCACGCTCTACAAGGTATCTTCCGATGATAAAACGAGTTTTTCGCGAGGAAGCCGTACCATTGGACCTTGCCTACTTGCCACTCGTAGAAAGCGGATTCAATACCAAAGCCTATAGCTGGGCGAAGGCATCGGGGATCTGGCAGTTTATCGCCGGTACAGGAAGGCAATATGGCCTGGACATCGATTGGTGGGTCGATGAGAGGCGCGATCCAGAAAAATCGACAAGAGCTGCTGCGAAATATCTAAAGACTCTTTATGGAATGTTCGGCGATTGGGAACTTGCTCTGGCATCTTATAATTGCGGCGAGAATCGTGTCAAAAGAATATTGCATCAAAAGGCTGCAAATTCATTCTGGGAAATTCGTGAATTTCTTCCACGTGAGACGAGAAATTATGTGCCGCTTTATACTGCCGCTCTCATAATCGCCAAAAATCCACAGAAATACGGCTTCTATCCCGAATACCAGACCCCTGAATACTATGATATTGTCCGGCTTGTCGAGCCTGTTAATCTCGAGCTTGCAGCCGAGGTATGCGGTGTTTCCGAGGATGAGATTACCAAGCTAAATTCCGAGCTTCTCCGCTGGTGCACACCGAATAAATCCAGCTATGACCTGAAAGTACCGAAAGGCTCAGCGAGGGGATTCCATAGCAAATATTCAAGGATACCCGAGAGCAGAAAATCGGTCTGGCAGAAACATAAAGTAAAGCACGGTGAATCGCTTTCTCTTATCGCCCATAAATATGGCACGAGCATATCAGCTCTGGTGAAGGCTAATCAAATTTCGAATCAACATAAACTCAGTATCGGCCAGACTCTTATGGTGCCCGTCAAAAGCACAAGCTCACCGTCTAAAGTAGCTTCTGCCGTATCGCAAAGCAAAAAAAGCAGCTCCAGAAGCAAAAATGCCAGCCCACCATCGTCCAGTTCGAGCGCATCCACAGTAAAGAGAACTTCCAATTATTCCGGTGAGTCTGGCACATATAAAGTCAAAAGGGGCGATACACCATCGGAAATTGCGGATAAATATGGTATTTCGCTTACGAGTCTCTACAATGCAAATGATATGAATCGCAGAAGCGTTATTCGAGTAGGACAGGCACTTAATATTCCTATCGATAACCTGACATCGGGCAGTGGTTCTTATCGCGAATATACCGTCCGTCAGGGCGATACTCCGCTTCATATCGCAGTACAAAACAATATGACATTGAATGAATTTCTGACACTTAACGATATGGACAAAAATGGGCGAATCTATCCCGGCCAGAAGCTCAAGGTAAAAGGTGGAAGCGGCAATAAAGCAAAAATCACGCATAAGGTAAAAACTGGCGAATCGCTTTGGTCTATTGCCAAGAAATACAATGTGCGTGTTTCCGACATAGTTTATTGGAATGGCTATGGTTCAAATAGTCCGGTTCTTCAGCCCGGCGACAAAGTCGCGATTATGACAGAAAACAAATCTGCCGATAGTGATAATTTATCATCAAAGCAGAAAACATATCATACCGTTCGCGCTGGTGATAATCTATGGAAGATCGCAAATAAATACGATGTATCGATCGATGAGCTTAAAAGCTGGAATAATAAACGTTCAAGTAGCCTTGCAATCGGGGATAAGTTAGCTATTTACATGCCCAAAAAAGAAAGCGGTAAACCAAAGCCATCTACTGGCAAGCAAATTATTCATCGTGTACAGAATGGAGATACATTGTGGGATATTGCCCAGAAGTATAATACTACACCCACTGAAATAATGAACCAGAACCAGCTCGCAGATCCTTCAGAATTGAAGATCGGCGATGAGCTGAGAATTTTTATAAACTAGATAAGGAGTCAAAATGAAAAGAAGCCTGTTAATTCTATTAATACCGATATTTCTATGCATAGCTATTGCATTTGGCACAAGCGATAAGCCATTTTTATGGAAAATCGATACCAAGCCACCGTCATATATTTTCGGAACAGTGCACTATCCTGATAGCCGGATTGCAAATCCCGGCGAAGTGGTTTTCAGCCGTTTGGATAAATGCAGCGACTTTGTGATGGAAGTGGATCTCGATGAGGATGCGATGTCGGTTATGCTGAAGTATTCTATGCTGCCCGATTCTCTTAAGCTGGGCGATCTTCTCCCGGAAGAGACATATAAAAAGATCGATTCTGTATTGGTTTCTATGGGACAGAGCATTGCGATGTATTCTATGATGAAGCCCTGGGTAATCAATCTCACGCTTGCTATGCCGCCAACAAAGGACACTGTACAGATTATGCCGATGGATTTGCAGCTTCAGCAACGTGCCAAACAAAAGGACAAAAATATTCGAGGGCTTGAGACTGTCGAAGAGCAGATCAAGCTTTTTGATGACCAGAGCTATGATGAGCAGGTCAAGATGATCGAGAAAACGGTTGCCGAATTCGCAGAATACGAGAAATATCTCGATAAACTCATCGATGCCTATATCGATGGCGATTTGAACAAGCTTCATGAACTTATAAATTACTGGAGCATCGATAAAGATGATGCAGAATTTATAGAAGATATACTATACAAAAGAAACGATACCATGTTCGAGGGTATGATGAAGCTTTTCGAAGAAGAAGGAAAGAGCTTTTTCGTGGCTGTTGGCGCCGGCCATCTCGCAGGTGAGAAAGGCATACTCCAGAAACTCGAAGACAAAGGATACGAAATCAAAAGAATCACCAGGTAACCATAATAACCATAACTCTATTGAAAGGAGCAAACATGGCAAATTCAAGAGACGGAATAACCGATTTCATTTTCGGTTTTGTAGTAGGCGGCGTAATAGGCGCAGGAACTGCACTTCTTCTCGCACCAGCAAAAGGCGAAGAGACTCGCCAGATGATTGGTGGAAAATTCAATGATGCTGTTTCTGAGGGCAAACGCGAAATCGAAACGGTTCGTGATGTAGTCCAGCAGGAATTGGCTAAACTGGGAACCCAAAAAGAGGCTATTCGAGATGCATTCGACAAAGGCGTTGAAACCTTTAGAAATCGTAATGCTGAAGATATAGCCACAGAAGAAGAATAAGAGAAAGGCCGATTTTGGAACCTGGAATTATTATACTACTTACGCTGTTGACCGTTGTATTGACAGCGGTCTCAGTCTTTTTTATTATTCTTCTGGTCAGGCTTATCAAGCTTACGAAGAATGCGGAAGAGACACTCTCGATCGTGAATAATAGATTACCTGAATCGCTCGATAATTTGGCAAGGCTGATTGATCATGCCGAATCATCATTGGATAAACTTGATATCACGCTTCGGCGTATTCAGGAGCCAATCGATGATTTCAGCAAGATATCGAAAGCCGGGCACAATGTAGTATCGGGTTTGACATCTGGAATTTCGGATGGAAATCCGAAGCAAGTTCTCGATTCGATTGGTAATAATTTCTCACGAGTACTTACGGCTGCCCTATCCGGCGGTGTGATCGCTCTTTTGCGCAAATATGTCTTTGGAAAATTTGGCAAGAAAAACAAGGGTAAAGCCCAAGATGTCAGTGCATAAAGTTGCTCTGATCTATGGCGGAGAGTCCGCTGAAAGAGAAGTTTCACTTTCTACCGGAAAAGCCATTGCAAAGGCAATGGGAAAATCCGGTATAGTCGCAGAAGAATTCATTCTCGCTGAGGCAGACATTTACAAACATATAGAAAAGCTGAAAGGCTTCGATATGGTGTTTATAGGATATCATGGCGGTTTTGGCGAGAATGGCCATGTCCAGTCGATTCTGGATATGGCTAATATACGATATACCGGCTCGGGAGCGGAAGCTTCCATGCTGGCGATGGACAAGAACATCAGCAAAATTCTGCTCGAAAAAGCCGGAGTGCCAGTTCCTGTTGGAATTTGCACAGGCAATGCAAAACTGACAAGCGATATTCTGGAGAAAATCGCCGATATTGGTTTTCCTATTGCTGTAAAGCCTCTTATGGGCGGTTCGACTATTGGATTTACTAAAGTCGAGGACCCAATGAATTTGGAGCCTGCAATTGAAGAAGCTTTGAAATATGACGACCGCGCGATTATCGAGCAATTTATCGAAGGTCAGGAGCTTACTGTATCATTTCTGGGCGATAGGATATTGCCGCCTGTTTTGATAAAGCCAAATACCGGGCTTTACGACTATAAACACAAATATACCAAAGGCGTAACAGAATATATTTGCCCTGCGCCTTATGGTGATGACATCATAGCAAAACTAAATCGATATGCCCAGGCTGCAATCGAAGCCATCGGATGCCGGAATTATGGCCGTATCGATTTCAGGATAAGTGACGAAAATGAGCTTTTTTGCCTCGAAGCCAATACCCTTCCGGGTATGACCGGCCTATCACTTGTGCCGATGGCTGCAGATGCTGTGGGTATATCTTTCGAACATTTGATCGAAGAGATTATAGATGATGCATTTCGGTATTTTGACTAGTATATCTTTTCTTCTTGATTATTAAACATCGAAACAACTAAATCTGCAAATTCTTAACTTGTGTAATTAAAAAAAATGTATTAATTTTGTATAAATATTAAGGAGGAAATATGGTTAATAAAGTAACTTTGATCGGCCGAGTTGGCCAGGATCCAGAAATTAGAAATCTTCCTTCGGGAACTATGGTCGCCAATTTTAGCCTGGCGACAAATCGACGCAGAAAAGACCAGGCCGGGAATTGGATAGATGAAACAGAATGGCACAGAATTACTACATTTGGCAAAACAGCAGAAACGATGAGGAATTATGTCCACAAAGGCATGTTGATATATGTCGATGGCAGAATTCATTACAATCGATTCGAAGACAAAGACGGCATCAAAAGAAGTTATACCGATATAATCGCAAATCGTGTCCAATTCCTCGAAAAACGCGACAGCAATCAACAGCAGAACTATTCGCAGAACCGTCCGCAGCAGAACCAGCAACAGAATCAACAGCAGCCCGAGCAAAATAATAAAAATGATTTTGTCGATGATTATTCTGGAACAGAAGACGATGTTCCATTCTAGAATCTATTAGTACATATAAATTTAGAAAGCCCGAAGAATTTCTTTCGGGCTTTTTTTTGGGAAGAAATTTGCCTTTAACTCAAATATGTGAACAGAGCACTAAAAACGCATAAATCAAATCGATAATTCTGTGCGAACTGCTTTTGATGCATCTTGAGCATTCATTACCCTTGTTTTTCTTTGTTTGAAATATTACGGCTTTACGATATCATCCATGACTTTTCGCCAATCATATCGTTCGATTGCAAGTTTTCGAGATAGCTTCTTCATGGTCTCGAATTCTTCTGGCTGATTTTCTTTCATTTCGATGATCTTGATGATCTTTTCATACCAATCATCGATATCGTCAGCTTTTGCAATCAAGCCTGTTTTTTGGTGATGTGCTATTCGCTGAGGGCCTCCAATATCCGAAACGATAACCGGAGTCTCACAAGCCTGCGCCTCTAAGACTACCATGCCGAAAGTATCTGTATTACTCGGGAATACAAAGATGTCTGAATTGGCATATAGCTCCGGAAGCATTTCACGATTTAGCCCACCGGTGCATTTTACACGGTCAAAATGACGCGCTTTCTCTTCAAATTCTTCTAAATACGGGCCATCGCCAACAAAAAGCAAATTTATATCCGGACGATAATTATCGATAATCCTCTTATAGACATCGAGCAAGAAATCGAGGTTCTTATCGCGCGATAACCTTCCTGTAAAGAGCAGATCGATACCATCTTTCTTAACTATGAATTTAGCTGCTTCATCGGTAAGTGGCTTCTTTCTGAAAAGTTCGGCATCGATACCATGGTCGAATACGGTCATAACTTTTTTATCAAAGCCGCGCATTTCGAGTATTCTGATATATTCTTCGCTTGTAACCTGAATCTCATCACAAGCCTTGAAGAACCATCTTGTATAGTGTTCGAAGACCTCGCCTATGCTTTCATCTTTGGTAATACTCGCAGCCTGAAGTGTGAAATCGGTATGATAGATCCCTATCGATTTTGTGCTCATGAGTTTGGCAGCCAGAAGGCCCATCAATGCAACCGGGCCAGGAGTCGATAGAATAATGTCATCTGGTTCATAATCATACAATATCTTCAATGAAGCGAGCGGCGATGGTATTTTCATAAGATATGTATCGTATGAAGGCAGTTTGAAACTGTACATATAAGGCAGGTTTATGAAATTTGGCGGTATATCATCCGAGAGCTGCTCTGGCGCAAGCGAAGAAACTAATGTAATATCATAATTTTCTTTATGAGCCAGCCATCCGACTTTTTTCAGCGTTACCGAAACGCCATTTGTATCTGTGAGTGTATCAGAGAACCACAAAACGCGTTTTGTCTTTCTATTTTGCCTAGCTCCGATATTTTCTTTCATCTCGGAAATTATCTCGCGCGTGCTGTAAAGATGAGATAATGTCGTAAAAAATGGAATAGATAAAAATACACCAGGAATAGAAGCGGATAGGTTTTTTATTATTTCGGGAATATTTCCGCTTTTTATGTCTTCTTCCAATGATTCCAATAGGGTCATAAAAAATTCATCTGTGATGATGGCTATATCATCATAGAGCACATCGAGCTTATCGCCAAGCGACTTATCGCTATTATTTTTGATATTTTCGATAAGGTTGACCAGTGCTTTTGTAATCCTATGTCCACTTTTCGCCGATGATGATTTAAGTCTATAGAGTTTCATCCTGTCGGCTATTGAAAGCTGCTTTTGTTCGAAAAGCGTTTGTGTCATTTTGTGAAATATCGATTGTGAAAGATTACCGCTTTTTCTTTTGGAGAATTCATAAGCAATCTTATAAATTGTGAAAGCCAGAGATTGGAAATCATTATGCCGGCCTTTGCCTAATGTAGCTTTGTTTTTGATGCTCTTAATAAATTGCTCTTTTGTATTAGCACTGGATTCTGTCCAGGTTTGAGCAATAAATATTCCGCCATGATCATCCGAGCCGCCAGTGAAACCTTTTATCCATGGCGTAGGCCCCAATGGCTCGATATTGTGTTTTGCCTGGAATTTTTCTATTACATCTCGATTAAGTGATTCTATTATCTCTATCCAACCATTATTATTGATTTTATTGCGGCCGCCATTTATGCTTTCGAAGACATCGAAAAGCAGCACAAGCCTCTCGAGATGACTCACGCTTAGTTTGCCATTTACAGAATATGTAGCATGTGCCACAGAATATGCCAGATTCTCATTTTTGATATAATCTCTAAACCGGTAAATATTCTCACGAATATCATTTATTTCTTCGAATTGTTTTTGATTAAGCCCATATAAAAGCACATGCACTTTGCAACCGTCTTCGGGAAAATATACAGTAGATTCGACTCCAACTATGGCATCATCGTATTTTTCTGCCAGATAGACTGCCCCACGAATATCATTGTGATCAGTAATGGTAACAAAGTCCATGCCTTTTTCTTTGGCTTGTTTATAAATAAATTCTGGTTCGGTATAGCATTCATTTGCCCCGAGTCTCTGAAGAAACCATTCATCCGGATGGTCGGAAAATTTTGAATGAACATGAAGATCGGCTTTCAACATATTTGCCTCCAATAGAATTTCAAACCCTTTCAAATATAAAATATATATTCAGATTAAATGCTAATTAAGCTGATATGTTTAATTGGTGAATATGCCATTCACAACGAAATGTTACTAATTAAACGATTGCTTTTGTTTTCGTGCAGTTTCAAAATCCAAATAATCAATATCCGCAATATCGAAAACGGCTTTTGAATATTACATCTGGCGAAGATGTGAGAGAAGCTTGCATATGCCTAAAAACATACATCGGTAAGCATTCAAAGCAATAAGTTGCTTAATATTAGACAAATAGGACATATAATATTCCGATAAAAACAGAATCGAGGAATTTAGTATGATTTTAATAGATAAGGTGAAAATAAAAATACTGGATATGTAAAATAGTAACGGGAACTATGCAAGATACATAAGTTCCCGTATTTGCCTTTTTTACAACCGGACATAATCAGCAGGAACGTGCCGTTTGAAAGACGTCCGGAAGTTGGGTTGATTAGGGCAAAACAAGTTTTAATATATGCTGGATATGTTATATGGCAAGGAATTTTTGAAATATATTTTAATCAAAAATTTCCGTTCGATTTTCATGGCTTTACAAAAATATTAAAAGAACATACAAAAATATAATATATTAAACTACATGGTGGGCATATGCTAATAGATAGACACTAAAACAACGATAATTAGATTACAAATGTTATTATTTTCACATGACTAAATCGACAGTTGCTTTTGCCATTTTTTTATAAAATTATCGGAAAAGTTATATTTTCTCTTGACATATCCAATAATTGTAGTACTTTGTAAACAAGTTAGAATTACCTAATTCGCTTCTTTGAAATGTGAATCCTCCCAGAGCAGGGGAAAAGATAAATTGTCTTATCCGAAAATCCTTTCATCGCTTCTTTTTTTACAACACCCTTTCTCAATCACTACTACATTCCGTTCTGTCTGGCAATTTATTGAAATTTAATGAGTTATGTGACTCTGGGATTCATGTTCTAAGAGATTTGGGGGCCTATTAATGGCTCCCATTTTTTTTAGGTGAACGTGAAATATATCACACACTGCTTACTGACGATGGCCAGTAAAATAATTATTGTAAAGAATGCTTAATATATTGTTCACTTATGAATTTCGACAAATAATATGAAAGAATTGCGATAGCAATGCCAGAAGGAATATCCAAAAAATAGTGTTGCTTGATAAAGACAGTCGATAAACTTACTAATACTGCAAATACAAAATATCCAATGCCGAATATCCGGTTTTCTCTATTAAATATAAAAGCAGTTAACCAGATGAATGCGACATGCTGGCTCGGAAATAGATTAACTGGCTCATCAGATGCGAAAATAGATTTTACTATTCTGGAAAAAAATCCATTATCAATCACATCCGGGCGGGCGATTCTGACTATAAAAAAAAGATAAAACGGAACCGTGAGAAATATTACAAATAGAAATCCCCAGAATAGCTGCATTATCCGATGCTGATTTTTGATAAATAAAAATGGTAAAACTATTCCTGGATAATACAAAATATAAAAAACTACCCACTCAGGCGAGAACTCGATCCAGTCATCGATAAAAATGGCAATATTATGGCCGGGGTGGCCAATAGCCAAATATGATGTCGATTTATATGCGCCAATCAAAATTATAAATACTATGGCTGCAAGAAATATCCTTTTATGTAATTTAGCTTTTTTCATATTGGGAAGGTAAGCAAAATGCGCAAACTGGCAAAAAATTTCAGGGAATTAACAGAGATTCAGTCTTCCTGGCTTTCTATCGGTAGCCAGACAGTAAAAGTCGTGCCCTCTTCGACTACCGAATCGACATCGATTCTGCCGCGGTGATTATCAACGATCCTACGGACTATAGAAAGGCCCAGGCCTGTGCCGGATATTTTCTTGGTATTTTTATCTGATACACGGAAAAATGGTTCCCAGATTCTTTGGAGTTTATCCTTTTTCATGCCAATGCCATTATCTGTTACAGAAATCTCGACACCTGAACCGACTACTTTAGATTCGATGATCAAATCGCCGCCATCACGATTGTATTTAATACCATTGGAGACCAGATTGGTGAAAAGCTGTACCATTGCTGTCTCATCAGCCCATATCTGTGGCGTATCCGATAGTTCCATCTTAACATCGACATCCTTTTCTTTTGCCGAAGATTCCAGAGAACCGACAACTTCGTCAATTATGCTGGCGATATCGACCTTTTCGAAATTCATATAGGATGTCGGGCTTTCCTGGCGTGTTATCGCAAGCAAATCGAGAACCATAGTCAGAAGGCCTTTCAAGCGCTTTTTGCTTCGTTTTAGGTAATCGAGCTTCTTTTCCGGGTCTTCGACATAACCCTTGAGAATCAAATCGATAAACCCAACCACCGCTCCGATGGGAGCTTTGACCTCATGAGCCACAACCCGGACGAAATTAGATTTGGCGCGGTCGAGTTCTGCCCAATGAGTGATATCGCGAATTACGAGCGTCCTTCCGGCTTCCTGAGAATTCTGGCCCGGAATCGGTGCAGTATATATAGAAAGCATCTGACCTTCGGAAATTCCTGGTATTTCGCGCATACGTAGCATCTTGCCTTCATCGTCCTTCTCGAGTATCTCGGCGATTTTCTCGCGAAGCTCGGATTCGGGAAGCTGTTCTATAAAGTCTTTGCTGATTTTCATCTCGGTGATTCCAAGCAGGCTTTGGGCCGTAGGATTCATAAGAGCCAGTTCACGATTATTATTTATGACGATTACGCCATCACGGAGGGTATTGAGAATTGTTCTTGTTCGGGAACGTTCTGTTGCAAGCTCGAGAAGCCTTTCTTCGCGCTCTTTGCGAAGTTCTCTTGCCTGAAGCAATAGGTCACGCCTTTCCAGCCCACGCTTGACTGCCTGCCGAAGCATCTGCGGTGTGAAAGGCTTGGCCAGAAAGTCGTATGCACCATGACGGGCTGCTTCGAGAGCTGTCTCAAGATTGGCATAGGCCGTGGCAACAATACAAACGGCATCTGGATCGTTCTGGATAAACCTGCTCACAAGCTCCAAACCATCGAAATCCGGCAGCTTCAGATCGACCAAATAGATACCATAGGTCTTTTCTTTGATACGCTCTAAAGCTTCTTTGCCAGTCGATGCTGTGTCGCAGTCATAATCATCGCGCTGGAGAATGCGTCGAGTTCCTTCGCGCATCCCGGGTTCATCATCGATTACCAGAATATTGCCATCGGGCATTTTACCTCCAAATCATATAATTATAATCGGCGAAATCATATTATAATAAAGCATAATTTTACAATTAGCGTAAATTACCGCTATCGAATACTAAACATCCAGCTCGGCTACGTCCAGAGCATGTTTTTGTATGAATTCGCGCCTTTTCGGTATCTGGTCGCCCATCAAGATCGAGAAAATCAAATCCGCACCGGCAGCATCTTCGACATTGACCTGAAGCAATCTCCTTGTCTCGGGGTCCATAGTAGTTTCCCATAGCTGATTAGGATTCATCTCACCAAGGCCCTTATAACGCTGGATATGTCTCCCTTTGCGGCCTTCTTCGGTTACATATTTCAATAGGTCGGTATATTTCTCGAATTTATGAATCTCACCTTTCTTTTCGATTTGAATAGGCGGCCTTGCGATTAACTCCAGTTTCTTGACAACCTTTTTCATCTCGATAAATTCCGGCTGGAGCAAGAACTCGACTGAAATTACAATAGTTTGTTTCAGCTCTTCTTTCTTAAATCCGAGTATGACGTAATTTGAGAGGTGTTCCTCATCATAGAGCATTTCGGTTTCGACGTCATATCCGAAGTGCTCGATTCTTTTTACGACTTCTGCTAATTGCTGTTTTAGCTTTTCTGTGTCGTTTAGAAGATTTTCATCGAGGTCATTCCATAGCGCTAAGGTTTCAATAATGTCTTCTGGAATATTTCTCTTTAGGAAAAATACCATAAGCCTTTGATGCTTTGCAATACGAAATAGAAATTTCTGAAGCGAATTACCCTCGAGATTTCCGTAATCTGTCAAAAGCTTTGCATCTTTGCTGCCGGTTCTTATAAGATATCTCGACATCTGCAGCTCATCTTTGATATACTGTTCCTTTTTGCCTTCTTTGACTTTATAAAGAGGCGGCTGAGCGATATAGATGTGGCCATTATTGACCAGGCGCTTCATATGGCGGAAGAAAAATGTAAGCAAAAGAGTCCTGATATGTGCACCGTCAACATCGGCATCTGTCATGAGGATTATTTTGTCATATCGGAGTTTTTCCATATCGATTTCATCTTCGCCAATTCCACAACCGAATGCAATGACCATGTCTTTGATTTCATTATTTGCGAGCATTTTCTCATATCTGGCTTTTTCGACATTAAGAATCTTACCCCGCAAGGGCAAAATTGCCTGAAATCTTTTATCTCTAGCCTGTTTGGCGCTACCGCCGGCCGAATCACCCTCAACCAGGAATATTTCGGCATTTTCTTTATCTTTGGTCTGGCAATCAGCCAGCTTTCCGGGCAATGCGCCTGAATCGAGCGCGGACTTTCTTCTGGTAAGGTCTCTTGCTCTATGCGCTGCTACCCTTGCCTGGCTGGCAGCAATGAGTTTATTAAGGATTTTTTTGGCACTGGATGGATTTTCCTCCAGATATTCTGATAGCTTTTCATAAACCAGTGATTCGACAATACCCTTGACCTCTTGATTACCGAGCTTCGTCTTGGTCTGTCCTTCAAATTGCGGCTCAGGAATCTTGATACTCACGACAGCAATCAGGCCTTCTAAGGTATCATTTCCGGTTATTTTGAGATGCTGTTGATTTTTGGGAAGATGATTTTCAGCATATCTGGTCATCGAGCGAGTAAGAGCGGCTTTGAAACCCGTCATATGATATCCGCCCGAGACGGTATTGATATTATTTGCGAATGAAAGCACATTTGTCGAATAGCCATCATTGTATTGGAGTGAAATTTCGGCAGTAATCATTCCATCATCGGATTCGCCTTCGAAATATACCGGTTTTTTATGTATCGGCTTTCTGGCCTGATTAAGGTATTCTACAAATTCGGCAATTCCGCCTTTATAGTGGAATTTATTGCTTCTGCCAGTTATCTCTTCGGTGATATTTATGGTAACTGTATTATTAAGAAATGCCAGTTCGCGCATTCTTCCGGCAAGGACCTCATAGGAGAACTCGGTCGCCTCGAAAATCTCATCATCCGGTTTGAAAGTAATCTTGGTACCGCGCTTTTTGGTATCTCCCTTTTGTTGGAATTCGGTGATTTTGTTTCCACGGCGGTATTTTTGCATATAGACCTTGCCATCGCGCCAAATCTCAAGGTCGAGATATTCGGAAAGGGCATTAACCACAGATACACCGACGCCATGCAGCCCACCTGAGACCTTATAAGTCTTATTGTCGAATTTTCCACCAGCATGAAGCTTGGTCATAACCAATTCGGCTGCTGGTACCTTATGCTTCTTATGTCTATCCACAGGTATTCCACGGCCATTGTCGATAACTGTTACGCTACCGTCTGTATGGACATAAACATCGATTCTATCACAAAATCCGGCGAGTGATTCATCGATGGAATTGTCAACCACTTCGTAAACAAGGTGATGAAGGCCGGTTGTTCCGGTCGAGCCGATATACATGGCAGGACGCTTCCGAACAGCCTGAAGGCCTTCTAATACTTTAATATTTTCTGCTTTGTAATTATTCTCTGGCATACTCACATCCTATATGAATTTTATATTTCTTAGTTTTTTTATTCTCATCTTTTCATTTATCTTATTTAGCATAACATTCTGTCGAAATTTTAGTTCATTTCTAAGTACGCAATCAAATACCTTGATATAAAGAACATCGTCATTGACCCGAACAGGTTTCGACATCTGGGAAATAATTCCCGGGAACAATTTTTCATAGTTCGCAGCGATATCGAACTCGGTCGTTTCCTCGCGAAATTTATTACGAGCTAGCGCTTTGCGCAAGATATTTGCTATGCTTTGCATATTATTCTACTCCGAATTTACCGTTCAGTTCGCTTATTTCTTCCATAATTTTATTTGCTTCCTGGCGCGTCAATAGAGAGTCGCTCATAGCGGTTTCATATCTTTCATTGATGCCAACCATGTCGGTAAATGTGATTTTCCTTTCCTTGACGAGTTTCTCGAATTCATCGAGTTTGTCATTGATTTCTTCGATTTTCTCTTCAAATTCTTCCCTGTCTCCGTCAAAGGTCGAAAAATCGTTATATGCGCTTTTGAGATTGCTTGTCATTGAAGTAATCATCGCTAATTTAGCGAAATTAATCACCTTCTTGCCGCCGACTGCACAGACTACCAGAAAAATAATGACAATTATCAGGCATCCCATACCTAACCAAAACCAAGGTGAAGGCCCGCTTTTTTTGTGACCGCGGTCAGAAGGTGGTATGTAAGCCGATTGGCCCTGTTGATTTAGTGAACTCAAAATAAATCTCCGTTTTGATTATTTTTCCAGAATTGTAAAGATAATTTTGGGATTGAATTATTATTCATCTTCGAAATAGAATCTAAAATAATTTCAACCTCTTTGACTTTGATAATTCCATCTTTTCGAGCTTGCCGATACTTGTTTCGAAATCTCTCGATATCTGTTTTCAAAAACACTGAATTTTCGATATTATATTCCAGCATTCCAAGCTGCCTATGGGCAAAATACAACTCATTATTACAGTTTTCCATTGTCTGGTCGATTTTTGAGCCTTTCATCAAATTATCGAAAAACTTGTCTTGTTTATTATTATTGCAATTTTTTTCATATTTATCATCAAATTGTTCTTCTTGCATATGCTTCATTTTCAATGGATTAAGTAGTCCATCATGCAGCTCGTCATAATACAAATCATCAGGCCATTTTGTGTATTTTGTTCTTTTGAGTAGATGTCTGGCCGGTATCGAAAGATTGATAATTATCAAAATTATGAGTAATGCTATTTGCCATTTTGGACTTTTCTTTTTTTTCTGCAATTTATGCATACTGCACTCCCTGCACAATTCCCGGGCTTTCAAATTCGAAATATGCAGCATCGTTCGATGGCGCATTGATCTTTTTGGGAGTAGCTATAAAAACCTGTCCCCATTTTGGTGCGATTTCGAGAAGTTTATTTGTCCTGGGATTATCCAGCTCTGCGAAACAATCATCGAGTAGTATCGATGGTTTTTGGCGTCTTTCGCCGTGTATGAATTCACTCATAGCGATAAGGATTACAATGGAAGCGATTCTCTTTTGGCCCCATGATGCAAAATCCTTCGCCGGCTTGCCATCGATATGGATAGCCATCTCATCGCGATGAGGGCCTAATGTAGTATTGCCATATCGAACTTCTCTTTTAATGCGGCTCTTAAGTGCATCTTTGAATTCCGCCGCATCGCCTCTGAAAGAAGGTTCATAGAAAACCTCGAGCTTTCCATCTGATATCATATTATAGAGCATGGAGGATTTCTCTTTGATGCCATCGATAAATTTATCCCTTGCTTTGATAATCACTTCACCAGCTTCGGTAAGTTCTTTTGTGATTGCATCAAGAAGAGTCTCGGATAGCTTTTCTGGCTTTTTTAAGATTGCATTTCTATTTGATAGCACATTGCTATAGTTTCTTAGTGCATCTGTATAGATATTATTGGTCTGGCATAAATGCATATCCATAGTTTTTCGGCGGACCGATGGTGCGCCGATGACAATCTGCACTTCCTGGGGGCCGATTATTGTCTGGGGAAATATTCCCAGTATATCCGACATCTTATTTATTTTCTTATCGTCTAAGAGCACTTTTTTTGAACCATTTTTGTCTAAGTTGAAAGAAAGCTTTCCAAGAGGCCCTTTTGCATGAACCGCCGATTTTTCTTCGCCATAAAGTATGACATCCGAGATGGATGCTCCAAATGGCGAGCTTCCAAAGCCGGCAAAATATATCGCCTCGAATATACTGGTTTTCCCGGAACCATTTGCTCCGAAGATTACATTAAAACTTTTGGAAAACTCGAGCCGCGCCGTTTTTATATTCCGGAAATTGTAAAGGCTCAGCTCATCGATCACTCTTCACCCGTTAAACGAAGCGGCATCAGAATCGCCATATATGTTTCATTATCCAGCTGTGGCTTCGGCGTAATCTTTACTGCGCTCTGTGGTGTTTTCATGGATAGTTCTGCTTCTTCGGTATCGATATGCGAAAGCACATCGTTAACATTGCTCGATGAAAATCCGATTGAGAATTCTTCGCCTTTGTATTCTATCGGAACATCTTCTTCTGCCTGTGTGCCCAGTTCATAGTCTTTGCCCGAGATTGTTACATTGTCTTCTGAAAACTTGAACCGGACGAGATTGCTGGCAGGATTGGTGAGAACGCTAACTCTTGCCAGAGCGCTTTCTAAGACCGAAATATCGGCAAAAGCAGTTCTATCATTATCGCGTGGGATTACCTGTTCATAATCCGGGAATGAATCGTTTACGAGCTTTGATTGAAGGCTAAAATCGCCTACATCAGTTTGAAGTGTATTGTAACCAATTTTTATTGTTACATTTTCTTCATCGGCAGCATTGAAAATCTTTTTGATCTGCTCGATTGTTTTATGTGGTATGAGAAGTTCTGCCGGCGTATTGGTAGATTCTGTTGTCCTTCGCATAAGAATCAGCCTTTGTCCATCTGTGCCGACCATTGTGAGTAAATTCTCGGCAATTTTGAAATATAGGCCAGAGAAATTCACGCGGGCGATGTCTCTGGAAACGGCGAAAGATGTATGGCTGATCATCCGCTGGAGTAGCTCCAAATCCATCACAACTGTGTCTTTGATGTCTTTTACGATATCTACTGAAGGAAATTCTGCTGCATTGACGCCAGCGATATGGAAATTACCTTTGCCTTGCGATATAAGGAGTCTTGTGTTATCTGTGCTAAGTTCCATTTCTCCTGCTGCCAGAGCTTTCATTAGCTCATTCATTTTCCTGGCTGGAACTCCGATCGAACCTTCTTCCTCGATTGTGCAGCCCTTGACGCGGGCTTCTAATGTCATATCCTGGTCTGTGCCAAGTATTCTAAGCTCGCCATCGGATGCTGAAAGTAAAATATTGGACAAAACCGGATGTATAGAACGCGGGGGTAAAACGCCCGCTACAAGACGTAATGCTTCTGTTAAATCATTCTTCTCAACTTTTAACCTCATGTGGCCTCCTGAGATATTCATGAAAAATTTTTCATAATATATTGAAAATAATACATACAGTCAACGAAAAAGGCATAAAAAAAATCATATCTACTCCATTTATTATTCTTTTAAGAGATACATATTGGCGATGAATATTAGATTCATTTTAGCCGAGATATTTCCTTTCCGTTAAGTCGGCATCTCTAAGGCAAAAGGCAATTCAATCAATATAATAATAAGAAGCTTAAAACCAAGATGCAGTGTTAAAATTTATGTAAAGTAAACAATCTTATACTTTTATCCTCGTTGAGAAGCTCCGCTTCCACAAGCTATCAAACAGAATCGAAGCGGAGCTTCGGAGAACCTTGCGAAGATGGTAGTAGCCATGGTTATTTAGTTACTGGATATCACCATTTAGGCTAATGGTTCCAAAACTATAAGTTGCTTTATATTATGCAAATAGTAAAGTTTACATTCCGATTAAACAGAATCGAGCTAATAAAAAAACATGTAAAACCATACTACCACAATATAGCACTAGTTATAAAAATGGCATAAAATAAAGCCCATTCGCCTGATAATTTAAATTTATTTACAGATTCTGGGAAAAGAGCCTTGCTTTAATGAGCTTCAGCCTTAACTAGCATCGTCTAAAGCTTCTCTAATATTTTCGAGGTACTCTGGTAGAATTACATTAAGCAATAGGCCTAGCTTAGATTTTTCCTTATTTACTAGCAGCCCTTGCCTGTACTTTCCCAAAGGTAATATTACCACCATCGCATTACCCTGCAAATCTATCATATAATAATTACCAAGTTTGGGCATACCCGAACCAGCAAGTGCTTTAACCAAATAATCTGTCATTTGGTTAAACAAAGCAGATGCTTTAGGTTTTGAGTTTATTCCTGCGACAGCTTGCCCATCAGCAGCAACAAAAATATCAGTGGCAAGGAGCCCTGCTCCCATATCATCTTTAAGGTTTTCTAAAAGTTGGTTTACTTTTCCAATCTTCACCTTTTCCTCCTTTTGATGTGAAATATCTAATATATTTTCTGTGAAATCATTTTCTATACCAATTGATTTTAAGAATTCTAAATGATCATCAAGATCAGTTAAAACATCGTTATTTTGTTTCTCAGTTTGATTGTCTGAAGTATCTTCTGAATTCTTATCTTTTGCCTCATCTTTGTTAATGTACGCTTCCATAAGGATGCTAAACAGCGTGCCTTCGATTTTCTTTTGTATCCTATTACTTCCAGGGATAATCTCTAACTCAACATTATGCCAATCGAACATCTCATTTACTGCATTTTGGCCCATTTTATTATCGATTTCAGCATCGAGAAGCTCGCCATTTCTAAAAAATATTGCTCCTGTTTTTGAGCCTTTATGTATGTATAAAGTGCAAGTTTTTTTCTCCATGCTGACTGTTTGTATTATTGAATCAAGAGAAAATCCGTAGATATATCCATGTTTTTGGCTTGAAAAAAATGTACTAATAATTTCAGCTATCTCTTTTGGGCTTATTCCTGGCTTAAGATCATTGATAATGTTAAGCCTGTTTCTTACTGTTACATTAATCTGACTCTCGTTAATAATAATAACAGGAACCTCGCTAAAGTTCTCTATAAGCATATTCAGGGTATTTTCATCTTGAAGCATATTGGAAGGCCCCAAAATGCAAAGATCAAACTGATGTAGATTTTTACTCTTCGATGCAAGCTCAATGTTCTTTACTATTTGAAAATCAACAGCATTTTGATATTCTTCACTATAGTCTGAATTAAACTTATTAGCAAATGATGTGCTCTTTTCAACTACCAAAATCTTTTTTAATTGATTTTCTGGTATATGTTTTATTTGCTTTGCTTCTTGCATCATTCCTAAGCAGAATAATTATTTCACTCTAAATTTAGCATAGTATAATATGCTCTTACGTATCTGTCAATAAATAAATCCAGGATATGTAAAATTCATTATAATAAAATGAGAACAGCATTATATTACCTATAGTAAAGAAACATGACATAATAATATCTGAAATATTGCTATATCATAAAATAGGAACAACTCAGTTCCCGAACTTCTAAAAAAATACTTGATAAGCAGAAAATTTTTGTTATGTTCTACTATGGCTTTAGTAGCTCAACTAAATAATTAAGAGCAAAGAGCATTCTAATGGAGAAAACGGTAATTATGGCAAAAAAAATTACACCGCTCGAATGGGAAATAATGCAGGCAGTTTGGGAAATGGAAGGCGAGCTATCTGTTAGAGATGTGCTCGAGGCGACATATCCAGAGGGCCAAAAGGCATACACAACAGTCCAGACGATTATGAATAAACTGGAGAAAAAAGGCTTCCTCAGAAAGAAAAAAATCGGCCTGGTCAATTTCTATGCTCCTACCAAGAAACGCAGCGAAGTAGTAGTCGGTGAGACAAAGCGATTTGTCGAGAGAATTTTCGATGGCTCTTTCGGCGAGCTGGCAAGCTATCTCATTGGATCAGGGAAGCTGACAGATAAGGAGATAGAGCATATAAAAGAAATTATCGATGAGCGTGAATATGATACAGGAAATTAATAATATATCGCAAAGCTGGTTTTCGGCATATAGCGTAATGTTTCTGATTAATCTAATTTTCTCACTTTCGATTATCGCGCTTCTTTATTTGCTAAAAGAACAAAAAGCAATACTATTGAAAATAATATCTATGGCTGCTATAATCAAACTTATGATTCCCCCCTTTATCGCTTTTGATATTAGTAGATTAGGAATTTTCAAAAATACCAGAAGCGCTGGTAATCTCGAAATA
Source organism: Candidatus Zixiibacteriota bacterium (assembly GCA_046542255.1). Taxonomy (GTDB): domain Bacteria; phylum UBP14; class UBA6098; order JBKHBT01; family JBKHBT01; genus JBKHBT01. The sequence goes on along the minus strand of JBKHBT010000014.1, from coordinate 17,463 downwards.
TCATACAGTAGTATCGATGCAATCGCTCTTACAATGCCAAAGCAAGCAGCTATTAGGCTTTCTTTTGAGTCATGGCTATTTCTCTTTTGGATTATTGGTTCTTTCGGGCTTATTGCTCTTTTCTTATTCCATCGGATAAAGCTTCAGATGTATATTTCCGGAAGCAAAAATATTGCCATATCCTCGCATATATTACCTAAAATTCCAAGCATAAATTTCAGGTTTCGTATTACTGGTTATGAGCATAGCCCTTTTGTAGCTGGGATTTTTAGGCCCGTGATATATCTTCCTGTTATCTGGCATGAGCTGCCCGATGATAAAAAGAAACTCATCTTAGCCCATGAAATAGCTCATATCAAAGCCGGTGATAGACTGTTTACACCGTTAATATCTATTGCTAGAGTAATTAATTTCGCAAATCCATTCGCCTGGATTCTTATTGATAAATATTTCGATTTCTCCGAAAGAAATTGCGATGACTATGCAATAGAAAGCCTCAAAAGCGATAAGATAACATATATCAAAAATATCCTGGATATTTGCAGGACATTTTCACGCAATTCGGCCGCTATGAATGCAAGCACAGGATTTTCCAGAAACCATAAAAAAATGTTATCGAGGATAAAATATCAATTAAAAAGAAGGGAGAATATTATGAAAAAGCCCGCAATTACAACCTTTGCTGTTTTTGCAATTACTTTTGCGGTGGTTCTATTTTCAATGAAGCCAGCAGTAGCTCAGCAAGAAAAAGACATCACAATCGACAAAATCGAATTAACCGAGACTGGCACAATTAAGGCGATGATACATATCGATGAAAATGGCAATTACCGCACTGTCGAGAAGGAATTCGAGAATTTCGATGATATCGATGATTTCCTCGAAGAAGAACTCGGCCATATCGATGCACTCAAAGATGATGAAGATGAAGAATATGATTTCGATATCAAAGAGATTCTAAATGAAATCGGCGATTTCAGTTTCGAAACTGATACAACCGGCGGCAAGAAGATGATGAAGTTCAGATTCCAAATGGGTGATGGCAAGGAAGAAACTATCGAATTGGACGCAGCTGGCATCGATGTCTCAGAGAATGGCTCGGGCAATGTAGAGGTTAAGGCCAATGATAAAGATGTCGAGGTGATGGAAGAAAATGGCGAGGGCAAGAAAGTCAAAACCATTGTCAAATCCAAATCGATTGTGATAGATGGCGATGAGGTCGATCTTCATGATGAAGATGACGAAGATGTCGATGTCGATGTGGAATTCGAAAATAATGGCAAAGATGGCGAAACAATAAAGATAATGGTTACTGAAGATGGCGAAATAGAAGAAGAAATCTCGATACCAATGTCTATATCAGCCGAGTCTTCTGTCGAGGATGATGGCGTAATTATGATAAAAATCAATGAAGATGGCAAAGTCATAGAAAAGAAAATCAGAATAGATGCTGATTCGAATATCGAAGTAGAATAAGATATTGCGCATAGAATTTGAAAGCACGCTTTTTTTTTGAGCGTGCTTTTTTGTCTTCGATGATAAAAACAATAGGAAAATCCTATTGTCATAACTTGTAATGTTCATTAATTTGAAATAAATTAATAAAGCGAGGACAAAAATGAGTCATTTTAGTGAATTTGATTTTTCTAATATGAGAAGGCGCAGTATAAAGCAAAGAAATAGCAAAGTCCATATCTCGATGTTTCCACAAATACCCAAAGAAGGTCAATTCCGAGATATAATCAATTATTTACCCGATATCCTCGCTGGCAAAGCCCTGAAGCAATTTGCCAGCCATATTAAAAGAGCATCGCAGGATGGCACTATGATAATCGGCATGTTGGGCGGCCATGTCATAAAATGCGGCCTTGGGCCGGTGCTTGCCGATATGGCAAAGCGCGGATTTATCGGTGCACTCGCCGGAAATGGCTCGATCGCTATTCACGATGTCGAAATCGCTCTATTCGGCGAAACTTCAGAAGCCGTCGAAAATGAAATCGATGAAGGCCTATTCGGCATGACAGAAGAAACTGCCGATTTCATAAATTCAGCACAAATAGATGCTGCAAAGCTTAATCTTGGCCTTGGTGAAATACTTGGCCAGCGGCTTTCTTCTGCTCCTCACAAGGAATATTCCCTATTATGGCAGATGCATGAACTTGGACTTCCAATCACGGTTCATCCCATGCTGGGAGCTGAAGTGATTCATCCTCACCCTTCTTTCGATGGCAAAGCCCTGGGCGAAGTTGCTCATCGCGATTTTAGGATATTTACCCATAATGTCTCAAAGATGAAAAATGGCTTAATCATGAATTTCGGTAGTGCTGTTATTATGCCTGAGATTTTTATAAAGGCCCTATCAGCAGCGCGAAATAAGGGACATGATATTAGCGGAATCATAGCTGCCAATTTCGACCAGATACAGCATTATCGCCCGACAGTCAATGTTCTGAAAAGGCCGACACAGGCCAATGGTGAATATTTCGCATTCACCGGCCATCATGAGATAATGATACCGCTTCTGGCAGGCTTAATATAAAAAAAGGCAATCCATTTAGTAGAATAGACTGCCTTTTATAGGATATTTTCTATTGATTACTTTCTTTTCATTTTCTTTTCACGCTCTTTTTGTGCCTTTTTGGCGAGTTTATAACCAAGTTCAAGGGCCTTATCATTAAGATCAAGATGCTTTGTGCCTTCGAAGCGGTTAACTACCGATTGTTTGAGAGATTTCTTGGTTACGACCTTTGTAAATTGAGCTATGAATCCCAGTGCAATAATATTTGCAACAATTTTAGCTTTCAGGTCATCGGTAGCGCTTTTAATGAAGGGCACCTCGACGATATCGAAATCGGAAAGAGCTTCGACATCATGCTCATCGATAATCATAATGCCTTCGGGTTTAAGGTCGTTGGCATATTTATCGTATGCTTCCTGAGTCAGGCAAAGCAAAATGTCGAACTTTGTACATTCGGGGAAATAAATTTCCGTATCAGAAATGATTACATCGCATCTTGTAGCTCCGCCTCTTGCTTCAGGCCCGTAGCTTTGTGCCTGAACGACATTCTTGCCATCGCCGATACCGATAGCTTCGGCAAGAACAACACCAGCCGAGATCAGCCCCTGGCCGCCGGAACCGGAAAGGCGAATCTCGAAATTATCCGTCTGTATATTACAGATTGCTCTACGCATTTGGTAGCTCCTTGCTATCGCTTATTTGGTCATTAGCATCGATCAGATTTGATTCCAATTCTTCGGGATCCTCGGTCCCTGCTTCTTTTTGAAGCTGGCGAGCCATTTTAAAATATGAAGTGCAATATTCAGGGCGCTCTTCATGAACAAATATGCCAACCGGGAATTGCCCTTCTTTGCGTTCTTCTGGTTTCATCTTATTCCATTTGGCCAAAGGCACCTGTTTGTCTTTAAGGTATTCAAGCTGGCATACTGCGCTTCTTTGATTATTGAGCCTGCCAAAAAGCTCCGGGCATGGGCTCATAACCTCGACGATAGAAAGGCCATTATGTCTCATTCCACCCTCGATGTGCTTTGTCATTTGGACAACCGAGTAAACAGTGCTCCTTGCAACAAAGGATGCTCCCGATGCTGCTGCCATCTTCGATATATCGAAAGGTGGATCTATACTGCCATATGGTGCAGTATGTGCAAATTTACCTTCGGGAGTAGTTGGCGAAACCTGTCCGCCAGTCATGCCATATATCCAGTTATTTACTACTACTACAGTAAGGTCGATATTTCTCCTACATGCATGAATAAAGTGATTTCCACCGATAGCCAATCCATCGCCATCGCCTGTAATTACAATAACATTTAGCTTGGGTTTGGATAATTTGATGCCGGTAGCATATGGAATCGCTCTTCCATGCGTAGTATGGAGCGTATTGAAATCAACATATGTTGGCATTCTCGATGAACAACCGATTCCAGAGACCATTACAATGTCATTTTTATCCCATTCCAGTTTTTTTACTGTCCTGAGAATTGCATTCATAATGGCACCAGCGCCACAACCCGGACACCATACAGCCGGGAATTTCTTGTTCTGCCGTAGATAACCGTGAATAAGGCTTAGCTCTTCCATGAACGCACCTCCAGCAATTTGTCCAGGATTTCCTGTGGCTTTAAGATTCTACCATCGTATCTGGTTTGTGAATAGATTCGGCAATTTCCCTGTGCAGAACTTTTCACTTCTCCAATCAATTGGCCCATATTAAGTTCCGGGACAATAATCGAACGAACCACTTCTGAAACTTGTTTTATTAGCTTTTTTGGGAAAGGCCAAATTGTTTTCAAATGAACCAATCCGACTCTTATATTTTCTTTTCGTGCAGAATCGACTGCGGCTTTGGCTGCTCTGGCGGCTGTGCCATAGGCAACTATAGCATACAAAGCATCGTCCATGCAAATCATATCCACATCAGATATATCATCCTGATGTAATTCGATTTTCATTCTTAGTTTATTCAATTTTTTAATGACTTCTTCGCTTTTAGCAGTCGGGAAACCATCTTCATCATGTGTCAGGCCTGTGATATGGTATCTAAATCCTTCGCCAAATGGAGCGGGATGAGATATGTAATCGCTTGTAATCTCATATGCCTTATACCATTCAGGAGGCACATTCGGAAATGGTGCATTAATTATTTCGACATCTTCGGGATGGGGCAATGTAAATTTCTCTCTCATATGTCCCAGAGTTTCATCCATCAGGACATACACTGGTGTCGAATATTTAGTAGCGAGGTCGAAAGCCCTTTTTGTCAACCGAAAACATTCCTCGACAGTCGATGGAGCCAGAGTTATCGAAGTAAAGTCTCCATGAGTACCCCATCTTGCCTGCATTGTATCCGATTGCGATACCATTGTCGGCAATCCAGTCGATGGGCCGCCTCTTTGGACATTTACGACCACAACGGGCAATTCGGTCATATAGGCGAAGCCGAGATTTTCTTGCATAAGCGAAAAACCCGGCCCGGATGTAGCGGTCATCGATTTCATACCTGCGGCCGATGCTCCGACTGCGCAGGCTATCGATGCAATTTCATCTTCCATTTGAATAAAAACTCCACCTAATAGCGGCTGCCGCCTTGACATTTCCTCTGCAATCTCTGTTGAAGGTGTAATTGGATAGCCGGCGAAAAATCTGCAACCAGCGGCAATTGCACCTTCGGCTGCTGCGATATTTCCCAGTATGAATACTTCTCTACCCTTTGCCATCTTTGCCTCCGTCCGATTTCGAGTCTTTTTTGCCATTTCCATTATTTCGTCCCTTCACTATTGCCAGGTCAGGACATCTCCTCCAGCACATGCCACAAAGCGTGCATTTTTCTGGATGAGCTAAATATGGATAGCCATCTTCGCCTACTTGAAGTGCGCCGGTCGGGCAAAAGTGTGTACAGATGCCACATTGTTTACACCAACTATCAAATAAGATTACTTTTCCGCTCGTCTCTTTTGGACTGCGGAGTGGCTTGGGGACACTGATATGCCCGGACATGATCTTACGATCGATGCTGGGCATTTTTATCTTTGCCACAATAAACCTCCTGTGAAACACATTGGGTTATATGGATTAAGCATTTACATTTATTATCCCGTGAATAAAAAACAGATGTGATAATCTGTTTTGAAAAATCGATTGTGGTATTTGAAGAAATTTCCTTAAGCATATCCCTCGATATCATGAGCCCATAAAAAAGCCATGGATATCAATTCTTCAATATAGTATTTTTCTCTGCAAGCGAACATTTTACTAATTTGTTAAATTCTGTTAAAACACCCATTATTATATTTCAATCACATCGTCCCTTTTACCTTAACGGTTCGGCAAAGATCAACTTTAGTGATTCTTAAATATTTCTTAACATTTTCCTGAAAATTAAATTAAACAAATTAAAAAGTTGTTAAGGATATATTTAAGGCCACCAGGTAGAAGATTTCAAAAGCCGATTCAGAAACCGAATAGGCAACTGGTTCAATTGCTAAATAATATAATTGGCTTATTAATGCAAGGTTTTTTCTAAAAAACTTAAAAAATTTTACATTTTTGCCTAATTTATTAATTAGTTGGCAAAAAATTAATTTAATTTTTGCTTTTTTGAAAATAAAGCATATTATATAATGATTACATGCTATTAAGTCAATCAGGCTTATAGTTATGATAAAACATTTGACTATATACACCGGATTAATTAATATTATCCGGTGTTTGAAAATTAAAGATAATTTCGCTTCTTTTGAGAAAGTTGTAGATTTATTGAATAAGATTCTCATCGAAGCAAAATAGCTTTGACTTTTGTATAAGTTATTGATATATATAAGATATGGAATGTTTAGTGCAAACGATAAGATTTAGAGAAAATATTGTAATCGTTCAGGTGGTATCGAGACAGGCAGAAAAGAATTACAGAAAGGTTTTATGAAAAAGATCGGAAAAATCATCTGGCGATTTATTGAAGTAGTCATTTCGCTGATTATTTTTATAGTGGCTTTGCCGTTTTTCCTTCTGGCGATTCTCCTTATCCTGATAGACTCGCCCGGGCCGATTCTCTATAAGCAAAAAAGAATCGGCAAAGGTGGAAAGCCTTTTGAATTATACAAGCTGCGTACTATGAAAAAAGGTGCAAATGGCCAAAATCCAGTGCATACTCAGGTCAATGACCCAAGATTCTCAAGATTGTGTAGGGTCATAAGAGCAACGACATTGGATGAGATTCCACAGCTTTTTAATGTGATTAAAGGCGAGATGAGCCTGATCGGCCCAAGGCCAGAGAGGCCACAGGTCGTTAAAGAATATACCGATAAGCAAAGGGAAGTCCTTAGATATGTACCCGGTTTATTTGGTGTATCACAATTGGCTTTCAGAGAGGGCGTAATAGTCGAAAAGAAGATTGCATTGGAAGTCGCATATTACAAAAATCGTAGCCCTATTAAAGATTCCAAAATCTTGCTTTTCACTCCTTATGTAATCATCAAAGATTCATTGGGAAAGTTAAATGGTAATTCAAATGGCACTGATCGAGTCAAATGGATCGAAAATGTATTCATTGAAGAAGATCATGCCCCAGTTTCTTAAGGTATAATGCCACAAGGGGATCAAATCCAACACAGCCTGCTTTTGCAAGGCTCAAACGAACTTGTAGCAATAATCGCTTTCGTGATAGCAGTGATATTTGCTATTATTGCATATCGCTCAACCTATCCGCCTATTACCAGGGGAAGAAAGCTGATATTCATGACGCTGCGAATATTGGCATTCTTATTTATTCTTTTCGCGCTTTTGGAGCCGCTTTTTGTTACAAGAGGTATCATGCAAATCGAGCCAGAAGTTGCTATTATAGCAGATAATTCAAGGAGCATCGGCAAAAGCGATAGTGCACTTGCAGCAGATAATTTCTTGATGTCGAATGTTATACTATCTGATAAATTCAAAACCACGCAATACCTTTTTGGAGATAGCCTACGAATCGCCGGAAAACCATCTTTCGATGACGAAATGACCGCTCTTGGCGATGCGCTTATCACTCTTAGAAATATTCAGGATACTCTGAAAGAAAACGGCATCCGGCCCAATATCGGCGCAGCGGTTCTTATTTCCGATGGTCAGAATAATCTTGGCGATGACCCAGTTTCGGTTGCTGATCAAATGCCATTTCCTATTTATACTATCGGCGTTGGAAGCCAGGTGCAGCCGAAAAATATCGCTCTCAGAAGAATCGTTGCAAATAAAATCGGATATAAAGACGTTACCACGACCGTGCTTGCATATATCGAAGGATGGGGTATCGATGACGATGTTCCGGTGATTTTCAAAAAGGGTAATGAGACAATTGCTCGCAAAACCATAAAACCCGGACAAAAAGGCGAACAGGTCGAAGTAGAATTCGAGCTGACACCCAAAGAAGTAGGGCAAAATTATTACCGAATCGTTACGCCTATTAGCGAAGACGAAATGATAAAAAATGACAATTCACGAAGCTTTTCGATGAATATTCTGCCAAGTCGAAAAAAGATTTTACTTGCATTTAATAATTTGAATTGGGATTATACATTTCTTAAAAGAGCGCTCGAGACTAATCAGCACTACGAAATACACGGTGCTGACTTTTCCGGCAAACTAAAAGGCGATTTTACCCCGCCTATCAATGATGAACAATTTGCCGAATTCGATGCAATTGTCCTTATCAATTTCGCAACCGATAGAACTAATTCTGCCAGCTTCAAAAGATATATCGAACAGGGCGGTTCAGTGCTTCATATCACCGGCCCAAAGACGAGATATTACTCCGACCTTCTGTCGGTTAGCCCGATAGAAAAAGCGCCGCGCGGATGGACTGCCGATAGATTCAATCCGATAATTACAATCGAAGGGCTATCGCATTCAATATTGGACCTATCTGGAGAAAATGATGACGATGAAATGGCAGAATTGGACGAAGACGAAAACTGGCCGGCCGAAATGCCTCCACTTCGAGGATTTCTGATGATCGACCAGCCAAAGAAACAGGGCAAAATATTGATGGAACACGCCGATTTATCAGGAATACCTGTGATTTCGGTTTTCGAGACTGGCAAAAGCCGGCAGGCTCTGATAAATGGCGGCGATATCTGGCGATGGAGCTTTACGCCTTTCGGTTTTGGTAGCGATAATAGAATTTATAATAAGATTATGCAAAATACCGCACAGTGGCTTATGGCCCGCGATGAAGTATCGCCATTTGTACTGACTACCGACAATAGGGTCTATAGAAGCGGTGAGCCGGTATATTTCAATGCTACTCTGCGCGATGATGCTGGCAATCCTCTCGAAGGAAAGACGATAGAGCTTACCATCCTGCGAAGCTATGAAGCAGAAGATGGATCGCAAAGAGGCGATACGATTACTGCCATAATGGAAGAATCCGGTAGCGGTTTCTACAATTTAAGAATGCCTTCAATGGGTATCGGCGATTTCAAAATACGCGGTGAGGTACTCGAAGATGAAAATGCTCCCGTATCCGAAAAATGGACTTCATTCCGTGTCGAAGAGTATTCTACTGAAATGGCAGACCTGCGAATAGATGAACAATTGCTCCGGCAGATCGCGCTACGATCCGAAGGCAAATATCTTGAGCAGTCCGAATATGAAGATTTTTTATCTGAATTAGAATTAAAAACGAAAAATGAAACCATTCGCGATGAATATTCTATCTGGGAAAAATGGTGGCTTCTTATCGTGATTCTTGTGCTACTTGGGATGGAATGGTTTCTTCGCAAAAGGTCTAATTTACCATAAAGGAATAGATGTTAGCATTTTTGAATAAAATATTTTTGCCATTTTTCTTGCTTGTCGCGCTTCCTATTATTATTCATCTTCTGACGCGTAAAAAGCGAGAGCGCATCAAATTTCCAACAATTCGTTTTTTGCAGAAGATTCAGGAAAGGCGGATGCGGAAGTTCCGTATCAGGCAGATTATTCTTCTTATACTTCGTACTTTAATTGTATTTTTCCTGGTCGGCTCTTTTGCAAGGCCTACGATTAGAACCAGGAATGCGCAGGCAGTCGGAGAACATCAGCCAACTTCGGTCGCTTTTGTTATCGACAGGTCTTATAGTATGTCGTCCAATGCCGATGGTGTTGCCGTTATGACGAGGGCTAAGGATGCTGCAAGACAGATTTCTGATATGCTAAAGGCCGGCGATATGGCAACGATTATACCTTTCGATGAAAAGCCTTATAAGGCATTTGAAAAGCCTACAAAATTGCTCGAGGATGTTCCAGCAGTTATCGAGACACTTTCCTGGGGTTATCATAAAACCGATGTATTTTCGGCTGTCGAGCTGGCTCTGGATGAAATCGAGCCGACTGTCGCAGTTTCCAAAGAGATATATCTTCTGACTGATAAAGCAGGCGGCGGTTTCGAAAGGCCGGGCAAAATCGATATTCCCGAGAGAGTAAGGCTTTATATTTTCCCATTCGAAAGATCATCGGATATCAATGTCGGTATTAGCGAGGTGGAGTTCCCATCCAATCTTATCGAGGTAGGCAAACCTATCGAGCTTTCTGCCAAAGTCGAAAATTTCTCTGATATTGGAATCGGCCAGCAGCCTGTTAGTCTATATATAAATGGCGAAAGACGCGCCCAGAGCGGAATCGAGCTTCCACAGAATGCTGCCAGGTCGATAGAACTTACCGCTGGTGTCGATAAAGGCGGAATTCACGAGGGATTCTTCGAAACGCCGGGCGATTTGGTTTCTGTCGATAATAAGAGATATTTCACCTTCAGGATTCCAGAGCAATTGAACGTGCTTATTGTTGGCTCCGATGTCGAGACGCAATTTATCGAACTTGCTCTTAAATCCGGCTCGGAGACCTATTTTAATACGAGAAAGCGAAGCTATCGCGCTACTGCTAATGAGTATCTTCGCGAAACAGATATTGTAATTCTCGATAGGATGAGGCCGATTTCTCAGGCATTCAAGAGCCGTTTGCAGAGATTTGTACAGGAAGGCGGGGGGCTTATGGTTCTCGGTATCCATTCGGATGCTTCATCCGAAAAATCAACTTCCGACTTTTTGAATTCTCTCGCCGGCATTAATCCTGGAACTTTGCTTGGTGATAAAGGTTCGGAGAGCTATGTAACACCTGGCAAGGCCGATTTTTCGCATCCGGTATTTTCGGTCTTTGAGAATGACGGGCTTCCACCTGTCAAATTCTATAATTTCTTCCAGGCAGATGCAAGGGCCGACCGCATTATGTCATTTTCAAATGGCACTGGCGCAGTCTTCGATGCCGAATATGTCGATGGCAGGATAATATTTACTTCATTTATACTCGACTATCAAGGTTCTGATATCTTGACTGGTGGTTTCTTTGTGCCATTTATCCAGAGAAGCACGCAATATCTTGCAGGCGAGATGGCGAAATTCGATAGAAGCTATCTTATAGGCGATCAGATTATTAGAAGCATCGAAGATTTTCCTGTCGATGCTAATTTGATTATCGAAAATCCGAATGGAATAAAACTCTATAAAACTCCGAAGTTTAATGTAGGCAAGGCATTATATTCACTTGAATCGACGGAATTACCGGGCATTTATCATGTCTATGCCGATGATGAGCTTGTGGATGCCTTCGCAGTAAATATCGACACCGAAGAATCGCGGCAGAATGTATCTGACCGTGAGCTAATAGAATCCAAATTCAAGGGAGCCGAGCCGATATGGATCGACCCGAATTCTGAGAATATCAACCAGCAAATTTTGCAGGCGAGATATGGCCGCGAGCTAAGAAGGCTTTTCCTATGGATTGCACTGGCTCTTATGGTGCTCGAGCTTATAATAGAAACTATGTGGAAAAAGCCCAAAGACGAAAAAGTCCATACGGATTTTTGAATACTCTTTTCTATCTAATACTATAATCTACTACCCAAATTTCTATTAGTAATTCAGGCCTTCCATTATTCCTGCAAGAGCGGCAATTCCAAATATTGCATAGAAAACTATCGCTAAAATACCAAAAGCAATCGATATTATGAAAAGGACACCAGTGATTACAAAGAATTTTCGAATATTGATAATAAAGGGCATCATTCTTTCGAAATTCTGTTCAGAAACAAGCCTATCTGCTTCTTTGGATGAATTTAATAGCAGGATTCCAAGCCATATAGGAATCCACGCGAAAATTATGCCAATGATAGTAATAGCGTATAGCGCGCCATAGATTATCGATACGATCCCGAGGAACTTGAGCCAGGGGCGTAGTTTTTCCATCTCATAGGAAATCGAATTAAAGGATGGATTCATATTTTCGGATGAATATGAAACATTCTCAGCATTTTGCTTTTCGTCCATGTTTACTCCTTTGAATAATAAAGCCATTTGCAAATACAAATTGGCTATTTTTGATTGTTTTACTAATATTACTCACTTTTGGTTTGTCATGCAAGCAATTTATAATATAAAATTTGATAGCTCATAAATTTTTGCTTCATGCAGGATATTTATTGGCAATTGCTCATCATGGATACAAAAATTTCTTTACTAAGTAAGTAAGTTGTCGATATTTAATTTGTTATTGAAAATAAATATTAGGAAAAACAGTAAATGGAAAAAAATAAACGCTTTACAAATTGAATATAAATCTTATTTTTCAATGTCGAGTCTTAGCGATTTGGCATACATTTATTAGCTTTGATTAATTTTAAGGCGCGTTTACTATGATAAGCAGGATTTATATATTCTGTTTAGGGATATGAATACAAAGATATAGGGCTAATTTAGTTGATTTGCCCATAAGGAGGATAGATGTCAGTTTTACGGCATGATCCGGTGCAGAAGAGATGGGTAATCATTTCGGTGCAGCGTGGAACGCGGCCATCGGACTATCATGAAAAAGAGGAAAGCCAGGAAAATATCGAGCATTTGCCGTCCTGTCCTTTCTGCTGGGGTAATGAATCGAAAACTCCAGGCGAGATATTTTCGCTTCGGCCCAGCAATACGCCACCTAATACAGAAGGATGGACATTAAGAGTCATACCTAACAAATTCCCGGCTCTATCAATCGAAGGCGAAGTCAGCAGGCAAGGCCTCGGTTTTTACGATATCATTAGCGGTGTGGGCGCACATGAAGTAATCATCGAGACCCCACATCATAACAAACATATGGGCCTTATGGACTTAGACCATATCACCAGCATATTAACAGTTTACCGCGATCGAATTTCGGACCTATACAAAGATAGGCGGCTTCGATATGCATTGGTTTTCAAAAATTATGGAAAATCGGCAGGGGCATCGCTTATACATCCGCATACGCAGCTAATTGCTACTCCAATTACGCCCAGGACTATCGCGCAGGAGCTGGATGCTGCTCATGAGCATTTCCTGCACAAAGAAAGATGCCTTTTCTGCGATATTTTGAACCAGGAGATTGCACTTTCGGAGCGAATTGTCTATATGACCAGGCGTTTCGTAGCATTTTGCCCATTCGCATCAAGATTTCCTTTCGAGATGCGAATTTATCCGCGGCAGCATAGCCATGATTATACCCAGATGGATACGGAAAGCCTTCGCGAATTTGCTTTTGTCCTAAAGACAGTGCTTCTGGCTCTTCGCCGTTCGCTCAATAATGCACCATATAATTTCGTTCTCCATACCGCGCCGAATCCTGTGCCAAGGCCGGGCAAGCCCACCTATTGGCAGACACTTCATCTCGACTGGCATTGGCATCTGGAAATCATACCGCGCTTGACCAGAGTAGCCGGTTTCGAATGGGGAACGGGCTTTTATATAAATCCTACGCCGCCTGAAGTGGCAGCGAAATATCTCAGAGAAATGATAGAAAAAATCGAAGAAGAAAGAACTCAGGAGGAGAGCTAAATTGAAAGGATATTTAAATTTGGTATTACATGGCCATTTGCCATTTGTAATTAATCACGGCCGCTGGCCTCATGGTTCCGATTGGCTCTTCGAAGCCACAGCAGAAACATATCTTCCACTTTTGCAGACACTCGAGTACTGCGAGAAAAAAGAGCTTCCAATACGCTTTACGATGGGAATAACGCCGGTGCTTATGGAACAACTAGCAGATGAGCGTTTTCCGCCAGATTTCATGAACTATATCGACCAAAAGGTGGATGCCGCTGTGGACGACCGCGACCATTTTGCAAGGCTCAGCGATGACCACCGTGAGGCTCTCTCTGAAATGTGGATAGATTTCTTTAGTGATGTTGGTAGATATTTCGAGAAGATCGATGGCGATATCATTGGTGAATTTGTGCGACATCACAAGGCCGGCCGAGTCGAGCTTATGACCTGCGGCGCAACTCATGGCTATTTGCCACTTCTTGGAACCGATGAAAGCGTCCGTGCACAGATTCAGGTTGCCAAGCAGACCTACCGAAGGCATGTCGGCGAGGATCCCAAGGGTATCTGGCTTCCCGAAGCAGCATATCGCCCCAGCTATGAATGGAAAAGGCCTGCCGGGCCAGATAGGCCAGCATTCAAAAGGCGCGGCGTTGAAGAATTCCTTTATGAAGCAGGAATCAAGTATTTCTTTGTAGATTCACATCTACTAAGAGGCGGCGAGGCTGTCGGTGTTTATATCGATAGGTTCCGCGCATTGAAAGATCTATGGGCACAATTCGAAAGCCATTATCAGACAAGCCCGGAGAAATCAAAAAGAACACCATACAAACCATATTTGACAAGCTCCACCGGCGGCAAAAATGCCGTAGGATTCTTCACCAGAGACCCGGAAACCTGCCTTCAGGTATGGTCTGGCGAATGGGGCTATCCGGGAAATGGCGCATATCTCGATTTCCACAAAAAGCATTTCCCCGGAGGACATAGATATTGGCGAGTTACAGATTCCGAAGCCGACCTTGCGGACAAGAAGCTATATGATCCTGCAAAAATCGATAAGATTCTTGGCGAGCAGGCTTTCCATTTTGTTTCATTGGCGGACAAAATCATACAGGCCAGTGAAAAGAAAGCTGATGGCCAGTTCCCACCGATTATAACAGCACCATTCGATGCCGAATTATTCGGCCATTGGTGGTTCGAAGGCCCGAGATGGTTCGAAAAAGTCATCGAGAATATTGCCAATAATAAGAATATCGACCTGACAACTGGCTGGAAATATATGAAAGAGAATCCTCCCGGCGATATTGTGCAGCTTCCCGAAGGTTCATGGGGACAGGGTGGTTTCCATTATATTTGGCTCAATGACTGGACAAAATGGACATGGGAACACATATATGAAGACGAAGACCGGATGGTCGAATTGGCCAAGAAATACGAAAAGGGTGCGGATGCTAATACCAAGAGGCTTCTCAATCAACTTGGCCGCGAGCTTCTGCTTCTGGAATCTTCCGACTGGCAATTTTTAATTTCGACATGGTCGGCAAGAGACTATGCCGAAAACAGGATCGCTTTCCATCATGAACAATTCCGAACGATATCCAAATTGATCGACAAGCTGAGTGCGGAAGGCTCGATTTCCGATGGCGATTGGCAATATATCAATGACCTCGAGGAGCAGGATTCGCTATTCCCGAATATCGACTATCGCTTCTGGCTTCCTATCGAGAAGCTTGATACGGATAAGTAGAATTTAATATAAAATTGGGATTTGAGGCGGGCTTTTTTTGTTTAGGCCCGCTTTTTTTTGCGAGTTGCTATGATTTGTTTATTTTTCAAATTTTTTGAGAATAGTTCCAGCTTTTACTTATTTTGATAAAGTGGCTCAGCAAGAATAATAGAAAAGAAACTCTGTCTAGCTTTGTTGTAAGATCCATTCAATCCAGCTCAAAACAGTCTTTGCCCTTCTTTGCAAAGTATCTTGCGAATACTCGATGTTATTTTCTCGCATGAAAGAAACAATTTTCTCTTTATTTGGTAAATTTTGGTTATTTTCGAAATAATGCTTCAGGGTCATATTGAATACGTAATGAGCCAATATTCTCTTTATAAATTCTATTTGCCTAGTGTATATATCTATTTCGAAAAGCCTATTGCCCTTATCGGTTAATTTATAAACTGTCTCATTCTTCTGATCAGTACATTTTTTGACCAGGCCTAAATATCTAGTTGCATTTGTGTAATAATCTGTTTGTCGAGCTGTGAAAGCATATTTTTCAGTTAAGTCGTCTTTGCTCAATTCAATTTCTTTATTCAATGATTCGCAAAGATTAATTATTCTTTCAAAAGAATCAGCTTGTGGGAAAGGTATGTTTGAAGGTTCATCTATAATGGAAACACTTGAAAGAATATCTTGTATTGTATCTAAACACACCTTTTGATCTGCTATGACATATTTCATTTCTTTAACTAGCTTTAAAGAATTATAATAGTTCACATCATTGAAAGCATATTCTCTGAAATGAAAAATTCCATTTGAGTAAGTCAAAAAAATATTTTTTATAGCTTTGTCAATTCTATTCTCCCATAACCTGAAGGGATAATAAATTTGTCTAATTAGAAAATCTTCAGATAGAACATTTTTTGCTTCAATTAAAGAAAGAAATCTCCTGCCTTCATATCCTCCATCTATTTCGATTTGTGAATTTTTTACATCTACTTGCATCGTTGAATTTAGATTTTTAATTTTGAAAGAAAAATCTTTAGAGCCCATTCTGCCACTGACAGTTGGTTTAACCTTAGTGTCATCTAAAAAATCTTCAAGCATGCCCGATGTATAGGCACAGTTCAAAGCCGTTGATTCGCTAGTAATATTAGAATAATCGATGCTTTTTATATAATGGGGAAAAGGAAATTTTTTAATTTGAAGATTTGAAGTATTAAACTCATGAAAAATTTGGAAATGGGAGATCATATATTCACCACGAGTAACTGGCAATATTGTTAAATTGTTATCTGTGAAAACTTTTGGTAGTTGCGAAGAATAGTCAAATTTAGCCATCAAACGCGCCTGCCGATAAGCATTTATAGAAGAAGATGAAATTCTGTAATAACCGTAACTTTTTATTTCTTGTAGGATATTATGTTTTTCAAATAACTTTTCCCAGGCAACATCATTCTTAGTTTTACTCATAATTTCTCTCCTAATTTTGTTTTATATATAATCAATAATTTTTCACTAAGACTTCATAGATGCTGCCTCTTCTTTTTGCATTCGAGTTTATGGCTCTTTTGGCCTTAACTAGTAAAATATTATATTCACTATATAAGTCATTAATAAACTCAGTTGATGAATTGGAGAGCAGAAATTTTACACCAATTTTATTTAATCTATCGCAAAACTTTTTTAGTCTAATCTGTTCATCTCTATCAAATCCAGTGTCGCTGTAGCTTGTAAAATTTGCAGTATTGGAAACAGGATCATATGGTGGATCAAGATATACAAAAGACTTTGAATCGACATCAACTAAGGCTTTTTCAAAATCAGTGTTTAATATCCTGATATCATTTTTATTGAAATAACAGCTAACAGCTTCGATTGTTCTTTGATTAACAATGTTAGGGTTTTTATATCTACCAAAAGGAGTATTGAATTCACCTGATTTATTGACTCTATAAAGTCCATTATAGCATGTTTTATTTAAATACAAAATACGAGAAGCTCTTTGAATTGAAGAGATTTTAGAATAGTCTTTCTTTCTATCCAAAGCTCTAATCTGATAGAAATATTCTGTTGTATTCTTATGTTTACGCAAATCCTCTATCAATTCTTTAGGGTAATTTTTAATGACATGATATACATTAATAAGTTCTTCATTGTAATCATTTATTACAGCTTTTTTAGGTTGTAAATGGAAAAGAAGAGCGCCACCACCTACAAAAGGTTCATAATATGAAGAAAAACTTGAAGGCAAATGGCTGACTATATCGTCAAGTAATTGCCTTTTGCCGCCGACCCATTTCAGGACAGGAGAAATTGTTTCATCCTTAAGTTCGATATCTTCAAATAATGTTGCTTTCATTCTCTTTTCCTCAAATAATTTT